>JAQVHZ010000067.1 GCA_028695965.1 Thermoguttaceae bacterium | reverse complement strand
TCGACGCCGACGCGCTGAACGCGTACGTCAGGTCGAAGAAGCCGCCCTACATGGTCCCCGCCGTGACGACCCAGCTGGACGCGATTCCGACGACCTCGAACGGCAAAGTCGACCAGCGCAAATTGCCGAAGCCGGCGCAAGTCGCGATAAAAACCGGACTCGAACCGGAAAACGATACGGAATCCGCGTTCTGCGAAATCTTTGAGAACGTCCTTCACCTCGACAAGGTCTATGCGGACGACGACTTCTTCCAAATTGGCGGCGCCTCGATTTCCGCCGTTCAAGCGCTCGTCAAAGCAAAGGTCGCGGGGTTCTCGATCACCTACAAGAACCTGTTCGACAACCCGACCCCTCGGCTGCTTGCCGTATTCGTACAGCAGCGAAAGACGACCGACGTCTTCGCGCCCTCCGGAGCTGAAAAGGAGAAGTACGATTATTCGGCGCTCGAATACAACGCGCCCGCGAATCTTGACGCTATCGGCAACGCCGGCGTCGGGGACGTCCTTCTGACCGGCGTTACGTCGTTCCTCGGCAGCTACGTCTTCAAGGAACTCCTGACGACGACCGACGGCGCCGTCGTCTGCGTCGTGCGCAAGAAGAACGGGCGAGCGGCAAAAGAGCGGTTCGAAACGATTATGAAGCGCCGTTTTGGAACCTGGTTCCAAGAGAGCTTCTACAAGCGCGTCGCCGTTGTCGAGGGCGAACTGGGCGACCCCGACGTCGACAAAAAATTAGCGGCGTATCGATTCGACACGATCGTCAACTGCGCCGGCAATTTCAGGCGCTATGTCAAAGGGGACGCGAGCGTTGAGGATAATTTCGGGGGCGTCGAACCGCTCGTCCGGCTTGCCGAAAAGACCGGCGCGAAGCTCGTGCAGGCGTCCTCGCTCAGCGTCGCCGGCGAATCGGTCGACGGGAACGTCCCGCTCGACTTCAAATTTGCCGAGAACTGCTTGAACGTCGGGCAGGCGTTGCCGAACAAGTACGTCTACTCGAAGTACTTAGCAGAACAAGCGATTATCGACGCGACGTCGCGCGGCAAGATCCGCGGCAAGATTATTCGGCTCGGCAACTTGACGGCGCGCGAAGAAGACGGAGAATTCCAAGTCAACGCGTCGACGAGCGCGTTCGTCAAGCAGATGCTCGGATACCGCAAGCTCGGATGCTATCCGGTCGACATGATGGACGCGGAACTCGAGTTCTCGCCGATCGACTACGCCGCCAAAGCGTTTGTGCTCCTTGCCGGAACGCCGGACGAATTCACCGTCTTCCACGCGCAGAACTGCCATAAGGTCCACTACGGCTACTTCGTCAACGCGATGAATAAGCTGGGCTTGCACGTCTCGATCATCGACAAAGACGCCTTCGTCGAGCGCTTCAAGAGCGCCCTTCAAGACGCCAACGACGCCGCGGCGTTCACGGGGCTCGTCGCGTACCTTGCCCGCGTCGACGCGGCTGACGCCGGTCAGGACGCCAAGAAAGAAGAATACCAGCTGCGCGTCCGTATCGGCTCCGACACGTCCTATACGACCAAAGCGCTCTACCGTCTGGGGTTCGCGTGGCCCCTTACGCACCCCGAGTATCTCGACAAAATGGTCAAGCTGCTCGCGGAAATCGAGTACTTCAAGACGAATTGACCATGACCGTGAAGACGCCGACTAGGATCTGCTGCGCCGACGTCGGCGCGCTTGAAGAGAGCGCCCTGTTCCAGAAGCTCTACGAACGGACGAGCGAAAGAAGGCGCGAAAAAATCGATTTCCTGCGGTTCGACAAAGACAAGCGGCTCTCCCTGGGAGCCGACGCGCTGTTGCGGTTCGCGCTCGCGGAACTCGGGCTCGACCCGGACGAACCGATTGCGGAAGAGCCCGGCGGCAAGCCGTATTTGCTTAAGCGTCCTGACGTCCGGTTCAACCTGTCGCACTCCGGCTCGCAGGCGCTCTGCGCCGTGAGCGCCAACGAAATCGGCTGCGACGTCGACGCGATCGACGACGTCGAACTGAGCGTCGCCGAGCGCGTCCTGCATCCGGAGGAACTCGCGCGGCTCATGGCGCTCGAAGACGCGGCGCGGAGGCGGTATTTCTGCAGGCTCTGGACGCTGAAAGAGTCCTTCATGAAAGCGACCGGGCTCGGGCTCGCGCTCGAACCGAACGATTTCGCAATTTTGATCGACGGCGCGACGATAACGGTCGACCAAAGAGGCGACGCGCGTTCGTATTCCTTCCGCGAATACGACTTGTCGGACCGGTACTGCCGCGCGTGCTGCGTCCAGAATGGGTCGCCGCCGGAAGAACTCGCGCGCGTCGACTTGTCCGAACTGAAATAAAAACCGCTCGAAAGAACGCTTTGCACAGGTTCTTTCGAGCGGTTTTGGCTATTATAGGGCTGACGCTAAGCTCAGTCGGCGGTGGAGCGGCCCGTCGCTACGTCGAATTCGTCGATCGCGGGGATCAACATCGCAAGGGACGCGAAGAAATACGCCGCGACGATCGCAACGAAGACGAGGAACGGCTTGCCGAGCATAAAGCTTGTCGCGGCGTAGAAGGTCGCGGGCGGAAGCGTAAAGGACGCCAGCGCGATCGCTCGGGACGGGTTGCGCGCGCCGAGAGCGACGTAGAGCCCGATCCCGCCTCCGAGCATAAACGCAAGGAACGGCTGCAGCTGCGCTTCGAAGGACCCGCTAAACGCGAGCATCGTCCAGATACAGACCGCGACGCCGACGAACAGGAAGAAGACGACGCCTAAGCTTGTCGCCGACGCGGTGCGCGTGTTCTCGTATTGAAGCCCGATATGGACGCCGATCATCGCGACGAAAAAGTAGAGGACCAGGATCCCGACGAGGAGATAAAAGGTCGTCGACGGCTCCATCGCGCCTTTGTACCCCAAATAGCCGCACAACAGGAGCGGGAAGATCATCGCTTCTTTCATATTGTAGAAAGCGCCGAGCAATTTGCCAAAGACGAATTCTTTCGGCTCCAGGTCGCTCACGAGCAGGAGCGGAAACGCGCCTAAGTCCCGTTCCGACGTCATCGACGCGATCGCTTGCGCGTTCAAGAGGAACATCGAGAGCAAGATAAGGGGCAAGGTCGGAGCGGCGAGCTGCGCGATCGAGGGCGTCGCGAACGTCGCAAAAGTCTGGCGCAACGAGAGCGCCGCTAAAACGAACAGGAGGAAGTAGACGATCCGCACGATAAAGGTCTTGCGGCCGTACGCGCGCGTGCATATTTCGCGCCACAGGATCGGGTTGTCCCAGACCTGACGCGCTTTGCCGATCGAAGAAATAGACGGATCGATCGTGTATTTGCCCTCGGGCGCAACGCCTGTCTCGATCGATTCCTCGGTCGCTACTCCAGACTTCTTCGCGAGAACTTCGCGCGCCGCGACCGCGACGCCCGTCGTCCCTTCGCGCGCTTCCACGTCGTCCAGCGATTCTTCGACCGCAAAGATATTGTCGGTCAAGTCGTTGTAAGGATTGTCGTCGCGCACTCCCGTCTCGCGCTCGCGGCGCTCCGCGGCTTCGCGATCGAGACGCGCTTGAATCGCCTCTTGACGCCACGTGTCTTGTTCGATCGTCGTGTTTTTCAGTATTTCACGAGAGGCGTTCCAGACGCGAACCATCATAATCGCCGCCATATTGACCAGGATCGTGAACGCGGCGCTCACGGCTAAGAACGGCCAAACCGGCGTCAGCGCGTTGAGGACGCCTTCCCAGAGGGACGCCGCGGCGCCAAAATCGTCCGGTTTCGCGGCCAGCAGAATCGCGCGCCATGGGCTCGCCGCGCTCGCGATTACGTCGGTCGAGACGCCGAACCACGTCTTGTTCAACAAGCCATATCCGACCGCTTCCCAAAAACCAAGCCAAATCGTGAGAGCGAGGATCGTCGCCGAAAGCGCTTGGAACGTCTTATCGCGCCAAAGTGCGACGCACGAACCTAGCGAACCGCTCGCGATCGTCGCAAAGAGCGTAACAACGACGACGCGCGTTACCTGTCCGTACGAAACGCCCCCTAACGCGGCGGTCAACAATA
Source organism: Thermoguttaceae bacterium (assembly GCA_028695965.1). Lineage (GTDB taxonomy): Bacteria > Planctomycetota > Planctomycetia > Pirellulales > Thermoguttaceae > RUG369. The sequence goes on along the minus strand of JAQVHZ010000067.1, from coordinate 14,857 downwards.
GAATCGGGATCGACACGACGATAAAGAGCAGGATCTGCAAGAGCGCCGCGCTCAACTTGCCCAAGACGAGCTCGCTGTTCGACAGCCGGGTCAACAGGAGCAAGACGAGCGTCTTGCGGTCTTTTTCCTGCCCAACGGCAGCCACGGCGAGCATCGCGCCAAAAAAGAGCGCAACTACAAGTTGAAGCGCCGCCAAAAGCATAAAGAGAGACGAGCCGAAACGCGCGTAATCGCCGACGTCGACGACCTGCTGCGTGCCGCTCATAACGAGCCAAGCGGCGCTCACGACCAGAAGCAAAAAGCCCCCGTAAACGCCGCGGCCAAGGTATGTCTTATCGCGACGAGGCGCAATCGTCGCTTCCCGCGCAAATACCGGTCCTATGATCATAATATTAAAACCCCTTGATAAGCAGAGTTATCCTTAGTCGGTTTATTATACGCTAGTCGCCGGTTTCTGCAAGCGGGAAAGACGCGACGTCCTCGCATGGAAGCGCGGAGCGGCGCGTCCTCCGAAAAGACTAGTCGACGCAGTAGAATTCGACTTCGTAGAGCCGCGCAAGACCGCCGGGCGTCTGCGTGATCATGAGTCGGAATCGCTTAGAAGTAAAAGTAACGTCCTCAAATTTCATGCCGATGATAACCGCTTCATTGTCGGTAACGTTCGTGCTGGGAATATCGACGAACTTGCCGTCCTTCTCGTACATCAGGTGGAAATCGCGGATCGGGGTCTTTCCGCCCATCTGCCCGGAGACAATGCGCATCGCGTTGATCGTTACGGGCTCCTCAAAATAGAAATCGACCCAATGTCCGTCGTCGACGTCGCTGACCCAGCGTCCTTCGTTGCTGCTGATATCGAACTTGCCGTCGTTGATATTCTCTTTCGGGTATTTCGGTCCTCGCGTATATTCGCTGTCGACGGTAATCGTCGCTTGCGGCGCGATATTTTTAGCGTCCTCCGTCAGCCATTTCGGACGAACGAGCGCGCTGGCCTTAGGGGTCGGAGGCGCGACCCCTTTTTCCATCAGCGCCTTAAGCTCGTCAAGGTATGACTCATAGACGTCTCGAGGAAGACAGTCGTGATCCTTACAGATTGACGCGGCCATCCCGACGACTTCGCCCATCATGCCGCCGGTGCGCATGACGCGGATCGTGCCGAGCGCAATGTGCGTAACGCTGATGTTGCGGCCCGCCATGAACAGGTTGTCGACGTTGCGGGAATAGAAGCAGCGGTAGGGGATCGCATACGGCTTGATCTGAACTTGTTCGCAGATCGCGCGGAACTGCTCTTGTGGAAAATGCTTCAAGTTCGACGGTTCCGGATAGTGCAAGTCGATCGACCAGGTGGTCGTAACCGACGCGTCTTCAAACGGATGCGCGTCGACGACGTCCTGCTCGCGAAGGACGACGTCCCCAAGGAGTCGGCGAGATTCTCGCTTGCCCGCGACGTATGCGGTCCAGTTCAATTTGCGGTTCTTGACTTTCTCTTCCCAGCCCGCCGGGGTATGGTTCTTCATATAGGACCAATGCCCGTAAGCGGCGCGCAGTCCGACGTCGCGAATCCGTTCCATCTCATAGACTTGGTCGCGGTTCATGCCCCCTTCCCAGTCCCAATCGCCGTGAGTCGACGGCTTGATCGTTTCTTCATTGAACTGAATCGCCCAAGGCAGCTCGGGGAACGTCGTCGGTTCGTCAGTCTCCGCCGTGTTCCATTGGACCGACGAGCCCATCGTCATCTTGTCCCCTTGTTCCGGAGCGCTCGGCTCGTCGTAATCCGCCTTCGCTTCGCGCCCCATATGGAAATCGGCGCCGGCGAGGAACCCAACGACGCCGTCCCCCGTGCAGTCGGCGAACGTCTTGCCTAGAAACCTAAGCTGCTGACCCGTCTCGATATGCGAGCCGCAAACGCTCGAAATGCGGATAGAGCCGTCCAATTCTTCGACGTCGACTCGATCGACGCGAACGCTGAGGTACAAGTCGATATTCTTTTCTTTTTCGACAAGCTCCAGACGCTGCTCGTCTTTATAATGCCCGGCTTCGCGCGCGTTGCCGCCGCCGTGAGGCCCCATTAACTTCGTCAAATTGCCGACGTTAGGATACGGAGGAAGGTTAATGTCTCCATTGAGGTGGACGCGGATTTCCGTACTTCCGTTTCCGCCAAGGACGGGCCGATCCTGGACGAACGCGACGCTCGCGCCGAGCCGCGCGGCGGAGACTGCGGCGCAGGTTCCGGCTATGCCGCCCCCGACGACGACAAGATCGTAGACCTTGCCGTCAGCGGCGACCGGGATTTCGTCGGGCAAGCGGAGCGCGTCTTTGCGCATCGCGGCGAGCGACTCGAGGTCGTTGCCGGGCGCGAAATCCTTGTCGGCGGTGAAGACGAGCGCGTCGACGCGGCCGTCGAAGCCGGTCAAGTCGCACAGGGCGATTTCCGCGTCAAGTTCGTCGGCGCCGATCGTTATCGTCTCGCCTTCTTGCCAAGCCCAATCGATTCCGTTCGTGCCGAATTCGGTCCCAATTTTCTTGCCGTTGACGGCGATTTGGAACTTGCCGGGCGCGTATTCCGGCGTCCACGGCGCGACCCAGTTGCGCGTGCGCGCCAGAACGCGGTATTCGCCCGCCGCCGGGAAAACGACGTTCGTCTTCGCGTCTGCGACCGGATTGCCCCAGCCGTGCGCGATCAAATAGGGCGAGCCGACCGAATCGACCGATTGCGTGTCGATTCCCCAGCCCCCTTTATCGGCAAAAGATTCCGCTTCTAAAAAAATGGTCTTGTCGTTCTGCTGCAAAACCTGGGCCGAAGCCGGACCTGTCGACGCTATGAGGAGCGCCAAGGTCAGCAGTGTTAAAAAAGACGTTCGCATTTCTTCTTCCTTATTGCTTGCTCGTTATCAACCGAGATATTGAATTGACTGCGCCGACAAAAGCGCGCGTCGCCGGAGGCGGACGGCGTCTTGCCGACGTATCGCAAAAATTTCAACATGATGAGAACGCCCGGCGGCGCCGCCGTCGCTCCCTTCATTGACTAGAGTATAGCACAATCGTCTCGAGAAGTCATTTGAATAATTAGCAAGAAAGCAAGTTATAAGAAAATTTTATTGCTTTTTGTTCTTTAACTTGCAGATCTCCTGCGTCATCGTCCCCATCGGACAGAACGCGCACCATGTTCTCGGCTTAAAGAGCGCCATGACAATGAGCCCCAGAAGAAGCGAGGTCAGCATGATGCTGTAGAAGCCGAAGCTGTACTGCGCGACCCAATCGGGAACTGTTCCGGCGGCGTAGGTCCAGCCCCACGGGACTTGGAACGTCCAGAAGAGCGTGACGAATTCACGCAGCGAGGAGGCGCCTGAGCCCACAAGATAGGTCTGAAAGACCATATTGCCGAACATCGTCAAGAAGAAGACTAAAAAGGCGAGCCGGAACCATCGGGACGCCAGCCAACGCGGGGTCGGCTTGTTGCGGGAACATTTCAGGTCGCCGCCCAACTTGTTGAAGAGCTGACCTCGTCCGCAAAGGTGGTTGCAGAAGAACTTGTTCCCGCCAAAAATGGCCAACGCCAACGGCAGCAGAAAATCGATCATCCCAAGCCAGGCAAAGAGGATATTGAAGAACCCCAGAGTAAAATAGAGGATCGCCCAGAGCCATAGGTAGTCGTACCATCGCTTTTTTTTCATGCCTTTGCCCTCTCCTTTATCTCAATGCTCCCCGCCGGGCAGATATTAGCGCACTTCCCGCAGCCGACGCATTGTTCTTCATCAACAACAGCATAGCAGCCCCCTTTGACCTTAATGGCGCTCCGGGGACAGACGTTTTCACACGCGCCGCAACTAGCGCATCGCGATCGATCTACAGCGGCAACTCGTTTTGACGCCATGAATTTCCTCCTATCGGTTCAGTGATTGATCGTGCGGCGCCGTCGTAGTTTCTGCCGACCTGTTCCGAAATCTTAGGACGCAGAAAAACTGCCGCGCAGCGCCTTTCACTGATAATCTTGGATTTTATAAGCAAATTATAGTGCAATATGGAGTCGCTTCAGAAACGGAGCGTCATTCCGAGGCGCCCGCGTGCAAAAAAAGAGCCGTCAAAACGCCCGATGACGCCTTGACGGCTGGTAAGTGAATTTCGAGATTCGATAGCTCCGCTCAAAAGATTTCGTTTGCAATCAGGTGTTCGAACGACTGCTTTTTACGGATCAACCTCGGGACGCCGTCTTCGACGAGGACTTCCGGCGCCAGGTATTTCGAGTTGTAATTGGACGCCATTGCGGCGCCGTACGCCCCGGCGACTTCCAAAATAAGGTAGTCGCCGACGTTCGCGATCGGCAAGGTCCTTTTCACAACGAAGCCGTCCTCCGCTTGCGTAAAGACGTCGCCGGACTCGCACAGCGGACCTCCGACGAAGACGTCTTGCGTTCCTTCGGCGGTCGGGGCGCCGTTGACCGGATTGTGCGCGATGGAGATCGGATGGTAACTTCCGTACGTCATCGGACGGACAAGGTGCGTAAAGCCCGCGTCGACAAGGTAGAAGATATTCTCTTCCTGTTTCTTAATAGCGCAGATCTTCGAGATAAGGCAGCAGGAATCGGCGACGAGATAGCGGCCCGGCTCCGTCTCTAGTTCGATCTTATGTCCGAAACTCGCTTCGAGACTCGCGATCGACTTATGCCAAATTTCCGTATAGCGCGCGACGTCGAAATATTCTTCGCCCGTGCGGTAAGGCGTGGGTAGCCCGCCCCCGCAGCTGATCGTCTTGACGCGCGACCCGATCGCCGTCGCGACCGATTCCATCATCTCGCATACCTGCGACAAATGTTCGAAATCGCTCCCCGACCCAATATGCATATGCAGGCCGGTAATATCCATACCGAAATGCTCCGCCATCTGGACGCACCGGTGAATTTGCGAGAACCAAATCCCATGTTTCGAAAGCGGACCGCCCGTGTTCGTCTTCTCGCTGTGTCCGTGTCCGAACCCCGGGTTGACGCGCATCGTCAGTTCGACCCCGGCGGCGCGATCGCCAAGTTTGCACCCGAGCTGATAGATCATGTCGGGCGAACCGACGTTCACGACGCAGCCGAACGCCTCGCCCGTAACGAGCTCGAGCGCGTCGTCGTCGAAGATATCCGCCGTGTACGCGATTTCTTCCGGCGCGTAGCCGACCGTCAGCGCGCGCCTGATCTCGCCCGCGCTCACCGCGTCGACTTTGACGCCCTGATCCTTAATCAATTTCAAAATAGCAAGGTTAGAACACGCTTTTTGCGCAAACCGGACCGTTCCGAAGTCCCGCAGACTCGCGCAGCGCGCTTTGATCGTCGCCGCGTCGTAGACGTAAAGGGGCGTTCCGCCAAATTCCGTCGCCAAATGCGCGATCGGAACGTCGGCAAACTCCGCGCGGAGCGCAGGGTATTCAGCAGCCATATTCGTGTCCCTCCAGAAGTCTATTTGTCTCGTTTAACGACGAATCGCGCAAGCTGCGCTAAAGAATCCAACGCGGCCAGCGCGTCTTCGCGATCGTCGTTTTCCGCCGTTTCGCGCAGCCCGGCGATAATCGCAAGAGCTTCCTCGACCAGCTTCTTCGCCTCGCCGATCGCCTCGTCGACCGCGCCCGACTCTTTGAGGATAGCCGCTACTTCCGCGCGATCCTCCGCCTTGACGCCCGAGTCGATCCTCTTGTGCATCTTAGCGCGGTCCTCGTCAGTCGCGTTTTCGAAATAGACGATGAGCGGCAGCGTCTCTTTTTTGTTTTCTAAGTCTGTTCCGAGCGTCTTACCGAGCTTCTCCTCGTCCCCTACCAGGTCGAGGACGTCGTCGACTATCTGGAACGCGACGCCCAGCGATTGACCGACGCGCGCATATTTATCAAGATCCGCTTTCGGCGCGCCGCCAAGATACGCGCCGAGAACGGCCGCGCACTCGATCAGGGACGCCGTCTTGCCTCCGATAATCTTTAAGTAGTCGTCGCGCGTCAAATGCAAATTGCCGACCGATTCGGTCTGATAGAGCTCCCCTTCGACCGTGCGCTGACAACACGCCGCAACCTTATTGAAGACATAAAAATCTTCGCATTCGCAAACAAGCTCGATCGCGCGCGCGATGAGCAGGTCGCCTATTAAGACGGCGCGCTGCGAATCCCATTTCGCGTTAATCGTCTGGAACTGACGTCGGAACTTAGCGCCGTCGAGAATGTCGTCGTGAACGAGCGAACCGGTATGAATCATTTCCAACGCGGCGGCGACCAATCTGCTGCGGTCGTCGATCTTGCCCGCAGCTTGACTGCACAAGAGCACAAGAACGGGGCGCAGCCTTTTTCCGCCTAACTTGAACGAATATTTGAGGTATCTGTCGAAAGTCGGATCGAGATGCCTGAGTCGTTCTTTAAGGAGTTCGGTCGTATCCGCCAACTCGTTGGCGACCGGTTCGTATATGGACGCTAGCGCGCTCGCGGAGGTCTTCTGGGCAGGCGCCATAGTGTTCATGATTGAGCCCATGTTTTCTGATTAAACTAGGTTAGAAGGTTCGGCGTAATGCGACTCGTTATTTTTTGAGCGCCAGGTTGAGGAATTCCGCGCGCGTTCTCGCGTCGGTGCGGAACGTGCCTTTCATTGCTGAAGTAACGCAGTACGCGTCGGGCTTCTTGACGCCGCGAATCGTCATGCACGAGTGCGTCGCTTCGACGACGACTCCTGCGCCGCGCGCTCCAAGTTCGTCTTTGAGCAGGCTCGCGATCGTCTCGGTCATGCGCTCTTGGAGCTGCGGACGTCGCGCGACCGTTTCGACAACGCGCGCCAACTTGCTCAGCCCGACGACCCGGCCGTCCGGAATGTAGCCGATATGGACCTTGCCCGTGAAGGGAAGCAGGTGATGCTCGCACATCGAATTGAAGTCAATGTCGCGCACGATGACCATCGAGTCGTATTTTTCCGTAAAGAATTTTTTCAGGTGCTTTGCGGGCTGTTGGTTCAGCCCTCGAAACAACTCGGCGTACATTCTCGCGACGCGCGCGGGCGTCTCGATAAGCCCTTCCCGGTCCGGATTTTCGCCGATCGCAATGAGGATCTCTCTGACGGCGCGCTCGATGCGCGGCTTGTCGACTTCAAACGATTCGTCAATTTCATGAACGTAGAAACCCGAGCCGGAATCGTCGTCTTCCGGAGGAGATCCGTTCGCGCCAAATTCGGAATAGTGCGTTTCGTCTAACATCAGAAAGCTCCTAAATTCTTTTCGATATAGGTCGCTAGCAAGGCGGGGTCGTCTTTGGCAATCAAGTTGTCGATATGAGCGTCGGGCACGTTCAGATTCTTCATCGCTTGCGCGACGCGTTTCCACAGCTGCGCGCGTTTCTTAGCCGTTTCCGCCAAATAGAGCTCGGTCGTGAGTTCGCTCAGCTTTTGGCGCATAATGGCGGGCTTGTTCTCGTAGTATCTCTTGATAATGTTCTCTTGATGCTTCGTTCGTTCCATAAATACGGCGTCGCGGACGGTAGTAAAAAAGTAAGAGCGCGGACGCGGCCGCGCATATTCTAAATATAAAAATCGCGTCTTCCAATTATACGCTTACGCGCCCCTTTGAAAAGTAGGGGGAATTTTATCCTTTTCATCGTTTAGAGCCCTAGCCCCTTGTCATCCGCGTCAATAAAAGTAAAATCAGTGGACGCGCCGTTATAAAAACGAACGCGGCGCCCCTACTATCGGCAAAACGCTGAGATTACCGTTGACGAAATCGCGCGCGAAACGCCTGACGCCGCGCCGAATGAACGAAAGTTGTATATTAGATCATGTCGGACGAACAAACATATCCCGCAGAAGACTCGCTTGAATCTGGTTCGAACCAAGGCCCAAATTTTCCGCAAGTTGAAGAGCAGATTATTCGCCGCTGGCGGGACCTAAACGTCTATCAAGAGTCGCTCAAACGCCGCCGAGTCAACAACAAGGGCTCCTTTGTCTTCTACGAAGGTCCTCCGACCGCTAACGGCGTTCCGCACCCCGGGCACTGCCTCACGCGCGCGATGAAAGACCTTTATCCGCGCTACAAGACGATGAAAGGCTATTTCTGCGAACGCAAAGCCGGATGGGACACGCACGGCCTGCCGGTCGAAGTGGAAGTCGGCAAGGAGCTCGTCGCCGCGGGGCTCATCACGGAAAACTCGAAAGAAGAAATTGAGAAATTCGGCGTCGAGCCGTTCGTTCATCGCTGTATTGAAAACGTCTTCCGTTACACCGCCCAATGGGAAGAACTGACCGAAAGGATTGGGTTCTGGGTCGACCTGAAAAACGCGTACGTAACGTATCACAAGTCGTATGTCGAAAGCGTCTGGGCCGCGCTCAAAAACTTCTTCGATCGCGGTCTGCTCTATCAAGGCAGCAAGATCGTCTGGTGGTGGGCGCAGGGGGGCACGGCGCTGTCGGCGGGCGAAGTCGGACAAGGCTATCGCGAAGTCGGCGACCCGAGCGTCTTCGTGCGGTTCCCGCTGGTCAATAGCAAGGACGAACCGTCCTACGATCCTAAGTGGGACGGCGTCGACCTGCTCGTCTGGACGACCACGCCCTGGACCCTGCCGAGCAACCAGTTTGCCGCGGTCCATCCGGAACTTGACTACTCCGTTATCCGCTTGACGTCCAAAGAGGGCGAAACGGACGACCGAGCCCTCGTTGTCGCGACGGCGCTCGCCGAAACGGTCGCGTCCAAAGTCAAAAGCGCTGCCGAAACGCTCTTCACCTGCAAGGGAACCGACCTTGTCGGAAAACGCTACGCGCCGCCCTTCGACTACTATTACAAGACCCTTGGCGATAAAAAAGGCGCTCTGAAAGACGGCGGCGAAGAATATGTCGCCTGGAGAATCTGCCCCGCGCAGTTCGTTACGACCGAGTCCGGAACCGGGCTCGTCCACGAAGCGCCCGCGTTCGGCGAGGTCGACTTCGACCTGCTCGCCGAAGAACAAGCGCGTTTTGTCGACGGACAGGGGCCCGAGCTCATCTGCGCGGTCGCTCCCAACGGGAAATTCACGTCTGACGCGCCTGATTTCGAAGACCGCTGGGTCAAAGATTGCGATAAGGATATTACTAAGAACCTCCGAGAACGCGGCTTGCTCCTCTTCTTAGAGCAATATCTGCACGAATATCCGTTCTGCTGGCGCGCGCCCGACGATCCGCTCATCCAGTACCCGCGCAAGAGCTGGTTCATCAAAACGACGAAGTTCGTCGACAAGATGCTCGCAAACAACGCCAAAATTAATTGGCGTCCGGAACATATCAAGGAAGGCCGGTTCGGCAACTTCCTGGCGGACAACGTCGACTGGGCGCTTTCTCGCGAACGTTACTGGGGCACGCCCCTTCCGGTCTGGGTTTGCGAAAAGACGGGCTATCAAGAAGCGATCGGTTCTTACGACGAACTTCTCGCAAAGCCGGGCGTCGAGGGAACAGAGGTCTGGTCGGACGGACGCGACGCCGCTAGGGCGGAAAAAGGCGCCGACTGGTCCGAACAAGACGACGAACTTTGGGAGCATCTCAAAGTCCACAAGCCGTATATCGACGCCGTCGTCTACGACTCGCCCAAAGCGCCGGGCAAGAAGATGCGCCGCGTTTCCGAAGTTATCGACTGCTGGTTCGACTCCGGCGCCATGCCGTTCGCGCAATTCGGCTACCCGCGCCAAGAAGGCTCGAAGGAAATCTTTGAACAGAACTTCCCCGCCGACTTCATCAGCGAAGCGATCGACCAAACGCGCGGATGGTTCTACTCGCAAGTAGCGATCGCCACCCTGCTCTTCGGCGACGACCCCGCGAAATTCCCAATGCCGTTCAAGAACTGCATCGTTCTCGGGCTCATGCTCGCCGAGTGGTACGAAAACAACGCCGATAAGAACGATATCCGTCTCTCGGAAAAAGAAGCGCTCGAAGCGTTTGGCAAGGGCAACTTCTCGAAGCGAATCGGCAAAATGTCGAAATCGCTCAAGAACTACCGTCTTCCGCAAGAGATCTTCGACAAATATGGCGCCGACGCGCTGCGGTGGTACTTCTTCGCAAACCAAGCGCCCTGGAGCTCGATCGTCTACAGCGAAAACTCGATCAAAGACAGTATGCCGGAATTCATCATTCGGCTCTGGAACGTCGTCTCCTTCTTCAGCGTCTACCAGAAGATCGACGGGTTCGCGCCGGAAAAAGAACTCGACCCGGCCGCGGTTCAAGCGGACGGAGGGATGTTGACGCCCCAGGCGCTCGCGACCGCGAAGTCGTATCGTCCTATCGCCGACCGCGCCGAACTCGACCGCTGGATCCTCAGCGAGCTGAACTTAACCGTTAAATTCGTCGACGAACGGCTCGAGATCTACGACCATTTCGCCGCGTGCGGTAAAATCACCGAATTTGTCGACTCGCTCTCGAACTGGTACGTTCGCAGAAGCCGCGACCGATTCTGGTCTGGAGACGCGAACGAATCGAAAGCGGACGCGTACTGGACGCTCTACGAAGCGCTCCTCACGCTCGCTAAGCTCATCGCGCCGTTCGTGCCGTTCCTATCCGAACGCATCTGGCTCCAACTGACCGAAAACTTCGGCGACGACGCGCTCAAATCCGTTCACTGGTGCGATTACCCCGTCGCCGACCAGACGGTCGTCGACAAAGCGCTCTCGAAACGTATGGCGCAAATCCGCGAAATCGTCTCGCTCGGCCGCAACGCGCGCATGGGCGCCAAGACGAAGGTGCGTCAGCCTCTCGCCGCGCTCGAAGTCGTCTTGTCCGATCCGAGCTTAATTGGGGAAATCTCCCAATACGTCGACCTTATCAAAGAGGAATTGAACGTAAAAGCGGTCAACTTCATCGAACGCGCCGACCAATACGTCTCCTACGCGGTCGTGCCCGACTTCAAAAAACTTGGTCCGAAACTCGGCAAGAAGCTCCCGAGCGTCAAGAAAGCGCTCGCCGAAATCGACGGCGCCGCCGCAAACGCCGAAATGGCTGACTCCGGCAAACTGGCGCTCGACGTCGACGGCGAAACGATCGAATTGACGTCCGACGAAGTGCAGGTCCGCTTGCTCGCCAAAGAGGGGTTTGCCGCCGCGCAAGGGCTCAACTGCGTCGTCGTCCTCGCGACCGAGCTCACGCCCGAGCTGCTCGCGGAAGGGCGCGCGAGAGAAATTGTGCGCGCGATTCAAGATCGACGCAAGGAACTCAATTGCGATTATGTCGACCGCATCGTCGTCGCGCTCGTTACCGATTCCGAAGACGTTCGCGCCGCCGCGACCGAGCACGCCGACTACGTCCAAGGCGAGACGCTCGCGGTCGAACTCGGCTTCGCTCCGCTCGACGGCGCCGAACCTGCCGAAATCAAAATCGACGGTGAAAAAGTCGCTGTTTATGTCGTTGTTAAAGCGTGAAAGGAAAGGCTATGGCGCGAAAAATGCCGATTGCAGTTCTGATCTCTGGCGGAGGCAGAACGCTTAAAAACATCTTGGACCACATCGACGCGGGCAAACTCGACGTCGTCGTCAAACTTGTTATCGCAAGTTCGCCCAAAGCGACCGGCATAAAGTTCGCCGAAGAAGCCGGGATTCCCGTTAAAGTCTTCGACCGCAGCGAGTTTATGGAACCAAGGGTAAAGGGCAACAAGGGAATGTACGAAGAACTGTGTGTGGAATACAGCAACAAAATCTTCGACGAGTGCGCCAAATGTCACGTAAGATACGTCGTCCTTGCCGGCTATATGACCATTTTGACAATTCCGGAGGCCTTCGACCAGAAAGTCCTGAACATTCACCCGTCCCTGCTTCCGGCGTTCGGCGGACGAGGGTTCTACGGCCGTTTCGTTCATGAGGCGGCGCTGAAACGGGGCGTGAAAATCACAGGCTGCACCGTTCACTTCGTCAACAACGACTGCGACGGCGGTCCTATTATCCTCCAGAAAGAAGTTGAAGTCCTAGAGGACGACACGGTCGAAACCCTGAGTGATCGCGTTCTTTACGAGGCGGAATTCGTCGCTTATCCTGAAGCGCTCCAACTCCTCGCCGAAAATAGGATCAAAGTCGAGAGGGTTCATGACGCGACGAAAGAGCGCAAGGTCGTGCGAATCCTTCCCGGCAAAAAGTAACCTTCCGACAAAATCGGCGTTGTTTGAGTCGCTGTTAAAGCGTGAAAGGAAAGACAATGACCCCAAAAATGCCTATTGCGGTTCTTATCTCCGGCAGCGGCAGAACGCTCAAAAACATCATGGACCATATCGACGCGGGCAAACTCGACGTCGAAATCAAGTTGGTCATAGCGAGCACGCCTAATGCGTCCGGTTTGCAATACGCTGAAAAAGCGAACATTCCAATCAGCATTCTCGAATCCGCCGATTGCGAAGGCGACACTAAAGAAGAACGAATCGCCAATCTCAGCGATAAAATCTTTAATTTGTGCCGACAGCTGGAAGTAGATTATGTCGTTTACGCCGGCTACGTCTCCACGCTGCGCATTCCGGAAGATTTTGAGAACCGCGTCTTGAACATTCACCCGTCCCTGCTTCCCGCGTTCAGCGGAAGGGGATTCTACGGCCGCTCCGTTCATGAAGCGGCGCTCAGCCGCGGCGTCAAAAAATCTGGCTGCACCGTTCACTTCGTTACCGACGTCGCTGAAGACGAACAAATAGGCGTTCACGTCGAGGACGAAGTCTTCCCCGTCGCGGGCCCGATTATCCGGCAAATAGTCGTTCCCGTTGAAGAAGACGACGTCGTCGATACCTTGAGCGACCGCGTTCTTTACGACGCGGAGTTTGTCGCTTATCCTGAGGCGCTCCAACTCCTTGCTGAAAAAAGAATCGTCGTCGAGACGGTCGAAGACGGCGACGCAACGCGGCAAGTCGTCCGTATCCTTCCCCCAAAAGAGTCTTGTATAAACAGTAACGCGCGAACTTAACCGCGCGGCCTTACCGTTCCTTTCCCATTAGATAACGCCGCGGCGCCGCGGCGGGCGCTCCGTCGGTTCGAGAGCTAGTTCCCGACCTTACTTAGAAAGTTATCATCCATGTCCTTCTTATTTGCGGCGGAAACGGCCTCCCAAGGAGTTCCGCTTTTTCCGCTAGTCGTTACCGGTCTCTTCTTTTTCGCAATCCTTGCCATCGCGGCGTGGGGGATGACGAAGACAAAAAATGTTGACGACTTCTTCCTTGGCGGCCATCTGCTCGGGCCCTGGATTCTCGCAATTTCTTACGGCGCGGCTTATTTCAGCGCGGTCATTTTCATCGGTTTCGCGGGTACTTACGGCTGGCAATGTTCGTTCAAATCGCTCTGGATCGGCATTGGGAACGCAGTCGTCGGCGGCCTGCTCGCCTGGCTCGTCTTAGGGAAGCAGACGCGCAAGATGACGCGCCGACTCGGCGCCTCGACCATGCCCGAGTTCTTCAAGGAGCGATACGGCTCGCATCGAATGAAATGCTTCGGCGCGGTGGCGATCTTTATCTTCCTTCTTCCGTATTCGGCGGGCGTCTTCGGCGGCTTGACCTATTTGTTCCAAGCGGTCTTTCACATCGATATGAAAGTCGCGCTGACAGTCATTACCGCAATCACCGGCGTCTACTTGGTCCTCGGAGGCTATAAGGCGGCCGCGAGGATCGACTTCCTGCAAGGCATGATTATGTTCGTCGGCGCGATCGCTATGGTCATGCTCGTCTGGCGCTACTTTGCCGTCCAAACAGGCGGATACGGCGTCGCCGTCGCCGACGCGATCGACGCGTTCAAAGCGCGCGGCGCGATTGCGGAGACTCCCGTCGCCGAGGGCGGGCTCGGCGGCAAGCCGGTCTCCAACTTGCTCTTCTGGTCGGTCGTCTTCATGAGCTCGATCGCCACGTGGGGTATGCCGCAAATGGTCCAAAAGTACTACGCCATCAAAGACGAAAATCAAATTGTCAAAGGCTCGGTCGTCTGCTTTGTCTTCGCGCTGGTTATCGGCGTCGCCGCGTATTCGATCGGCTCGTTTTCGCACCTCATGTCGCCGGAACAACTGCAAGGAACGCTCAATCCGCAGGGCCAAATCGACGTCAACCGGCTCGTCCCGACGATGCTCGTCGACGCGTTTACGAACTGCTCGTGGTTCCTCGCGATCGTCTTGCTCCTTGTTCTTTCCGCGTCGATGTCTACGCTGTGCTCGCTCGCGCTGACCTCCGCGTCTGCGCTCAGCATCGACTTCTTTAAAGGCTACGCGGCTCCAAACGCAAAGGACAAGACCTACCTGCTCGTCTTCCGCGTCTCCTGCGCGCTCTTCGTTCTTGGCTCCTATTTGATCGCGTTCTTCCAGCCCTCGTGGATCGTCGCGCTGACCTCGCTCACATGGGGCGTCGTCGCCGGCGCGTTCCTCGCGCCTTACGTTTACGGTCTGTTCTGGAAAGGAACGACCAAAGCGGGCGCTATCGCGGGCATGGCGACCGGTCTCGTCGTCTCGAACGCGCTCTACTGGGGACTCTTCTTCGGACAGAGCCCCGCGGCGGCGAAAATGTATTCGCCGATCGTCGCCTCGATCGCGATGATTCTGCCCTTCTTTGTCGTTCCGCCGGTAAGCTGGATGACCAAGAAACTCGATCCGGAACTCGTCAAGAAAGCCTTTGAAGACCCGAGCGAAGAAGAAGTAAAAGCAGAAGCTTAATCGGTCGCTTTCGCTAAGATTAGCTAACGAAGTTCCCCTTTGTCGGCGCGTCGCTCCCATTGCGGCGCGCCGACGTTTTTATACGAACAGAACTCAAAGAAACATTAATTTTTCTCTCGGGAATATTGATTATACTTCACAATGCCAGTACGTTATCCTTTTCAAACGTTTGAAAATTTAATGTCATCATCGACATGACGTCGTTCTTATAGTCGGTTTCAAGCTTTGCCAAACAATCGTCGATTGCGGTCTTGA
>JAQVHZ010000009.1 GCA_028695965.1 Thermoguttaceae bacterium | reverse complement strand
AAACGTCGTCGAACAGCTGACTGCGGAAGCAAACGACGCTCGAGAAGACGTCGCGCGGCAATTAGAAGCGCCCGACGAACAGACGCCTTTCGTCGTCGTCTCCTGCGATTGCGTCGCCGAATGCAAAGGAGAGATCCTCGGCAAGCCGCTCGACCGCGCCGACGCCGAACGGATGCTGCGCCGGTTGAACAACTCCGAACACGCGGTCCACACGGGCCTGTGCGTCTGGAAACTCGACCTGAACGACCGCGCTGACGACAAACTCGTTCGCCGCGTCGAGACGTCGATACTAAAAATGCTGTTCTTATCGGAAGAGCGCCTGCGTCAATACCTGGACAGCGGGCTATGGAAAGGCAAAGCGGGCGCGTTCGGATACCAAGACGGCAACGACTGGCTCGAGCTCCTGACCGGAACCGGCTCAAACGTCGTCGGGCTCCCGACCGAAGCGCTCGCGTTCGTGTTGACGCGGCTCTTCCCCTAACCGACAGCCCCATGAATCAACATTTGAACCAACATTGAGCCGACGCGCAAAACGCCGGCTCTTTTTCGTTCAGTCAAGACCGACAAAGTTCCATTCGTAATTCATTTCCGCGTCGATCTTTAACATACGAAATCCGAACGGGCGTTCGTCGAAATTAAGGGACGTCGTTTCGCTGTTCAGAAGCTTGACGCCTTCATATTCGCGCTCGAGCGTCGTGTGCGTGTGCCCGGCTAGGCAGAACCGGCACCCGTGCTGGCGCGCATACTCGAGATAATCTCGGCGTATCGCGCTCGGGAAATTGAAATAATCGTCTTCCTCGTCAAGCTCGTTGACAAACGGAGGAACGTGCGAGCCCAGAATCACCGGCGTTCCCGACGCCTTGGCTTCCGTCAGCTCCTTCGTGAACCATTCGACCTGCTTTTCGTAGAGCTCCGTCTCGTCCGTATCGCGGCAGTACTGAGAATTGACGACGACAATCTTCCACCCGTTGATCGTCAGCGACTCATAGTCCGCGCCAAAGATCGCGCAGTACGCCTCGACGTCTTTCCGGACGACAGGATCGTAGATATCGTGATTCCCCGGCGCGACCAAAACAGGCGGCTTGATTCTTTCGAGAAGCCGAGGCCAGTCCTTCTGCAAATCATTTTTGTCGTCGCACATATCCCCTGCGAAAAAGACGACGTCCGGACCCGCCGCGTTCACGACGTCAATGAGGCGCTCGCAGCGTTCAAGATGAGGTCCGTAATCCACGCCCGCAAATCCAAATTGAGGGTCGGCGCAGTGCGCGACCGTCAAGACCGGCTCGCCGGATAATTTATCAACTTTCTTCGGCATTAACATACTTTCCGCCCCGAACAGACTGCCAACAGAATCAAGGGACGCCGCTGCGCCAAGCGCGCCAAACGCCTTCAACACGGAACGTCGCGTAATATCTTTCGACATAATAAGCCCTCCCCTGGTATCGTAAAAACGCCGACCGACGACGCGCTTCAATCCTTACGCGATCAAACGGACGGCGTGAACGACATTATAACAGAAACAAGACGCAAGCTGAAGCGAAAAAAGCCCTCCAACGCAATCTTGGCGTCGGAGAGCTTCTTATTCGATCGCTGGAAACTGCGCCCAAGCTCTGTAAATCAAGCTCAGTTGTTGCCTTCAGCGGCGGCGCGAGCGACTTCTTTAGCTTCCTCTTCGGAAACTTCCGGAATCGTCTCTTCAGGAGCGCCGGCGGCGCGGTCGACCGCTTCTTCGTCCAGTTCTTCCATGACGTAAGGAACTTCGACAAATTCAGCCGATTCCATAATCATATTGATGACTTTGCGTTCGATGATCTGGTTGCGGAGCACGTCCATGCTGCCTGCCTTTTCAATTTGCGAACGAACGCGGCGCGGGGATTCGCCCGACTGGGCCGCCATCAACATGATTTCGACGTCGTAATCGCGTTCTTCGTCGCGAATATCTTCGCTTTCGGCGATCGCTTCAAGGATGAAGTGTTCTTTCAGCGCTTGAGCGGTCGTCGCGTCGCTGTTCTGACGGAGGAAATTCAACTGGCGAACAATTTGCTCGTCGGAGAACCCGCTGCGTTGGAGTTCGTAAATTGCGCGTTGGAATTCGCGCTGCGCCTGGTTCTTGAGCAAACGCGGCGGGAGTTCCCAATTCGCGTCGACCGTGAGCAACGCCGCAATTTGACGGCGCGCGCGCTGTCGTTGTTCGTGTTCCAACTGACGGTTGAGCGTTTCGAGAACCATGTCGCGGAAGTCGCCCATATTGTTGAATCCGCCCAAAGACTGAATGAAATCGTCGTCAACTTCCGGAACGACAAGTTCCTTGACCGCCGCGATCTCGAACGTGGCGTCGATTTCTTTACCGCGAAGTTCTTCGGAGACGCCCTCTTCCGAGAGGACAAGCTTCGTCTTGCGGACGTCGCCGGGGACGACGCCTGCCATCAACTTGTCGAAATCGTTAATCGAGCCGTCGTGGAACGACAGCGTCGGACGAATGCGGATCGTTTCAGAGTCCGCCTGAGAGAGGACTTTGCCGTCGAGTTCGAAGACAAGCTTCGAAACGATATAATCGCCAAGTTCCGCGGGGGAATCTTTATCCTCGAGCGTTCCGTAGTTCTGTTGGATGCGCTTAATCGCGGCGTCGACGTCTTCCGGGGTGAAATCGCGGACCGGCTTTTCAAGCTTGAGCCCCTTCCAGTTCGGAACGTCGAACGACGGTCGGACTTCGACGTCGTATTCGTAAATGAACGGGCCTTCAGCAGGAACCATGACCGCTTTGAAGTCGAAGTCCGGTTCGCTGATCGGGGTCATGTTTTGATCTTTGTCCGCTTGAACGAGGCTGTCTTGGATAAGAGCGGCTTTGACGCGTTCTTGGACGTCGTTGCGGAAGCGCCTTTCAATCAGCTTACGCGGCGCTTTGCCGGCGCGGAAGCCGGGAATCGAGGCGGTTTCGCGCAGCTCTTCGTATTCGCGGTCAAAGTAGCGATCGACGTCCTCGCGAGCAACTTCTATTTTGACGTGGCGTTCGCACGCGCTCTTCACTTGCACGTCGACTGTAAGGTTCAATTGTTGCGCTTCGTTTTCTTCAAATTCGTTTTCCATAGCAATGTATCCTGCAGCTAGGGATGAGTATTGGCTCAGACGCTCGACTTCAAAGAACGTCTCCATGATCAAGACTAAAACTTCGAGCTTCTAAAGAATTTCGCACAAAACGCGCAAGAAAAAATAAAAGGCTCGAAAACTTGGACGTTCTCAAGCTTAGACAGAATGCCGCGTTGAAGCAGGAAGCGCGCAAAAAAAACGCGCCCCAAAAACATAGGCGCGCCGACTTATGATGAAATCAGAGGCAAGGCCAAATGTTCCGGAACAAGCTGCTTCGAACGAAACCCATGTCCAAAACCGGAGAAGACTCCATTCAAGGAAAAACCTTGACCAAGAGCGGGCGAAGGGGTTCGAACCCTCGACAACGACATTGGCAACGTCGTGCTCTGCCAACTGAGCTACGCCCGCAGAATAAGACGAATCAGAACGAAATCGTTCCCGTCCGTCAACGAGCAAAATTATAACAAACCTTTCCCCTGCAGCAAGGGGTATTTTGCGATTTTAAAAAATTTCTCGCCGAACCGGCTCGCAAGGTCTAACCCTAAATTCCATGCCTTTTATTTTCAAAGGAGCGCATAATCCGAACAACTTATATATAAATCCGAAAAAGTTCCAGAAAACTAGAAAGATTTTATAAAACAAAACGCTTGTCTCCTTGATTTTTAGCGTCGAGCTGATTATATTATTAGATGAAGGCGTTCGCAACGTCAACGGTTCATACGCAAAGCGCGTCCTGAGCGACGCCAATGACGAGCAACCATTAACCTTCTGGAAAGCAGTATGATGGATATCAAGCTAACAATATCGAGCGACGAAAAGGAATACTTTTCTCAGTCGATGAGCCTTCCGTGCGTTATTGGGCGCGCTCGACAATGCGGAGTAGCGATCCTCCATCCTGTTGTCAGCCGCCAGCACTGCGAAATATACGAGCAAGACGGAGACGTATTCGTCCGAGACCTCGGTTCGCTAAACGGCACAGTCTTCGAAGGCGAAAGGATAGGAAGAGGAGTCAACGTTCCGTTCGGCTCTGAATTTTCTATCGGAAGACTGTACTTCAAAATTGATCATCCGGATCCGCCCCTCGAAGTCGAAGAATTCAAATCCTCTGAAGAACTCCGACAAGAGATGGACGAACTCGTCGACAGCACGATCGACAAAGTCTTCGAAGCGGCAAATCTGTCGCCCGAAGACCTGCCCGAACCGCCCGCTATCGAAGAAGACGATTCCGGACCTATCATTGACGCCTTAAAAAACGTCAGTGATTCGCCAATGGATAATTTCCAAAGCGACGTCGAATTGGAAGACTTGGCGTCCGACGACGATTTCTAAGCGCGTCCTCTTTTATTCTGCGCTTTTCGTCATTATAAGCTATCATTAACGATTCTAGTCGAATTCGACGTCCTGCGCCGCGGCAAACGCCGCGGCGCTTCTTCCCCCCATATCAGCACTGGAGAATAGAATGGCTTTTTCACGCGTTCGTTTCTGGACCGTCGCGTTTGCCGCGCTCGTCGCGGTTGCGGTCGCGCTTCCAAGCCAAGCGCAAGATCAGAAAGACGCCCTTCCGGATCGACTGAATCCGGAAGTCGTCGGTATCAATAATTTGGCGCCTCGTTCGATCTTCGCCGCCACGGCGTACAAAAGGAACTCGCTCGACGGCGAGTGGAAATTCCAACTTGTTCCCACGCCCAACGACGTCCCCTTTTACTTCGAGCTCGAAGACTGCGCCGACTTCGATTGGGATACCGTTACCGTGCCCCACAATTTCCAAATGGACGGCTACGGCTACCCGGTCTACACCAATATCCCCTATCCGTGGCCGCAGCCTTGGACGCCCCCGACCGTTCCCGACGAAGAGAACTGGACGGCGCTCTATCGGCGCGAATTTAACGTCGACGCCGCCGACGTCGCGCGCGGCAAAAAAGTCGTTCTTCACTTTGGCGGCGTCGAGTCCTGCTATTACGTCTACGTAAACGGTCAAGAGATCGGCATGGGCAAGGACGCGCGCACTTTCTGCGAATTCGATATTACGAAAGCGGTCCGGCCCGGCAAGAATACCATCGCGGTCAAAGTCTACCGCCGTTCCGACGGGTCCTTCCTCGAAGACCAGGACTTCTTCCGCCTGAGCGGTATCTTCCGTTCCGTCTACTACTACGTTCAACCTGAAGTCGCGGTCCTCGACACAAAAGTCGTTACCGAATTCCAAAACGACGAACTGACCGAAGCGCTTGCGCGCCTTGAAGTTACTGTCAAAAACAACACGCGCGAAACCCAGACCGGAACCGCCGTCTTCTCCCTTAACGTCTTCAACCCGACAAACGTCGATCTTCCCGACGCCAATATCGGCGGCGCCGCCCCGAACAAAGGCGACGAAGAAGAATTCACCCTGAAAGCCGGAGAAGAAAAAACGCTCGTCTTCGAACTGCCCGTCAAAGCGCCCTTCCTGTGGTCCGCAGAGACCCCGTGGCTCTATCCCGCGAACCTGAAGGTCTACGACGCCGAGTACGAAGCTTCCCTCGACGCCAACTTCAACATTGGATTCCGCAAAGTTGAAATCAAAGACGGCGAACTGCTCGTCAACAACAAAGCTGTTCTGATGAAAGGCGTGAACCGTCACGAACATCACCCCTTCACCGGACACGCGATTACGACGGAAGGCATGCTTCAAGATATCGCGCTCATGAAGGCGCTGAACATGAACACCGCGCGATCCTGCCACTATCCGAACGATCCGCGTTGGTACGACCTGTGCGACAAGTACGGGCTCTACGTCATTGACGAAGCGAATATCGAATCGCATGGCATGGGCTACGGCAAGGAATCGCTCGCGAACCCGCCCGAGTGGCTCAACGCGCACATGAACCGCGCGCAGCGCATGGCGTACGCCAACCGGAACCACCCGTCGATCGTCGTTTGGTCCCTCGGAAACGAAGCGGGCAACGGGCCTAACTTCTACGCTACCTACAAGTGGCTGAAAGAATTCGACCCGACGCGCCCCGTACAGTACGAACGCGCCCAGCTCGACTGGAACACCGATATCTTCTGCCCAATGTATATGTCCGTCCCCGGCATTATCAACTATGCGGAAAATGAAGCGAAGAAAACCGAAGGCAAACGCCCGCTTATTCTGTGCGAATATTCTCACGCGATGGGCAACAGCAACGGCAACTTCACGCTCTATTGGGACGCTATTCGCAAATACAAGCATCTCCAAGGCGCCTGTATTTGGGACTGGGTTGAGCAAGGGCTCGCCATGCGCGTTCCGGAACAAAGCGTTGAAGACGCCTCCGAGAACGAATATCCGGTCGCGATCGTCGGCGTCATCGGTTCCAAAGAAGAAATCGGACAGATCTTCACCGGATGCAAGACCTCGCCGAAAGCCGGAAAACGCGGCTTGAAAGGTTATGCGATCGTCGGCGACAACGACTACACGGGCTTAGAATCCGACTATAAAGATTACGCCTCGTCGATAGAAAAGCTCAATTTTGTCGGCAAAGTCCCCTTCACCCTTGAGGCGACCGTATGCCCCTACAACGCCAACGAAGGAACATACGTCGGAAAATCCGATTACCAATACGCGTTGAAGCAGCAGAACGACGGCGTTCAAGTCTATATCTATAACGGCGAGCGCTGGATCTCCGCGACCGGCCGCTGCGATAATTGGCGCATGAACTGGCACGACGTCGCCGGCGTCTACACGACCGAAGAACTCATCGTCTATATCGACGGCAAAGAGGTCGCTAGAACCGCGTGCTCCGACGCCGTCGCCGAATCGCCCTACCCGTTCGAGCTCAATCGCAACTCGTACCACACGAACCGCCTCGCGGGCGCCCTCTTGAGCTGCGCGCGCGTCTACAGCCGCGCGCTCTCCGCCGAAGAAATCGCGCAAAACTTCTACGACCGAGAAAGCCGCGAAGGGCTCGAACTCTTTGTCGACTTCAATAAGGCCGACGTCGAACTGACCGACGAAGTCTATTACGGCTACGGAGGCAACTTCGGGCCCGTCGACGTCCCGACCGATCAGAACTTCTGCATGAACGGTATCGTCTCGGCTGACCGCGCGCTGCACCCGGGCTGCTCCGAAGTCAAGCATAACTACGCGAGCGTCCTCGTCCGCCGCGACGAAAGCGATCCGAGCTATTCGACCTATATCGTCAAGAACGAGTACTCGTTCCGCGACCTTTCCGGCGTCGAAATCCGCGCGTCCCTCCTTGAAGACGGGCTCCCCATTAAGACCAAGACCTTCAAGCCCGGCGTCGATTTCGAAAACGCCGCGCCCGAAGCAGAAGTCAAACTGACGCTGAGCCCCGAAGATAAAGAATTCACGCGCAAAGAAGGCGCCGAATACTTCCTTAACTTCGACGTCGTCTCCGTTGCGAACGACGCGCTCGTTGAAAAAGGGTCCGTGCTGCGCGCCGACCAAGTCCGGCTCCCCTTCGACGTCCCCGCGAGAAACCTGAAAGACGCTGAAAAAATCGAGTACGACGTCGACGCCGCGAAATTCTTCTTCGCGTTCATCCAACTTGACTTCTGGCGCGCTCCGACCGATAACGACCGCGGCAACAACATGAACGGTCGGCTCGGCGTCTGGCGCAACGCTGGTAATGAGATCGATTGGGAAGAGGTCCGGCAAGTCGATTCGATCGACGGCTGTCCGACCTTCGAACGAGTCGGTAAATTCAGGAATATCGACGCGGTCGTCAGGCAACGAGTTGCTATGGCTGAGTCCGGCGCAAGACTCTTCACGGAAATTGAAAAGGGCGAGAACGTCCCCGATATGCCGAGATTTGGAGCCTATATTGTCCTCCGAGAATCGGTCGACATTGAGAACACGATCGAATATTACGGCCGCGGACCCGGCGAAAACTATTGGGATCGCCGCGACGGCTCGCCGATCGGGCGTTACGCAACGACGATCGATGAAATGAACGCTTCCGTCTATTCGGAACCCGGCGAGTTCGGCTACCGCACCGACTGCCGCTGGCTCGCGCTCAAGGCGGAATCGGGCGAAACGATTAAATTCTCGGCGCTCTCCGCGACTAACGAAGAAATCCCCGTCCTCGCCTTCTCCGTCAAGAGAAACCTGAACCGCGACTTGGAATCGGTCGAACACAACTGGGCGGTTCCGGAACGCGACTTCGTCGTCGTCAATATTGACTGCCAACAACAAGGCGTCGGCGGCGACGACTCTTGGGGAGCGCAGCCTTATCCGCAGTACCGTCTCTCCGGTAAGAAATATTCCTACGAAATTTTGATCGAAGTTCTCCAGCCGTAAAGGAACGACTTCGGCAGATTCGTAAGAATTGACGAGCAAACGACGCGCCGACCTTATGGACGACGCGTCGTTTCTTTATTTTCCCGCGCTCTTTTAAAAGCGTTCAATATTGTCAAAGAGCGCCTTATTATCCCAGCCTTGCGCCTCCGCGCTTGAAAAAGTCCGCAAAAACGTTACAAATAAAAAAATACTAAGCGCCCGCTATTCAAAGAATCGAAAAAAGCTTATAATCTTAGTATGGAGAGAGGGGAATTAGAAGGAAAATGTCGTTTTTCCTCTAATCGTTTGAGCTTCGCGCGTCCTCGCTGCGCGCTCGAAGTTCGCGCATGGACAGCAAACGCATACTGAGAGTGAACCTAATGCCCATTCGATTCGTCTATTTTGACCTTGGAAACGTGCTGATTCATTTCAGCGTTCATCGTATGTTGTGTCAGCTCGCCGAGTTGGCGCAAAAATCAGAAGCGGAAATTCAAGAACTCCTTTTTGACGAACAGCGTTATCGCGGCTATGAAGTCGGCGAAAAGTCAACGGAAGAATTCCTTGATATGATCTGTCAGTCGCTCGAATCAACTCCTGATCGCGACGCCTTAATTCACGCCATCTGCGACATCTTCTGGGCAAACGATCCGATCCTGTCCATCGCGCGCAAACTGTCGACGACCGACTTCCCGCGAGGAATCCTGTCGAATACGAACCCCTTGCATTGGCGTTATATCGAAATGGCGTTCCCCCGCATCTGGGACTTCTTCCCGAACCACAGAATTGCAAGTTTCGAAGTGCGATCGCTCAAGCCCTTCCCTGAAATCTATCAAATTGCTTTCGACGACGCTAAGCGGGAAATTCCCGATCTTCAGCCGAACGAAGTCCTCCTGATCGACGACCTTGAAGCGAACGTTAAAGCCGCTCAGGAATTTGGGTTCCAAACGATCCATTACATTGAGTTCGACGATTTCCTTGTCGAATACAAGAAGACCGGCCTGCCTCTCCCGTCCCGATATGTCGACGGCGCTGACCAAAACGCTGATCAAAACGGAGAAAATGGAGAGGAAAACGGAGAACAAGGCGCGGAAGAAGAGTAAGCGCTGAAATTTCCATGAAAAAACTTTCGGGCGCCGCGATTCTATTGGCAAAACGCAATAGAATCGGCGCCTTTCTTTTGCGGTAAGATCGCTTTTCAACCGGGCAAAAGCGCAAAACGGCGCGCGGCGAAACTTGCCCTCTGAAAAGATCAAGCTCGAAAAGCTCTCAGAATCTCATAGAAACCCGATCTAACTGCCATTTTGACTTTGCCATTTTTTCTAAATTGCCAAATCGCGCAACGTCGAAAACCGGCGAAATTTAACGCGCGCTCAACAATCTTCCGCCGCAAGACGCCAAAAAAAACGACGTTTCTCTGATTTTTAATGGGAAAAAACGAAATTGGCGCCCTCTTTGCTTCGTTTTATAGCAGTTCCGCGATGACGACGACGGGCGCTGCGGCAACGCGCCGATACCTCTCGGCGGTCGCAACCAAATGGCGCTCGGCGCCGACGTCGCAAGTATCGCAATTTTATTTTAGTTCGGCGCGACCAAGCGCGTCGTGCCGCAATATCTCGAACAATCCAGTAGGAGTTTAAAACATGGCTAAGAATAAGTGCGACGCCGCGACGGAAACCAAATGCTGCGGTATGAAACTTCAACCTCTCGGCGACCGAGTCGTCGTTCGCCGCGACGAAAGCGAAGAACGCACAGCCGGCGGTCTCTATCTTCCTGACACTGCCAAAGACAAACCTTCTCGTGGCGTCGTTGTCTCGATCGGCGACGGTCGCGTCCTTGACGACGGCACGCGCAGTAAATTCACCGTCCAAGAAGGCGACCACGTCTTATTCCTCCCCTATGCGGGCGAGGATTTCAAATTTGGCGAAGACGAATATCTCCTCATGCGCGAGAGCGATATCCTCGCGATCGTCAAGTAAGTCGTCAAGCAAGTTGGTTTGTCCCGCAGCGTAACGTCGAACAAAGACGAACGCGCGGCCCTGCTGCTCTCAACACTAATAGACATTTAAGATAAAGGAATATACACTATGGCGAAAATGATCGCTTTCAATCAAGACGCGCGGGAAGCTCTGCGTCGCGGCGTCTCCAAACTAGCGCGCACCGTTAAAGTAACCCTCGGTCCCCGCGGGCGCAACGTTATCATCCAAAAGAGCTTCGGCTTGCCCGTCGTTACCAAGGACGGCGTCGCCGTCGCTAAAGAAGTCGACCTCGAAGATCCGTACGAAAATATGGGCGCTAAGATGGTCCGCGAAGTGGCTACCAAGACCGGCGACGTCGTCGGCGACGGCACCACGACCGCGACCGTGATCGCCGAAGCGATCTTCAACGAAGGCATGAAGGCGGTTGTCGCCGGCGTGAATCCGCTTCACCTGAAGAACGGTATCGACAAGGCGGTCGCCGACGTCGTCGCCGAACTCGAAAAGACGTCGGTCTCCGTCAAGGACAGCAAAGAGAGCATCGCGCAAGTCGGCGCTATCTCCGCCAACAACGACGCGGAAATCGGCGCGCTCCTCGCCGACGCGATGGAAAAGGTCGGAAAAGACGGCGTTATCACCGTCGACGAAGGCAAGACCCTCAAGACCGAAGTCGAATGGGTCGAAGGAATGCAATTCGATCGCGGATACCTCTCCCCCTACTTCGTCACCGACACGCAAAAGATGGAATGCGTGCTTGAAAATCCCTACGTCCTGCTCTTTGAGAAGAAGATCTCCAACATCAAAGACTTCATTCCGATCCTCGAAGCGGTCGTCAACAGCGGTCGTCCGCTCTTCATCGTCGCCGAAGACGTCGACGGCGAAGCGCTCGCGACGCTTGTCATCAACCGTCTGCGCGGCGGCTTGAAGATCTGCGCCGTCAAGGCGCCGGGATACGGCGATCGTCGTAAGGCGATGCTCGAAGATATCGGTATCCTGACCGGCGGCGAAGTCCTCTTCGAAAGCCTCGGCCGTTCCCCCGAATCCCTCACCCTTGCCGACCTCGGAACCGCCAAGAGCATTGTCGTTACCAAGGACACGACCACGATCATCGAAGGCGGCGGCGAAGCGTCCGATATTAAAGCGCGTATCGCCCAGCTGCGTCGTGAAATCGAAGTCTCCACCTCCGATTACGACAAGGAAAAGATGGAAGAACGTCTCGCCAAGTTGGCTGGCGGAATCGCCAAGATCAACGTCGGCGCCGCGACCGAAGCGGAAATGAAAGAAAAGAAAGCGCGCGTTGAAGACGCCCTGCACGCCACACGCGCCGCGGTCGAAGAAGGCGTCCTGCCCGGCGGCGGAGTCGCGCTCCTGCGCGCCGCGGAAAAGGTCAAGTTGGAGAAAGTCGACAACGACGAAAAGATCGGGTACAACATCGTCCTGCGCGCCTGCAGCGCTCCGATCATGCAAATCGCCGACAACGCCGGTAAAGACGGCGGCGTCGTTGCCGAAAAGGTACGCGAAGGCGAAGGCGCGTTCGGCTTCAACGCCCTCACCGGCGTCTACGAAGACCTGATCAAAGCCGGCGTCATCGACCCGACCAAGGTTACCCGTTCCGCGCTCCAAAACGCCGCGTCCGTCGCCTCCATGATGCTCACCAGCGACGCGCTCATCGCCGATATGCCCAAGGAAGAAAAGGCCGCTCCAGCCGACCCGAGCATGGGCGGAATGTACTAATAAATCGAACAAGCGGAACTCCTTCCGCTAGCGATTGAACAGAAAACGCGAATAGATTCAGTAAGGTCTATTCGCGTTTTTTTATGGAGTCTCCCTCTAATCAACAAAATATTATGATCAAATCCGCTTTTTCTGCGTCATTTAACGTAACAACCAAGATAATCCATAAGTTAAACATTATAGGACGCATTAAGCCGGCAACAACTAAAAATTATTACTCGCTGGTAATTGCAAGTCGATAATGTTATAATAACGTTGGAGTCAGACGCGTTTATTATGCGAGCAGCTTCATTCAGATTCAGCCGTATCCCCTTAGATTAATCGCACACTGCGTATTATTCGTTCATTTTTTAGGAGAACAGAAATGAATACAATCTTAACCAAGAGGGGAACCAAACGTAACGGTTTTACCCTCGTTGAACTCCTGGTCGTTATTGCGATCATCGGCATCTTGATTGGGCTCCTGCTTCCCGCCGTTCAAGCGGCTCGTGAGGCGGCGCGTCGTATGCAATGTACGAACAACTTGAAACAATTGGCGCTCGGTTTCCAAAACTATCACGATACGCACGGCGTTTTCCCAGCTGGTCGTTGGGGCGGAATGTGCCGTTGCTGTGGAAACACAAACACGGAAATTGGACACAGCTACGTTTGGGGACCGACCTTCTTCATCACCCCGTTCGTTGAACAATCGTCGCTTTACCAAATCTTCACCTCCGAATGCGAATCTCGCTCTGACGGTCGTTGGCCCGTTCCGTGGCTTAACGACAACACGAACCTCGCTCATCTGAGACCGCTCTATACGACGGTAATTCCTGCCTTGGTCTGTCCGTCGGACGCCAGCGCGAAAACGCCGAGCAACTCCGGGCAAGTGAAAGCAAACTACGGATGCTGCAACGGCGACTCCTGCTGGAGAAACAACACGCCCGACAGCTCCGGGATGCGCGGGATGTTCATCACCAGACAATGGCTCTCAATGGCAGCCTGCACCGACGGCACGAGCAACACGGCGATGATCAGCGAACTCGTTACCCACACGAGCACTGGCATTGGCGAAGTGACCACCAGTAACGACGGTTTGGTCAAAGGGTCCTTCTATCTCGGACACAGCTACGAAACTCTGGCGGGCAATCCAACTTCCTGCCTGAATATGCGCAGCTCAACCGACCAACGTATGCTGACCGGCAACTACTACAACAACTGGCGCGGTCACACGCGTTGGGCTGGTCGACTCACCGACGGATGCTCCTTCACCACCATCCTGCCTCCGAACTCGCCGTCTTGCTTGGTCGGAAGCGTTTCCCCGTACTACTCCGGCGGTATCGCGTCGCCCGCGAGCAACCATAACGGCGGCGTCAACTGCTGCCGCGTCGACGGCTCGGTTACCTTCGTCTCCGAAATGATCGACTGCGGAACCCTGACGACGCCGGCGCCGGGCTATGGTACAACGTCAGCTATTGGCGCGTCTCCTTATGGAGTTTGGGGCGCGTTCGGCAGCCGCGCGGGCGGTGAAAGCAGGAGCTCGCTCTGATATCAACGACAGGAGATTTCATGATGAATAAGCTTACATTATCCGCATTGGCGTTCCTTTGCTGCGCAGTTCTCTGCTGCGGGTGCGGCGGCGAAAAAAAGCCTGACGGTATGCCTAAACTCGTGCCCGTCAGCGTTACAATTACCCAAGGGGGCGCCCCGCTCGCCGAAGCGCTCGTCAGCTTCTATCCGTCGACCGAAGCGAACAAGCAGTGGTCATGCGGCGGAGCGACCGACGAGCAAGGCGTCATCAAGGTCATGACCTTGGGCAAGCACGAAGGAATGGCCCCCGACACGTACAAAGTAACTGTGATGAAAACGCTCATTGAAAATCCGCAAATCAATGAAGACGACCCGCCAGGTCAATTCTACCAACTTGTCGACAAAAAATACATGTTGGAAAATACTACCGATCTGACAATCACCGTTACCGACGAAAAGAACCAGACCTTCACGCTTGACGTCGGCGACGCCGTCAAAATCCCCCAGTAATCGCACAAAACCCCATTTTAAGCGACTAAATTACAGCCGCGTTTACAATGAACTTGTAGACGCGGTTTTTTTGTCTTCTCGAACAAGACCGACGCCGGGGCGCGCAGCTCGTCAACCTTACCCGGCGGCTAAGTTGACAATTCCTCAAAAAAGAGTATCATTCTCAGAAAAGCGCGCATAAATCAAGCGCAACGCAAGAATAACACAACGCGCCTAGCCGGCGGAATCATGATATGACGCAATATTTTCAAGCGCTCGCGCGAGAAATTGTCGAAGGGAAACGCCTGACCTCCCAAGACGACTTAGAGCCCCTTATAAGCGGCGATCTCGACGCGTTATGCGCCGCTGCGGATTATGCGCGCGAAAAGCTCGTCGGAAATCGCGTCGAATTGTGCGCTATTGTCAACGCGAAGAGCGGACGATGTTCGGAAGACTGCAAATTCTGCGCCCAGGCGTCGCGGCACGATACCGACTGCGCCGTTCACCCGCTCCTGTCCGAAGAAAAACTGCTCGAAGCGTGCCAAGCGCACGAACGCGAGGGCGTCGATCGATTCGCGCTCGTTACCTCCGGAAGAGCGCTCGGCGGCGAAGAATTCGAACGCGCGCTACGCGCTTATGCGCTCATGAAAGAAAAAACGTCGATCAGCCTGTGCGCCTCAATGGGGTTCCTGACGCTCGAACAGCTCAAGCGCTTAAAAGACGTTGGCGTAACGACCTATCATCACAACGTCGAAACGTCGAGACGGTTCTTTCCGCAGATCTGCACGACCCACTCGTTCGACCAAAAGATCGAAACGATCAAGAACGCCAAAGCCGTCGGACTGCGCGTTTGTTCCGGAGGGATCTTTGGACTCGGCGAAACGTGGCAAGACCGCGTCGACATGGCGCTCGCGCTTGCGGAATGCCAAGTCGATTCGATTCCGCTGAACGCCCTGATCCCGATCAAGGGCTCGCCCTTAGAAGACGCCCCGACGCTCCAAGAATCCGAGATTCTGAGAATCGTCGCGATCTTTCGGCTGATCGTCCCGACCACCGACGTCCGGCTCGCCGCAGGACGCGCGCTCTTGAGCCGCGACGGCAAGCGCGCATTTTGCGCCGGCGCCTCCGCGACGATCACCGGCAATATGCTCACCACCGTATCCAGCGCGACGATCCGCTCCGACCGGCTCATGCTGAAAGAACTCGGACGCGACGTCTCCACAAACCAATCTAACTGAGGAATTAAAGCGATACCATGGCGCGAAAATCTGTTAAATCGAGAGTCCTTTCAGTCCTCAATCGCAACAAGGGCGCCTTCTATTCCGGTCAAGAGCTCGCCGACTCGCTCGACGTAACGCGCGCGACCGTCTGGAAGGCGATCGAAAAGCTGCGTCAAGAGGGCTACAAAATCGTCGGCGCGACCAACAAAGGCTACTCCCTCGACGACGCGGCCGACATACACGACCCCGATTCGATCCGCGCGGGCTTATCCCCCAAAGCGGCGGCGTTCTACCATAAAATCGTCTGTCTGAAAGAGACCGTCTCGACCAATACGCTCGTTAAAGAGCTCTATGGAGAATCCGAGCGCGAAGGGCTCGTCCTCTCCGCAGAAACTCAGACTGGCGGTCGAGGACGGTTCGGACGCGCGTTCCATTCTCCAAAAGATTCCGGCGTCTATTTCAGCGTCCTGCTCAAGCCGCAAGGAAACGCGCTCCAAGCCGGAGTAATCACGGCGATCGCCGCTGTCGCAGGCGCAAGAGCCTGTGAAAAAATCAATAGAGCTCTTAAAAAAAGAAGCGTTAAAATCAAGTGGGTTAACGACCTCTATCTGAACGGCAGAAAGATCTGCGGCATACTGACCGAAGGAAGCGTTTCCCTGGAGTCCGGCAAGATGGACTACGCCGTCTTAGGCGTCGGGATCAACTTGACGTTCGACGAGAAGAACGCGCCAAAAGAGCTCCAAGACGTCGGAGGCGGTTTATTTCAGAGCACGACCCCAGTCGGAGCGCGCGCCAAACTGATCGCCGCCTTTCTGAACGAATTCTATACCCTGTACGCTTCTATCTTTACCAAAGACGGCGCCGAGTCGCAAGCCGCGCTCGACGCCCTGCTGAAAGTCTATCGGGAACGTCAGCTCCTCTTTGGAAAAAAAGTCGACGTCGTCGAAAATCTCTACGACGAAAAGAACGTCCGGTCCGCAACCGCCGTCGGCGTCGACGACAAGTTCCGGCTCCTCGTCTCCTTCGACGACGAGCCCGGCAAAGTCTCGGCGCTTAACGGGGGCGAGGTCCGCCTTCGTCCGCAAGAGTCGCTACTCCCTTGACGCTTTAATATCCTGCATCTCCGCTTCCGCGTTCATGAGCCGTTTCTGCAGGTAGTACAGATACGTTATCTTATCGACCGGCGACCACGTGTTCGCGTCCGTGTAGGACCCGCAAAACGGGATGAGAAGGTCGATCCAGCACGCAAAGGCGCGCTTCTCCTGCTCGGACACGGCGACGTCGTAATGGCTCGGCTCGAGGTAGTCCATGATCGGGCTCTGCAACGAGCCGGTAAAGTACGGCGGCAGCATCGCCGAACGGCTCCGCACTTCCAGCCACTTAACCCACTGAGAACCCTCGACTTTCCCATTATTCGTCAAATTCAGGTACGAACGCGTGAACGCGCGCTTGTGGTCGTCGTCCGGCGCCTGTTTCAGCCGCTCGACGCTCTCGACAATCCCGCGCAAGTCGAGCGGCGAACGCGGCTTATCGGCGTCCAGATCCCCGACCGGCAAGCCCTGATGGCATTCGACGCAATGCCTGTCGAGAATCGGCTGAATCGTCTGACGGTAGCTGAATCCGTCGGTCGGCGCGTTGGGGTCGCACTCGAGCGCCGGGGCGTTCACGCCGAGGAAATTCTCAACGGAATCGAGACAGCTTTGCCGTTCCAGCCGCTCGATCAGCGGATGGAGCGACCCGTCCGTAAGTCGAGGCGTTTGAGGAGGTTTGTTCGCCGCGATCGAACTGAGCAGTCCAACCTGCATCGCGCCCGTCTCCAACTTGTCCTCGTGACAGCCCAGGCACGCAAACCGTTCGTTGCCCTGCAGCGTCGCCCAACTGCGCATCAATTGCACGCAATACCCTTTTTCGTCGAGCAGTTGGAAATAGACGGGCGTTCGCGCCGGGACTTTGAACGCGACGCTCCCGTCTTCTTCGACGTCGACTTCGCCCAAGACGTGTTTGACGTCCCATGTCCCGTTATTGAACGAAACCGGCGTCTGGACGAGCCCTTGGTCGACTTCGCCCGCGTTGCTCCCCTTGCCGACTTTTGCCGCCCGGTATTCGAGCGCGACGACGCGCAGCTTCTTGACCGTCCCGCGCTCGATCCCCGCCAGGCCCGGGCCCATGTAAATATCCTGCGCGACAAACGTTCCGTAATTCGCGCCTTCGTCGACGCTCGACGCCTTCACGCGCGGCGCGTCTTGCGGAGCAAACAGAATCGGCTGACCGCTCGAAATCGACCAGTCGAACGCGAGCAGTTCGCGTTCGCCCGTCGCCTTCATGAAGTAGACGCCAAAAGGCGGCGTATAAGGCCCGTCGATCGTGAGCCATCCTTCCGGACAGTACGCGACCAAATAATTGTCTTCGTCTAACGGATAAGGGTACTGATACTGCGGGCCCGTCTGGCCGAACATATCGATATTGCGGTCGTTATGCCCTTCCGGCTTGATCGGATTAGGCGTTCTTCCGGGCACGCCGTCGGGCGACGAACCGCCGACATATTCGATGCACGCGCCGTCTTGCGCCCCAAGAGACCGATCGATCAGCGCCAATTTGCCCTTGTGCGGCACGTGGTGCCCGCTGATAATCGCGACGAGCTTCGTCGAATCGGGAACGGCGCGCGCCTGCAAATAGGACGCGGGGTACATCGAGTTATTCCCGACAAATTCCGTCTGCGCCGTCCCGTCCGGATTCATCGTAAAGAGCGGATGCAAGAAATACGCGTTCCGGTCGCTGTATTCCCAGCGCGTGTAAACGACACGGCCGTCGGCGGTTATCTGCGGAAAATTCGTGTCGAGTTCGTCGTAAGTAAGTCGGCGAATATGGTTCCCGTCGGCGTCGCACGCGTAAATATCCGAGTTGTCGTTCGGCCAGCAGTCGTTGATCTGCGTGTGTCGCGTCGACGCAAAAAGGATCGACCCGTCCGGCGCGTAACAAGGCTCGTAATCCGCGCAGGGATACTCGCGCCCGTCATAGACCGGCGGCGCCGTCAGACGCCGTGTCGAACGATCCGACGTCTTCATTTCGTACAGCGAATAATCGTCGAGCTCAAAGTTGTCGCGCATCGAGAAGATCAGTTTCTCGCCGTCCCAAGAGAGATTAGGATCGCGAATCACACCCTCCGGCTTGTCGATCAAGACTTCATGCGCGATCGACCCGTCTTCCTGAACGGTCAACATACACAACTGAGACCCGCCCCGGCGTTCCGTCGTTTGGTCGTGATATTGCGCGTCCGAGACGCGCGCGATCCCCGTCAGACCTTCCGTCCCGCCAAAGACGTAATGCTTGACGTAAAATATCGTGTCGGAATACTCGCGCAGATAGTCGAGCCGAAGCGCGCGGCGTTTCGAACACGCGGAATAATAGAGCGAACGCCAACGCGGATCGGAGCCCGGCGCGTTCGAAGCGAGCAGGGCCGACTTCGCGCTTTCCCACTCCTGCGCGTCGACGTCATACTCGTCCCGAAGTTCCGACAAGACGCAGTCGACCAGCGCCGCTTCGCAAGCGTTCTCCGTCTCTGAAACGAAACACTCGTCCGGCGCGGCGTCCGCCGTCGACGCGTCTTGCAGAAGCCAATCGCGGCGAAGACGGCTCTCCGGAAAAGCGACGTCGTCCGGATTCTTAGCCGCAACGTCGTCCGGGACCGCTGTAAGAACGCGAAGTTCCGCGATTTGCGTGTTGAAATGCGTCTCTTCGTAAAGCCCTTGCCGACGGTTCCGAAGCTGATACCCTTCGTGTACGCGGACGTGCAAGTAACGCGCCGAAGTTCGCTCCCAAAGGACGCAGACCGAATAGCCGCTGTTTACAGGAAGAAGTTCGACGCCGTCCGCTAAAACGCGCAAGCCGACTTGACCTTGCAGATCGTCGCAAGCGTAGACGCTGACGTTCTTTGGAGAGAGACTGCGCCAATTGATCGGCGTTACGATCCGCAGCCCGACGCACGACGTTTCCGCGCCAAGGTCGAGCGTCATTTCCGCCGTTATCGGCTCCGCGGCGTATTGCGGCGTCGTGTCGGCGCGCCCGCCCGTGCGCGTCGAGTCGAGAATGCAGACGTACGTCTTGGGATCTCCGTCGATCGCCTTCCCGAATCCGTACATTTCAGGATTCCCAGCGTTCGCGTCGACAAAGACGTCGTTGTCCGACCAAATAGCCGTTGGCTGAAGCTCCGACGCCGGAGAATAAAACTCCTCAACGCCGTCCGAGCCAAACGCTGATCCAAGTTGTGTGTAAGCGCAAACGATAAGCGCCGTCGCCAGCGCGCGAACTATTCTATCCATATCGCGATCCTTTCCAAACCCGCAAGGTTACACTGTAATTATAGTCATACTACACAAGAATCGCAAATATCGGCGAGAAAAAAATGTTGCAATCTCATGAAGCGCTAATCGCTGGCGGCGCGGCGTTCACTGTTTAAACGTTCTCGAAATTAATAGCTCATTTTTCGAAAAAGGCTGATTTTCTTTCCCGCCTTGTTGAAATTCGCAGCGCGAGCGAGTAATATTAAAGAAGCGCTTGAAATAGTTCATTTTCGGCTGCTCCAAAGCGCTCGTTACGCGCGTTGCAGCCATCGCAACAATCGATTCATAACGTTTTAGCGCTCTTTCGGATTGCGCGCGCTTTTCACGCAAAGGGAGGTCAAAATGAACCCGGCAATTAAGAAAAAGACAAATGTTTTGCTGATGCTGTCGCTGTTGAATCTGCCCTTGCAGCTGCTCTTGTTTCGGCTTGTTCGCGACGTCGGACGTCAAGAGTTGTTTTCAGGTTTACTTCTCTTTAACGCCGCTTTAATATGCGTCCTGGCTCCTCTAATTGGCGTATTTGCGGCAAACGATTATTCCAAAACCGCTTCGGAGCAAGAGGACGTCAGTTACGCGCAAGGATTTTTTCTAGCCGCGCTGGCGATTAATGTAATAGGCAGTATCGTTGGCAGTATTTGGCAGGGGCAGGAAGAGCGAATATTCTTTCTTCTTCTCGTCATTGGTTTTTTTCAGTTCGCCTTTTTGTCGTTTCTACTGATAACAACTCGATCGAAAATTTTCGGCATGGCGCTTGCAGCCTTTGTTATTCTGACAGCTACTTCGCTTGGCTCAATGACGTACTGTATACCAATGACGCTTTATCCTATGTAGAAAGCTCAACCGGCAACAAAGATCCAGAACGCTGGTAGACGCAGTCGATAATCGCAGACCCGCCGACAGGGCGCTTGAAAACAAGGATCGCAAGAATGGAAAGAAAAAATAACAAACTGCGTTCCAAAAATGGACGCGGGAAACTGTAATAAAACAACTTCCCCTATCGCTTGTTGAAATTGGCGGCTGAAGGAAGTGTAGTGATTGAAGCGCTGGAAATGGACAATTTTAACATTTTAGCGCCGCCATTTTATAATTGGCGTTTAACACATTTCATAGAAAGGAACTCAAAATGAGTTCTGTGAAAAAGACTAAAACTGTCCTTTTGTTCAAGTTGTCAATAGCGCTTGTGTTGCTCGAATCGCTCGCTTTATTGCTGGCTTGCATTGGCAACAACCGCGCAGGTCTCTTCGTGGTTGTAGGTTCTTTGATTCTTGATAGTTTAATTTGTATCCTTCTTCCTCTAATTGGTTTGTTTGCAGTAAGCGATTATCGCAAAACCGCTTCTGAGCAAATTAACCTCAGTTATGGACAGATCTTTTTTTGGAGCATCCTAGCGCTGAATGTGGTCTAGTGGTCTACGTCCTTTTCATGATAGCGGTTCCAGGCGTCTTTGAAAGTATTCTCAACTCCTGTTCGGAAACTTTTGGACATTGTATACCGTCAGAAGTTCCGCTGGAGCTGACGCCTTATGTTCTAAGCTGTATCCTGCAGCTAGTTGTCTTGTTGACATTACTAACAAAAACTCGATCTATAATTTTGGGTTATGGATTGGCAACCCTCTTCATCCTGACTGTTTACACGCTCGGCGCATTAATATTCGTCCCGTCAACGCTTCTTGGCGGAATCTAGAAAAGTTTTCACCAGCGCTGAAAATCAAGAATGTATGAAGACGCAGAAGCGCCGCCGAGTCGGACTCCCGACGCGGCGGCTGCTCATTCTAGGCGGCAAACGCGCTCACGCGGCGAGCGCCAGCTCTCGTTTTTCCACCTTGTCCCGAATCCTGCGTCGAATATAGAGGTAGCAGACGACGTGCGCCAACAAGGTGACGGTCCAGGAAATCGGATACGACAAAAAGAGCGTGTATTCCGTATGGAACTGCGTCTGTTGAAAGATCGTAAAGACCCAGAGCAGCCGCGCGCCGCACACGCCCACGAGCGAAACGACCGTCGGCGTTATCGAGACGCCCAGTCCCCGGATGACTCCGACCATCGCGTCCATCATTCCGCAGATAAAGTAGTACCGGCAGATAAGCTGAAAGCGCGTAACGCCCGACGCGACGACCTCGGGCCGCGCGTCGTAGATGCGGACGAGATTCGCGCCGAAGTAACTGCACAAATTCCCGAGGACCAGCCCGGTAACAAACGCGCAGCCGACCGTAATAAGCGTTATCCGGTCGAGCCTGCCATATTGGCGCGCCCCATAGTTCTGGCTGACAAAGGTCAGCGCCGTCTGAGAAAACGCGTACATGGAGACCCACACGAACCCTTCGACGTTCTGAGCCGCCGCGCTGCCAGCCATCGCCGTCGGACCGAACCCGTTAATCGACGACTGAATCACCACGTTCGAAAGCGAGAAGATGATCCCTTGGAGCCCGGCGGGCACGCCCGTGCGCAGGATCTCGACGACGATCGGCCGGTCGAGCCGCAATTTGTGCAGATCCAAATGGAACGCGTCCGTCTCTTTACGCATACAGCGGA
The DNA here is from genome assembly GCA_028695965.1 of Thermoguttaceae bacterium. Taxonomy (GTDB): domain Bacteria; phylum Planctomycetota; class Planctomycetia; order Pirellulales; family Thermoguttaceae; genus RUG369. The sequence continues at coordinate 45,908 of JAQVHZ010000009.1, read as the reverse complement.
TAATGAGCCACGCCGCGAGCGCCTGAGCGATAATCGTCGCAAGCGCGACCCCGCCGACGTCCATCTTGAAGACGAGCACAAAGATTAAATTCAACACAACGTTGACGACGCCCGCAAAAGTCAAGTAATACAATGGACGTTTCGTGTCCCCCTTTGCGCGAAGCAGGGAGCTGCCGAAGTTAAAGAGCAGAATCGGTATGCTTCCCGCGAAGTAGATTCGCATATAAAGGACCGCAAGACCAAGCGTTTCCTCAGGCGCCTGCATCCAGCGGAGAAACGTCGGAGCAAAGACGATGCCGATAAACGTCAGTCCCGCCCCGCCGATTACGCTGAGAAGAATTGAGTTGTGAACCGCGCGGCTAAGATTCTCATTGTCCCGCGCCCCATAATAAAAGGAAGCGAGCGCGTTGGCGCCGATCGACAAACCGATAAAAAGGTTCGTTATCAAATTGATGAGCGCGCTGGTCGTTCCAACGGCGGCAAGGGAATGCTCGCTCGCAAATCTGCCGACGACAATAACGTCCGCAGCGTTAAAAAACAGCTGCAGAACCCCCGACGCTATGAGCGGAAGCGCCGTCATAAGCAGCTTCGGCAAAATCGCCCCAGTGGTCATGTCGATACTATGTCTATTGCGAGCTTGTTCCATTCCCTCTTTCTTTTCTATCTGGCGTTAGAGCGCCGAGCTATTCTGTTTTTTCGTCGTTTAGGACCTCTAATTATATCAGATTCTGGCAAAGGTCAACACCGCGCGGCCTATTTTCACACATACATCATACCCTTATAGGAACAATAGCGGCGCCATATGCCAATTTTTTGTTAATTTCTCTGTTTTTTCCATCTTTTCCTTGACGGTTGAAAAAAAAACTAGTAGCATATATAGAAGTAAGATTGTACGAGCGCTCTTTTGGCGCGTTCCACAACCTGAAAACGAGGCGGCGTGCGCCGCCTGCGCGTGACTTGTCCTCAAAGGGTCGGCGATTTCCCGACCAAACACAAACAAAGCGAGTTTACGATGGAATTTTTAGAAGGCAAAACAGTTGGTATCGACTTAGGAACCACTTTCTCTACGTTGGCGATCGTCGACGAACAAGGCGAGCCAACCCCAATTCCAAACGACGACGACGACGTCGAAACGGCTAGTCTTATCCTGCTTGCAGAAAACCGTCACGTCATTGTCGGGCCAAACAGAAGCCGCGCGGCGATGGAAGATCCCGAAAACGTCATCGAAAGAATCAAGCGGCAAATGGGCGCCGTCGGCTACCAGCGTCAATTTGACGGGCAAGACATTACCCCAGAATTCGTCTCCTCCCTGATTCTTCGTAAGCTCAAGCAAGACTGCGAGCACAAAATCGGTCCGATCGCAAACGCCGTTATCACGGTCCCCTACTACTTCAACGACACGCGGCGCAAGGCGACGCAAGACGCCGGACGCATCGCCGGCTTGAACGTCGTGAGCATCATCAACGAACCGACGGCGGCGGCCCTCACTTACGCGTGGCACCGCGGAGAACTCGGACGTCCCGACGTTACTAAGTCCCGCAAAATTCTCATCTACGACCTTGGAGGAGGCACCTTCGACTGCACCGTCGTCGAATATAGCGCGAACAACTTCCGCGTCATCTCGACCGACGGCGACGTCAAATTGGGCGGCGTCGACTGGAACGACCGGCTCGCCGACTACGTCTGTCAAAAATTCCAAGAGCGGCATGGCGTCAACCTGCACCAATCGGCAAAGACGATGCAGATCCTGCGCAACGACTGCGACGTCGCTAAGATCCAGCTCACCACGCGCGACCAAACGAACGTCTCCTGCCGACACGAAGGTCTGTCGATCTCCGTGCCGATCACGCGCCAACTCTTCGAAGACCTCACCTACGACCTGCTCCAGCGCACGGCGGACACCACCGAATTCGTTACGCATCAGGCGGGCTTGAAGTTCTCCGACCTCGACGCGGTCGTCATGATCGGCGGCTCGACCCTGATGCCCCAAGTGCCCGCGATGCTCGAACGCGTAACGGGGCACGTTCCTTACGTCAGCGCCGACCTGAACCCGCACACCGCCGTCGCGCGCGGCGCGGCGATTCACGCGGCGATTCTGGAAGCCCAGTATAATAAGGACAGCCAACTTAGCGACCGCGTGAAGAAGTTGCTCGAAAACGTTCGGGAAGAAGACGTGAACTCGCACGGTCTCGGCATCGTCGCCTCGAACAAAGACAAGGAACTCGTCAATCATATCATGATCCCGCGCAACACGGCGCTGCCGGTCTCGATCAGCAAGACCTTTCAAACGACCAAAGACGGCCAGACGCGTATCTCCGTTCAAGTCATGGAAGGCGACGCGCCCGATCCGACCGCTTGCTCGCTCCTCGGAAAGTGCCGCATCGTCGACCTTCCGCCGGATATGCCCAAGGGCACGCCCGTCGAAGTAACCTACTCGTTCGACAAGACGGGTCGCATCTCTGTTTCCGCGCGTGAAAAACTCACGAACAAAGAAGCGAGCATCGAAATCGAACGCCGCGGCGTCCTGACCGACGCAGAAGTCGAACAATTCATCCGGTTGGCGGAGGAATACTCGATCGAATGACCGTCGGTTCCTTTGGTAAAATTTGAAACGGTTCCCTTAGCGCCGGAAAGCTTTTTCGGCGTTAAGGGAACTGTCGGTATAAATAAAACGTCCAACGGCCTGACGCCAGCGGCGCTGAAACACAAGCGTTATGTTGGCGCAGGGTCCAAAACAGTAACTTTTCGCAGCGTTAAGGTGAAGTAATGCGCGCTTTTCTAGCGACAGTCGTCGTCGGAATTCTCTTAGGTTTAGGCTCCGGGTACGCCATTGGCAGGTTCCAGGCGTCTCTTATGCCTTGGGATCCTTCTCTCGAAATCAACAAGGGCATAGAGCTCGCAAAGGTCGGGCAAGAGACCCCGGATAATAAAGACGGAACAGCCAAAGGCAAAAGGGGCAAGCAGCCGAAAGTCAAAGTGGACGAGGTTCTCTATGACTTCGGAATCGTCGAAAAGGACCCTTCCAGCGAAAAGGGCGAACACAAATTCTATATTGAGAACGTCGGCGACGCCGATATGACGCTCGCCGACGGCGGAAAAGGATGCTTCTGCACCGATTTCACCATCTCGAAGGGCGCGCTTAAGCCAGGCGAAAAAGCGACCGTCAACTTCACCTGGGACGGCGCAAGATCAGGCGGCGTGTTCAATCAAGGCGTCCGCGTATTGACGAACGACCCTGACAGAAAAGAAGTTATGTTCTATGTCAAAGGGCTCTACACCGCCCCGATTATCTGCGACGTCGGAGAAGTCGTCTTCCAAAACGCGTCCGCCACGCAGCAATCCTCGCGATCGTTCCGAATTATGGGATTCGAAAAGAACGAAGACGGGTCCCCCTTCCCGCTCGAATTTCAACGTGTCGAAGTTACCGACCCCGATCATTTTGAAATCTTGCTCGAACCGGACTCCCTCGATAATCTGACCGACGAAGACCGCAAAAGCAAACTCTATTCGCAAACGCAAACCCTTTTCCAAGGGATCGTCTCCATGAAGCCCGGGATGCCGCAAGGCGCGTTCCAAGAGGTTATCCGGCTCCACTCGAACAGCCCGAAAACGCCGGTCCTCGAAATATCGCTGAACGGACAAATCTCTAGCAATGAGATCAGAATCAGCGGGCGGCTGTTTGACGACAAAGACTCAGGGCAGCTCCGACTCGACAACGTGCAGCGCGCGGTCGGCAAGACAACGAGTATCCGCTTGACGATCTTCGACAAGATTCCCGCAAATGAAAACACCGTCAAAGTCAAGAGCACGAGACCCGACTGGATTAATGTCAACATGACTTACCCGCCCGAGGAACTCCAAAAAGAATCGCCGATTCGGCTCGTTGAAGTCGAAATTGAAATACCCGCAAATTCGCCGCAAGGCGCGTTCATGGGCCCTGAAAAGGAACAGCTCGGCGAAATCGTCTTCTCAGTGGGAGAGACTGAGGAAACGAGTCAGGACGTCGTCGTTCCGGTAAGATTCGCCGTTACCCAGTAACCGATCGGCGCGCCCCGTGAAAACTCGGCGGCGGCGCGCGGCAAATCAATCTCAAAAACCTATAATTTTGCCCCAAACGCGCCGTCTAGGGCTTTTAAACTGCGCGTTTACGGGTAAAATCTAGAATCTGCCGACTCAAAGTCGGAACAATGCGAACGCGCGGAATTTCGCGCGGACGCCCTTCCCCGAAGTTCAATTGTTCGATACCGATCGAACCTAACCGTCGACGCAAGATGCGTCGTCTCGTGAAATTTATCAGTAAACCTATGGAAAATTCCGATCAAAACGTCGTCGCCGAAAACGCCGCCGCTCCTGTTGAACAGGCTCAACAACAACCGACCGCAGAAGCTCAAACTCCGCCAGTAGAAGCTCAATCGTCGCCTGAAGAAGCGCAAACAACGCCCGCAGAAGAACAAGCTCCTGCCGAAGAAGCACAAACTCCGCCAGTAGAAGCTCAATCGTCGCCTGAAGAAGCGCAAACAACACCCGCAGAAGAGCAAGCTCCTGCCGAAGAAGTGAAAACCGCATCCGCAGAAGAACAAGCTCCTGCCGAAGAAGCACAAACCGCGCCTGCAGAAGAACAAGCTCCTGCAGAAGAAGCGCAAACTCCTTCTCCGTTGCCGACTTATGAGTCGATCAACGTCGACGCGCCGGTCGTTACGGCAGACGTGATCGAGGAACGGCTCAAGAAAGCCGCGCCTTTGAGCTCCTTCCAGAACGCCAGCCGACGCAAAAGAGAACGTCCAAGAGCTGAAGGCGGCGAAAAAGGCGAAAAGACTGAACGACGTCCGAGAGAAGAGCGCGAACGCGTCGAACGAGAAATCACCGCTGCCCCGAAACCCGGCACGTCCGCTATCCTTCCGAACAGACGCGAAGGGCTCGGCGACCTGGAAGACGAATTTGCCGCGTTGTGCGCCGGTCATGAGCTCGAATCGATGATGACGGCAAGCGTCGACGCGAAAGTTAGCGCGGCAATGATCGAAGACGGCACGAAAGTTACCTGCAAGGTCGACACAATTACCAAAGACTCCGTCTTCGTTAATCTTGGCGCGACCGAGCTCGGGCTCGTCCCGCTCAAGCAGTTCCCCGACGATATGGAGCTGAGCGAAGGCCAAGAATTCGACGCCGTCGTAACGAAATTCAATTCGGCGGAAGGTTATTACGAAGTCTCGCTCCCGCTCGCCGCCGCCGAAATCGGCGACTGGTTCAGCATCACGAAAGACGCGATCGTCGAAGCGCGCGTTACCGGCGTCAACAAGGGCGGCCTCGAAGTGGAAGTCGGGCGTCTGCGCGGTTTCCTGCCCGCGGGCCAAGTTCAACTCGCCGATTTCGACCTCGACGGCGCCAACCAGTTCATCGGCGAAGTCTGGAAATGCATCGTTACCGAAGTCAATCCGGAACGCCGCAACCTCGTCGTCAGCCGACGCAAGCTCCTGCAAATGGAACGCGCTGAACTCCGTGAACAGACGCTCGCCGAGCTCGAAGTCGGTCAAACTCGCGAAGGCGTCGTCCGCAAGCTGATCGACGTCGGCGCCTTTGTCGACCTGGGCGGCGTCGACGGATTCATTCACGTCTCCCAGATGGGCTGGGGACGCGTCAATAAGCCCGGTGACGTCGTGAAAGTCGGCGACAAGGTCAAAGTAACGCTCCTGAAAATCGACAACGAGCGCAAACGCATCTCCCTTTCCCTGCGCGACGCCGCGGCCGACCCGTGGTATACCGTCGAATCCGAATACAACGTCGGCGATATCATTCGCGGAACCGTTACGAAACTCATGGATTTCGGCGCGTTCGTCCAGCTTCCCAACGGGCTCGAAGGGCTCGTCCACATCAGCGAGATCGCGTACCAACGCATCAACAAAGTTTCCGACGCCTTGACCGCTGGCGACGTCGTCGACGTCAAAGTCCTTTCCGTCGAGCCGGGCAAAAAAAGAATCAGCCTCTCGATCAAGAAGACACAAGACGACCCGCGCGTCAAGGAACGAGAAGAAGCGCAAGCCAAAGCCGACGCAGAAGCCACGCAGGCGGAAATCGAAGCCAGGAAACGCGAAGAAGCCGAAGACGCTGAACGACGCGAACGGATCGCCAAGCTGCAGCCGAAGAAGCCCCTGAAAGGCGGGCTAGGCCGTACCGACGATTCCGACAAATTCGGGCTCCGGCTCTAAGCTAGAAATCTCCGTCGTAATATAACGCGCGCCCAATCGGAACGAGTCGTCTCCGCTTGGGCGTTTTTTGTGCCGTCCTTACACGAAAGCAGTCGAATATGTCCCAATCGCCCGTCTATTTAGCGCCGGAAGAACTTGAAAAAGAATGCCGATTCGAACGGCTGCGCCGTTCCGGACCCGGCGGTCAGAACAGAAATAAAGTCGAGACGGCGGTCCGGTTCCATCACCTCCCGACAGGGCTTGTCGGCGAAGCGTCTGAGCGGCGGCGTCAGGGCGAGAATCGCAAAATTGCGCTCGAGCGGCTGCGGCTGGAACTCGCCCTGACCGTTAGGACCGTCCCGACTCTCGAGCTCGACGCGCAAGGAAACGCGGCGCTCCCGCAAGACCGCGCTAAGTCGATGCGCTGGTTCGAACGCCTGCAAGGGAACAAAATCCGCGTCGCCCCAACGCATTTCGACTACCCCATACTCGTCGCCGAGTTCTTCGACGTCTACGCCGCGACAAACGAGAACCTGACCCAGACGGCGGAACTCCTTCAAACGACGGCGAGTCAAATCGTCAAGCTGCTCGCCGACAATCCAAAAGCGCTCGAAACGCTCAACGCGCTGCGCGCCAAACAAGGCATGGGACGATTGAAAGCGTAACGATTCGATTAGCGGCTTCAAAGAAGATTGATTAACCAAAAATAAGATTATTTTTTCCTTGCAGAAACTTTGCGCGCTCTTTACGGCGTCCTCTTACGTTTATTTAACGACGTTTGTCCCTTCAAAGGATAAAATCAAAAAAGTCCTCAAAAGCGCTTCTGCAATTTTATCAAACCGCTTGCAAAAACTTTTCTAACTCGTTACAATGAAAATCGGCAAGCAACCCGGCCGCTAACCTGAAAAAGGGCGCGGCAACAATACAGCAAGATAAGGAAGAACTAATGGCGATTCGCGTAATATGTCCGGGATGTATCACTTCATTTGAAGTCGACGATCGTTTTGCGGGTCAGAAGGGGCCGTGTCCAAAGTGCGGCCATACGATTGAGATCCCAAAGGAAAAGCTTATCGTTCACGAGCCGGACATGATCATGGACGGCGGCAAACCGCGGCGCGCTCAGGCGGGTCACGACGCGCGCCCGATCATGCAGCGCCGCTTCATCTACACGGGCAGGCAGGTCTTTTGGGGAATTATGATAACCCTTGGCGCGATGGCGCTCACGTACCTTGTCGGCGCGGCGGGTCTTCCTCTGGTCAGCAAAATCTACGGGATTATCGGGGTCTTTCTCATCGCGTTTCCTCTTGCGGAATTTGGCTATACCCTCATTCGCGACGATAACGACCTCGAAATGTTCCTCGGCAACGAACGACATTGGCGCTCGCTTCGTACGGCGCTCGTCTTTGGCGCTTCGTGGCTCGTTTTCGAAGCGTTCGTCTACTACGTCAAGGCGACAGGCCCGTTAACCTGCCTCTACCTGCTCATTTTCGGCGCGATCGGGGCTATTGGCGCGCTGATCTTCTTCGACTGCAATTACGGCAAAGCGCTGCTTGTCTACAGCGTCTTTGCCGTCGCCGCTATTATCGGGCGCGGGCTCCTCTTTGACGAGGGATGGGTCTGGCAAACGCAATCCAGCGCGGCGTCAAAAGTACTAAGCGTCGACCTCAACGCCCCCAGCATGGGCGGCGCCAACGTCAAAAAATCGGACGAGCAAACAGTTGACAATAAGCTCGCCATTCAGGCGGAGGCCGAGGCAAGAAAAGCCGCCGCGGGTCAGAAGAGCGCGGCGTCCGGCGATGAAAACGCCGAAGAAGAAAATCAACCGCCGCAGCGAATCAGGAGACGCAGACGCTAAGCGCTCTCCGACGCTTCGACGTCCAAGCGCGGCGCTTCCCAAACAAAACAACCCCGATGAAATCACGTTTCATCGGGGTTGTTTTCATATCGCGTCAAGCGCGCAAGGGTTGAACGAACTCAGTTCGAGAAGGAGCATTTAGGATTGATCTTCTTGAATTCTTTGATCGCGTCGGCTGCTTCAGGCGTCGTTTCGCCCAACTTGGTGCCCTTGATATAGACCCTGCGCAAGGTCTGGATATTGGCGAGCTTCATCATGCCTTCGAGGGTCAGACCGGCGTTTTCGCGAAGGTCGAGCGTCTCAAGATTAGACAGCTTGCAAATTTCGTCGAGACCGGCGTCGGTCAATTTGCCGATGGAGGCGCGAATGGTCAAGCTCTTGAGGTTCGGCATATTGGCGACGATCGTCTTAACAACCTCGTCGTCAACAGGCATTGTGAACGTGTTGAGGCTCGTCATATCCTTCCATGAGGAGAAAACTGTTTTGAGCGCTTCGGCGTCGACGCTGCTCATTTCAGAAAGCTCGACCGTCTTCAGCGTGGTCATATCTTTCAGCGCAAGGATACCTTCGCTCGAAATATTCAAGTCGCGAAGTTCAAGACGTTCAAACTTCATATCGGCGAGCTGCTTAATGCCTCCGTCGTCAAACGCGTTGCAGCGGAAGACGCGCAGACCGACGAGCGCAGGAAACTTCACAAGCGACTCCGAGCAGCGGTTGTCGATCGGGCAGTCTTGGAACTCAACGAATTTCAACGCCGGAGCAGCCGCGAGATATTCGACGCCGTCGTTCGTGATAAGGAAGCGCAGATAAAGTTCTTCCAGAGTCGGCATTTCGGCAAGGTAACGGCACGCGGAGTCGTCGACGCCGGAGCAACCGCGCAGGTCGACCAATTTAAGCGTCGTCGATTTCGCAAGACGTCTGACTCCAAGCGTCCCGAACCCGTTGTAATATGCAAAGAGCTTTTCGAGCTTCGGCATATTGACGACCGCTTCGAGGTCTTTATTCTTCAATTCCAGGTCGCGGCGAATATCGAGCGACGTGAGCTCAGGATAGTTGCCGAGCATATTGAGCGTTTCAACGGTAATTGCCGCGTTTTGGATCGTTACCGTCGTAACCTTTTGAAGATCTTTGAACTCAGCGAGGAATTCGTCGGTGAAGTTCGAACCAAGGAACGTGTACGATTCAAGGTCGAGCAGACGGCCGAACAATTTCATATCGTCGAGGGTCGCGTCTTGAGATTCGACGGTAATCGAGGTAATCGCGCCGTTTTTGGCGGTTTTAAAAGAGCCTCGCAGTTCGCTGACGCGCGTCTTGGCTTTCTCAATATCTTCTTTTGCGGCAAGTGGCGGAGCGGGAGGCGCAGGAGGCGCGACTGGAGCAGGAGCTAAAACGGCGACTCTCTTCGGATGAAGCTCGTCATACTGTTGCGCTAAGAGGTCAATATTAGGATCGACGGCGGCCGCCGGTTCGTACATCGTTTGGTCTGACGTGTCTTCCGCCGTAGGAGCAATTTCGTCCTTTTGATATCCGACAACCGCTCCGGTAGGATTTTTCGATTCGCGGCAGCCGCTAAGCAGCGCGATGCAGCCCACGAGGAAAACCGCGCTCGTCCTTTTGATCAATAAATTCATCTCGATAAAACTCCTGCTATATCGTTGCGCGACGCAAACGCCGTAACTATAACGGGTTGGCGCCGACGACGCTCGGACGCCGCCGCGCGCTTTCTTCTCGTATCCGCCGTCTTTTCATACGGAAATTCCGCAAAAAAACACGTCTCTGCGCCAAAACAGAGCGTCGTGAATTATACCAAAAATTGCCGCAGTGAAAAGAGACGACCGCAAAAACATTTTCTGTATTTTCGCTATTTTATTTATTTTCAACAAGCCTTACGTTTTATACCGATTATTCTAAAAACAGCTCTATGTCGAGCGCTCTATTTTGTCGCGCAGCTCCGATTCCTCGATATCGCTGATAAGAAATTTCTTCTGACTCGCCAGTTCGCCCGAGAATAATTCGATTTGCGATTTGCGCAATTTCAGCGCTTTTGCCAAGAAACCGACGATCGCTTTATTCGCCTTGCCTTTCTCCGCAACTTGGGTAACGCAGACTTTAAGCGCCCCGTCTTGAAAGCCGCGAAGCTCGTTGCGCGCCGCGCCAGGCTGCGCTTTTACTGGAAGAAGCACGCCTTCAGGGCGAACTTCCAAGTCGAGTTCCGGACGCGGCGACCCCGATTTCGAATTGTTCATAACCTCTCGCTTCCGTCTAAAGCGATAAAAATTATTCGTTAAAAAAGATTTTTAAAAAATGCTTGCAATCGGCGTCTAAAACTAATATAATAAACTATTGTCGACAAAGTCTTGGACGCGATGATTTGCGTTTTTGACTTCGTCTAGTATAATTCTAGGCGCGGTCGGCGTCAACGGGCGCGATTATTGCTTGACGACGTTCGCCGTAGTAACCGCGCGGCGGTTCGTTAGACGTCCAAGACCTAGCGAACGACATACCGATCAACCGTACAAGCGCGGCGTTCTCTGCAACGTCAATTTTTCAAGAGAGCGCGCGTCGCGGAGGAGATTTTTCAATGGAAAGAAGAGACGTTTTAAAGGCGTTGTTCGGCGGGGTCGCCGGACTTGGCCTTGCGGATTTTTCTAGCGACATGGTCGTTAAAGCGGAAACCGCAGCGCTTGACAAAGAATCAACCCCAGAATCTAGTAAAGGAAACACGATGAAAAAATACACGAACGCTGATTTCTACAAGGACGGCGTCTTCCAAGAAGCGGTCGCCTTCGAAGCGTATTTCGACATGTTCGAAAGAATGGGATTCCAATTGGGCGACACGCTCCGCGCAAACCCGAATTTCTGGGTCGCCGAATTCGGACTCGGCGATTTCGAAAATGTCGGCATGGCGGGAATCTTCTTCTTCAACGATAAAGAATTCCGCTATTTCGGGCACGACATCTACCTCCTTCCCGGACAAATGATTCCGGAACACCGTCACGTCGCCGCCGAAGGGCTCCCTGCCAAGCACGAAGCGTGGCAAGTCCGCATCGGAAGCATCTACAACTTCTCCGAAGGCGGCGATCCGAACAATCCGCAAGCGCTCGCGCTCATCCCGAAGAGCCAACTTGAAGCCAAAGCGGTTACCTGCTACAACTTCAAATATATGCAAATGGGCGACCTCGACCGCCTCGGCAGAATCGAAGCCCCGCACTTCATGATGGGCGGAAGCGAAGGCGCCGTCGTTACCGAATACGCGTGCTACCACAGCCCGGACGGACTCAAGTTCACCAACCCGAAAGCCCATTCGTAATCGCAGCGTTAAAAGAGCCTAAGGAAGGCGCGGAACGGCGAGTTTGTCGTTCCGCGTCCCTTGGCGTCTGGCGAAATATAATTAGCGAGAAGGAAAGATAAATATGTTGAAGCCCGGTCTCCGTTTCAGCCACATTGGCATTCCGGTTCAAGATCGCGATCTCCCGATCTATCTTGAAGGAGCTAAAGTCTACATCAACGATTTCAACGAGGAGCCGTACGCCGTCGAATGGCTCAAGTTCGAAGAAGGAAGCCCGTTCCCGGAAATCCTTCAAAAGCAAGCGCACATCGCGTACGAATGCGACGACCTTGAAGAAGCCATGAAAGGCTGCAAAGTCTTGGTCGAGCCGTTTGAAGGCGGCCCTGGACTCACCTGCGCGTTCGTCGAAGTCGACGGACTTGGGATCGAATTGATGCAGCGCTCCTAACCCGCTGTTCGTTCCCGCCAACGACGGAACGCAATAACGCAAAATGCAAAAACGCCGACAAGAGCTAATCTTGTCGGCGTTTTTTGTGCTCGCTTTTTGCTGAGCGCGTCATTGCCGCGCGACTAATTTGTTGTCGATGAGCCGCGTCGTTCCGATACGAACCGCGACGAGAACCACGACGTTCCCGGCAATTCGTTCCATCTCCAGAAGCGTGTCCGGATCCCCAATATGCAGATAATCGATCTGAGCGCTCGGCGCCGTCTCGATAATCGCGCGCATCTCGTCGAGCACGACCGACGCGTCCCGTTCGCCCGCATGAATCAGCTCTTCCGCTTTCGACAGCGACTTGCTGAGCACGAGCGCCTGTTCGCGTTCGTCGGCAGAAAGGTACTGGTTCCGGCTGCTGATCGCCAGTCCGTCCCGTTCGCGGATCGTCGGACGCATGACGATTTGCGTCTGGAGGTTCAAGTCGGAAGCCATCTTCTTAACGACCGCGACCTGCTGATAATCTTTTTGTCCAAAATAGGCGACGTCCGCGCGCGTGATATTGAACAGCTTCAAGACGACGGTGCAGACGCCGTCAAAGTGCGTCGGACGAAACGCCCCTTCCAGGATCTCCGAGACGCCCCCGACGTGGACGTTCGCATTGAAGCCGCGAGGATACATCGCCGCAGGAGAGGGCGCAAAGATGAAGTCGGAGCCAACTTGGGACAAAAGAGTAATATCGGCGTCGAGAGCGCGCGGGTACTGGTCGTAGTCCTCGCCCGGCGCAAATTGTTTCGGATTCACAAAGTCGGACACGACCGTTACGTCGCATTCGTTTTTCGCCGCGATCGCGAGGCTGAGATGCCCAAGATGCAGCGCGCCCATCGTCGGAACGAGCCCGATCTTTTTCCCTTGAGAGCGAAGTTCGTCGATACGCGCGCTCATTTCGGCGACGTCGGTAACGAGATACGGTTTCAGTTCCTCTTCAGCCATTTTCCAGACTCCATGCGCGGGCGGCGTGTCTCCCGCGCCGTTCAAAAATTAAAAATTATCAAAAAAGCGCTGCGTCGCGTCCGGCTTCGTTCCGCCGACGTCATAGCCAAAGTCGACGACGTCGGCGTCGACGCCGATATGCTGCAGCCCTTTACGCGTCAACCGTCGTCCTCGAGGCGTCCGAACGAGCAGCTCGCTGCGCAGTAAAAACGGCTCGACTTCGTCGATGATCGAGTCGGGCGCGACATTGATCGTATGCGCGACCGCTTCGACGCCAACCGGTCCGCCTTGGAAGACGCGCCAGATTGTTTCGAGGACCTTGCGGTCTTGCGAGTCGAGCCCGAGTTCGTCGATACCTTGCATCTGCAGCGCGTCCCTTGCGACGCTCGCCGTAACGTTCCCGTCGGCGCGCGCGTCGGCATAGTCGCGGACCCAGCGCAAACGATTGTTGGCAAGTCGAGGCGTGCCCCGACTGCGACGCGCTATTTCAAACGCCGCCTCGTCCTCGAGCGTCATGTGGAGTTTCTTCGCGTTGCGGCGGACAATCTCCGCAAGTTCGTCGTCCGAATAGAAGTCGAGATGTTCGCGCATCTGGAACCGGTCCCGGAGAGGCGCGGAGATCAAGCCCGTGCGCGTCGTCGCCCCGATGAGCGTAAACGGTTTCAGAGGAATATTGAGCGTCCGAGCGCTCACCCCTTCGCCCATCACGACGTCGATCCGAAAATCTTCCATTGCCGGATAGAGGAACTCCTCGACCGTCTTCTGCATACGGTGAATCTCGTCAATAAAGATAACCGAGCCTTCCTGCGCGTTCGTAAGGTACGGCACGACGTCCTTAGGCGCGCGCAAGGTCGCCCCGTTCGCTATTTGGAATTCGACGCCAAGTTCGCGAGGAATACAAGTCGCAAAGGTCGTCTTGCCCAGACCCGGAGGACCGTCAAAGAGAATATGACCCAGCGTTTCCCCGCGCTTCTGCGCCGCTTCGACCGCTATTTCGATGCGCTCGTAGACGTCGCGCTGACCGACCATGTCGAACATACGCGTCGGACGAAGCAGAAGATCGTCGTCCCTGTTCTCGCAATAGGCGCCCTGAAAAGAATCGTTAAACGCATTCTCTTCGTTCTCAAAAGAACCGCCTTGACCATCGTCGGAACTCGTGAAGATCGCTCGTTTTGCCATACCTCGTCCTTGCTTAAATTACCTTATCAACGATTCTTCAAGTAGATCTCTTGAATCAGCTCGGAAGAATCTTTGAACTTCTTGCGGCTCCCTTCAACGACCGAATCGATCATCCGACGCGCTTCCGCTTCGCCATGTCCAAGACTGACAAGCGCTTCGAACGTTTCCGTAACGACGTCGTGCTCCTGCAAGCTCCCTTCTCCAGACGCCGCGTCGCCCGGACGCGCGACCATCAGCGCAAACTTCGGGACTTTGCGCCGCAATTTCGCAACGATCCGCTCCGCAGTCGCCGGACCAATGCCCGGGAGCTGGGACAGAAATTTGACGTCTTGTTCTTCAATTGCCGCGGCGATCTCGCGAACGGGCCGGACCATCGCGCGCAGCGCCTTCTTCGAGCCGAGCCCGTCGACGCTGCAGAATAGTTCGAAAAATTCTCGTTCAACCTCCGTCAGGAACCCGACCAAGCGCGGGGTCAATCGCCCCTGCTGCATATTGCCGTCAAGATATTCGATCGTATGCAGAGAAACTTCGTTCCCAACTTCGCCTTGCAGCTGACGGCGCGTGAATTCGGGAACGAGCGTCTCATATTCAAAAGCGCCCGCTTCGAGAATCGCGCGTTCTGGAAAGAGCGCGACTAATTTTCCGCTGATTTTTACAATCATCGATCTTCCTTGAACTTAACAAATATCGACAAAGAACGTTGGCAAACAAGAAAAACAAGCCCGTCGACAAGAAAAAATCTCGGCTCGACGGGGCGTTCGACGAAACAACAACTAACGACGTCTATTCGGCAAGCAAGCCGTAATCGACGAGCAGCTTGCGCAGCTTCTCCGTCAGCGCGGGCTCGAGTTCCGTCATAGGCAGTCTGAGTTCCCCAGAGTCGCGGTCGAGCAGCTGCATCGCTTTCTTCACCGGAATCGGATTCGTCGACAACGACAGCATGCCGTGGCTGAGCGGCAGGAGCTTCTTGTGCAGCGCGCGCGCTTCGTCGAGGTTGCCCGCGTTCATCGCCTTGCACAACGCGACAATGTCGCGCGGCGCAAAGTTGCCGGCGACAGAAACGACGCCCCGAGCGCCAAGCGCCATGAAGGGAAGCGTCAAGCTGTCGTCCCCGGAAAGAACCGTAAGATCCGTCGCCGCAATGACGCGCGACGCGTTCTCCATCGTGCCGGTCGCGTCTTTCACCAGCGCGATATTCTTGATCTCCGCAAGACGAATGATCGTCTCGGCGTCGATCGCTTTGCTCGTACGGCCGGGCACGTTGTAGACGCAGACGGGAATATCAACCGCTTCGGCAACCGCCTTGAAATGCTGGTACATACCCTCCTGAGTCGGCTTATTGTAGTACGGACCGATGACCAGCAGCGCGTCCGCGCCCACGCTTTCCGCATAGCGAGACAACGAAAGAGCTTCGGCGGTGCTGTTCGAGCCGCTGCCAGCGAGCACCTTGACACGACCCGCCGAAAATTCGACCATCTTCTTAATGACTTCGTGCTGCTCCTCGTGCGTCAACGTTGGAGATTCGCCAGTCGTTCCGGTCGGCGAAATCGCCGTCGTGCCCGCCGCCACTTGGAACTCCACCTGCTCTTGAAGAACGTCGAAATCGACTTTCCCGTTCTTAAAGGGCGTGATCATTGCAACGGTCAGCCCGGAAAATTCATCGGCCCGCGTTTTCATTTTATGCCTCGTTCGATTATAATTAGAGTCTCTGTTCGTACGCCGCCGTTCGCCCGGTTACGCTCCCGAAAAGCGGCGACGACTCGACGCCCGACATTATACCAACTTTTTACAATTTAGCGAGACGTCGAGCAAATTAGTCGCTCTTTTTTCGCCTTCCGTAAAAAATTTTGCGCCAAAATCAAACATTTTGAGCGTCTAGAAAACCTGACCTTAACACAGGCAGTCATAAAGAAGCAACAAAGATGGATTATCGAACATTTACAACGTCTGCAATAAACGGCGTCTGCAAAACGCGCCTATGACTGGCTGTCATGCAAAGTCAGCGCTGTTTCTCCGCCTTAAAACTGTTCCTCTCTTTATCTGCTCTTCCTCGAAATATTTTCCGAAAATACTCGACTTCCAGAATAAATTCGGGTACAATGCCCAGAACATAACCCTTTGACCTTTTTTGACCGAAAAATGATTGTTGGCGAACTTAGAAACACAAGCGCTCTGCTTTGGCGGTCTATTGAACCCGCTCTACGGCGTCGAATAGACGACCTGCACGACGTTCATTTGCGATTTTGACGAGTTCCTATCTGACAATTTACGAAATGTTAAATTGGCGCATAGGAAGTTTATTGGATACGATTGTTATGATTAAATGTTGCTTAGGCAGTATTGCAGACGTTACGATGGGGCAATCGCCGAAGTCGGAATACTACAACGCAAACAAGGAGGGCTTGCCTTTTTTGCAAGGGAGTAGGACATTCGGCGCTAAATATCCGTCATTCGACACATATACCACCGTTCCAACTAAAATAGCGCTTCCTAACGATGTAATCATGAGCGTCAGGGCCCCGTTGGAGCTCTTAATATTACTCCTGTTAAAATGTGCTTAGGTAGGGGCTTGTGTTCTTTACGTATGAAAAACGGAAACCAGGAGTTCTTGTTTTACTTGATGCGCTATTATGCTGCACATTTAATCGACAAACAGTCTGGATCTGTCTTTGGCTCGGTAAATCGCGAGGATATAGAAAAACTTGAATTTGTGGAGATGATAAGATGGTCAATATAACTGATGTAAAACAGATTCTTCAATTTGCAATAGATGCGGAGATTAAAGTCTTTCTTGATGGTGGCTGGGGTGTAGATGCTCTTCTTGGACATCAGTCAAGAGCCCATAACGATATTGATATTTTTGTAGAAAAGAACGATTATCAAAACTTTATAGAGATAATGAAAGCTAATGGCTTTTATGAGATTAAGATGGAATATACAACATTGAACCATACTGTATGGGAAGATTTGAAAAACAGAATTGTTGATTTGCATTGTTTTGAATATACGGACGAAGGTGAAATTCTTTATGATGGGGATTGTTTTCCAGTAGAAACTTTTTCGGGTAAAGGAAAAATTGAGGAAATAGAGGTTTCCTGTATTGAACCATATAGTCAAGTAATGTTCCATCTGGGATACGAGTTTGATGAAAATGATGTACATGATGTGAAGTTATTGTGTGAGACATTTCATATCGAAATTCCAAAAGAGTATAGATAACTGCAAATTCCAATTCGTCGTGCAGAAATCCATCGACGAAACCCAACTTTTATTCGACAGCCTGATGCAAAAGTATTTTAGTTAGCGTTTCCAGCAGTTCAGTTTTAACAAGACGCAGGAAAATCAGTCCCTCTTTTTTTTGTACCGCTATCAAGTATTTTTGCACCAAAGTCGCCTGCTGCAAGAAACGGAAAAACCCAACGCTTTAAGCGTTGGGTTTTTAAGTACCGAACCCCGGAGTCGAACCGGGACGCCCTTTCGGGCAATGGATTTTGAATCCATCGCGTCTGCCTATTCCGCCAGTCCGGCAGGACAATCAAGCTTCTGTTGACTCTCTCAACGCCCCAATCTTATAGCGCTCCGCGATTTTCTCAAGGGGGCGCTCGAAAAATTTCGCCATTTTATTTGCCCTTGTCTTTTCGGCGCAAAATAGGTACCTTTCCCTGTCGGACATTTCCAATAACCCGCCGTAAAGATACTGGAAAGAAGCATGAGCGCCCCCTCTGAACCTTCCGCGTTTTCGCCTGAAGACGCGCCAAAGCTCGGCAAATACTGCGCCGTTACCAACAAGCCGTTTGCGCCCGGCGACAAAGTCTATTCGGTTCTCTACGAAGAAGACGGCGAACTCAAGCGCCGCGACGTGCGCGCGTCCGCGTGGCGCTCGACGCCGCGCCCGGCAAACGCGATCGCATGGTGGGCGTCGAGGATACAAGAGGACGCCGAAAAAGACAAGAAACTCAAATTGGCGCCCAACGACGCCCTGACCGCGCTCTTCGTCTCGCTCGCCGACAAGCCCGGCAAAGAGGCGCTGAGGTACGCGCTCGCTCTGCTCCTCGCCAGGCGGCGCGTCCTGAAATTCGATTATGAAGAAAACGCCTCAAAGCGGTCCGGTCCCGAGACCGCCAACACAATCTACGTCTATTCTCCGCGAAACGAGACGGGCTATTACGTCCCGGTCGTCAACATGACCCCTAAACAAATCGAAGAAGTTCAAGCACAGCTCGTCGCGCTCATCGAATCGCCCCAAAAATCCGCCGACCGGACGTCCGAAGAGCCGGAAGAGCTCGACGATCCGGAAAGCGCCAACCCCACCGCGCAGACGCCGAGCAAATAAAGAACCGTCTTTTGACCTTGCGCAATTATCGCGTAAACGTTACTATCCCAAAATAGCGTTCGGTTTCACGCCCATTGCGGCAAAAGACCGAGCGTTTGGAGCGCTTCATCGATTCGTTTATTTTATACCCTTGCGTCCTATGTTCACGTTCGTTTTCAATTCGCGCGACCCAGCAGGCAGCGACTCGGTCCTCAAACGAGACGGCGTCCGGATTAAGCGCGCCCTCTTTCTATCGTTGGCGTTCGCGGCGCTTGCGTCTCTTCTCGCCGTCGGATGCAACTCGACCCCAAAAGTCAAGTTGCCCAAAGTTATCGGCGAAAACCCGACCTTTTCTGAATTCATCGCCGTCGTCAACAAGAACAGCGCGAAGATCCAGTCAGCGCATTTCAGCAGCGCGAACGTCGGCATAGCCAAACAGGCGGGCCAAGCTAGCTGCACAATTTCCTATCAGGAACCGAACAAATTCCGGCTGATCGGCGTCTCCTCGTTCATGGGCGGCCGCTTCCTCGACTGCGGAAGCAACGGAACGACCTTCTGGTTCTGGGAAAAACAAGAAAACGAAAAAATCGTCTACGTCTGCGACCTCGACAAATTCAAGGGCAGCGAAATGGCAGACTCCCTGCCGCTCGACCCGACCTGGTTCCCCGAAGCGCTCGGTATCGTTACGATAAAAGAAGAAGACCTGCTCGAAGAGCCGCGAGAACAGCAAGACGGCACGCTGCGCACCAAAGTGAAGCGCGTCCGCCCGGACGGAGTCTACACCGAATACATCTACTTTAAGCCGGAAACCGCCGCGATCGTCCGACAAGACGTCCAAGACCCAACCGGCAGAACCGTCGTCACCGTCAAATGCAAGAGTCACCAGTACATTGAAGAGCTCGACGTCGTCATGCCGCAATCGCTCCTGATCAATTGCGCCGCGACAAACGTCGAACTCGATATCAACCTGAACGAGCCGATTTTAAACGACCCTTCCAAGCTGCTCGCCTTCGAAATTCCCTCCGACAACAAACGTCAAGTCGACCTGTCGAATAAGTCGGGCTCCAACGCGGCGCCCGCGTCCAACGTATCGCCCCCTGTCTCCGCCGAAGCGCAGCCTAAGTCGGTTACGACCGACCCGGAACCAGAACCGATTCCAAACGGCTTGCAAGGCCCGGCGACCGTCGACGCCTCCCAGCTCAGCAAACCCTTGCCGGAAAAACAGATCTACACGGCGCCCGTCGAATCTGGCGCGGGGATCGTGCCCTTCCCGACCACGACCGTCGTCGCCGCGGCAGACCCGCCGCAACCGGCGCAAAACGCCCCTGTGCAGTCTTATCGCGTCGTTCCCGAAATCCCGCAGTCGCGTCAAGACGCCGTCCAGCCGATCGCAACGACAAGCGCGTTCATGAACGACCAGCAAGTTCCGCAGGCTAGCGCGCAGCAGCCGCTGGCGCCGCAGGAGAACATCGCGCCAAATATGCCCGCGCAAACTCCAGCCGACGACGTCTACGCGCCGGATTTCTCCGCCGAGAGCGCGACGAACGAACCTCTCGGCGCCCCGTCCGCGAATTACGGCGTCCAGCAACCTGCCGCGCCCGCAAACGCGCAATACCAGCAGATCCAGCCGACGCCGCAAGATCCAAATCGCGCGAGCCAAGCGCCCGTCTACCCCGGCTTCTCGCCGGAAGAAGCCGCCGCGCAAGCCGACGCGTCCCAGAGTTGGCAGACGCAGTCAACCCTCCAAATCCCAACGACGCAAGCTCCAGCCTTCCCGGCGCCGTCGACGCAGACGTCGACAATTGAAATTCCGACGTCTCAACCGCCGACCTTCCGATCGCCGCAGCCCCAAACGTCGGAGATCCGACCTCCAACGACCCAATACACGCCCTCGCAGTACCCGCCAAAAACAAGTTGGAACTAACGACCGTCCGCCAATCCCAAGAACCTCTCCGCTCCCCGACCATTTCAAATGCGTCGGGGATTTTTTATCTCTAAAACGCTCCTCATGCGCCAAAATTTCGCAGAAAATAGCCGCCGCGCCAAAAAAAGTTGAAAAGAACCTTGCCTGCAGTTGAAAATAGCTTCCAACGTTATTATAATAAGTAAGAGTCAAGGGACGCGCGTTCGAGCTCCGCCGATTCGCCGACGTCAAGAAGAAACGCTACTTTTCGGAAAAGCGAGAAAATAATACCATGCAAGAAATTTCACCTTCAAAGCGCGCAAGACTGCAGCAATGCTTCGAGTATGGCAACCAGAAGATGCAGATTGGCGACCATGATTACGCGACGGAAATGTTTTCGCAGTGCGTGCTTTCCGATCCGTCCAACCTCTTGTACATGAATTCGTTCATCGCTAACCTGCGCGTTAAGTACGGGCAGCCGAAGAAAAAAGGAGCGTTTGGGTTCGTAAGAGCCGCAAAGAAAAACGTTCCAATTGGAAAGCCAAAAGATTTCGAAACGGCGATGCAGGAAGGCGTAGAAAAGCTCAAAAAAGATCCATGGGACGACCAGGCATTTGTCGCCATGGGGCTCGCGTGCCTCGAAGAAGGGCTCGAAGAAGCCGGGCTCGCCTACTTGAAACACGCCGTCCAATCCGCGCCCGACAGCGTCGAAGTCAACAGAATCGCCGCGATCGAGCTGGGCGATCGGCAGATGTACGACGACGCGCTCGCCTGCTGGGGAAGAGTCAGCAAGCTCAAGCCGGACGATCCCGAAGCGGGCAAGAGAATCAGCGACCTCATGCTCGAAAAGACGATCAACCGCGTCAAACAGGCCCCGCGAGGGTCCAAAGAGGCGGAAGAAGCCGCGCAAAGCCCCGTCGAAAAACTCTCCGTTGAAGACGAATGTGAAAAGAGGCTCAGAAAGGATCCAAACGACCGGTCCGCCTATGTCGACTTGATCAACCATTTCTATCAAAGAGGAAATATGCGCCGAGTCGAAGACACGTGCAAGCGCGCCTTGAAAGTCTTCCCGAACGACGACGTCTTTTACCCGCAGCTCCTGGAAGCGCAGAAGAGCCGAGCAAGAGAAGAACTCGCAAGAATTAAGGAACAGTACGAAAAGAGCCCGTCCGAAGAGCTCAAAGAAAAGTTCAATCAACAAAAAGAAGCCCTCGACGCCAGAACCTTCGAGCTCATTCAGTACAACCTGACAATGACGCCCGATAATTCGCACGTCCACTTTGAACTGGGCAATTACCATATGCAGCGCGGAGAATACAAAGAGGCAATCACCGCGTTCCAGACAGCAAAAGCGGACCACAGCCTGAACCCGCAATGCCTCCTGCTCCTCGCGCAGTGCTTCCAGCATATCAAACAGTACCGCCTCGCGCTGACTCACTACGACCAAGCGATCGCCGTCCTGCCTAAACAGAGCGAGGATCTGAAAAAAGCGCTCTACTACGGCGCAAGGCTCGCTCTCGGGCTCGACAACTACGACAAAGCCGACGATTACGCCAATCAGCTCGCCGCTATCGATTTTTCTTATAAAGACGTCGGGGGGCTACTAGACAAGATTGCAGAAAAGAGGCATAATCAGTAGACAAAATTTTTTGCGGCGCGCGCCTAACGTCGAACGCTCTCATCGACAAGCGCGCAACGCGGGTTTTTACGGGGATTTTGCGGGTATTAAGTTAAAATAACGCGTTTTTCCGAAAAGCCCAAGCGGCGTCGAGGCCTTGTTCTTGAACGCAATTATTTTCCTGTCGAATTGAAATGCTGAGGAAAATTTTTGCCGAAAGAATAAAAAAATCAAAAGGAATCCTAAAAGTTCAAAATAGATTCTTGATTTTTTTCGTCTCGCGAAAACTTTTGTCGGAGCCGTCGTGCGGCGGGTCCAAACGAGCGTCAGGTCGATGTGCCCATCTTTTTACGAGCCTGCGTTTGTTTCCCGACATGAGTTTGTAAAAAAACGTTGTTCCTAAGAAATTTTAAAAGATTAACTATGCCAAGAATTACAAGCGCTAAGAAAAGACAGCGACAAAACGTCGTTCGTCGCGATCGTAACCGTTCTGCTCGTTCCATTGTCCGTAACCGTATCAAGAATATGCTCAAATCTCTCCGCGCCGGCGACGTCGAAGCGGCTGAGGCGCAATTCCCAAGCGTATGCAGCGCTCTGGATCGCGCGGCGGCGCGCGGACTGTGGCACAAGAACCATACCTCGCGAAGAAAGTCTCGCTTAGCCAAACTCATCGTTAAGACTAAGGTCGAACAAGCGGACGCTTGATCTTGACGTTTATCGAACTCGCCTGCCGGCAAAGCAGTCCTTATCGTACCATGCGTAACAGCCTCGATTCAAGCGCACTGCAGCTCGGCGGACGGAAAAGAATACGCCGTCGTTCAGCAAGCATTGCGCTTGATTGAAGGGCGGTTTTTCTATTTAGCAAGAACGTCGTCGCCTGACGTTGACCTATCGCGCCAACGATTCGCAGACCCAAAGATTCAAGCGGCGCAATCTACCAGAAGGAGTTTCCCCCCTGATGCAAGTTCGACTTTCGCAATTAGCTGAACTGACTGGCGGCGTTATTGACGAACGGCAAGATTGCGTCCTTGAAAAAGCGACCCCTCTGCACGCCGCGGACGCGCGCTCCATCACCTTTGCGGAAAACCCCGACAAGCTCGACTGGGACGTCGTTACCGAAGCGCGCGCCGTCGTCATCGCCAAAACGGCGGACGTCCAACTGCCGGAACGCTTCGCCGTACTGCGCGTCGACGAGCCAAAAGCTGCGTTTGAAAAAATCGCCGCGTTCTTCAAGCCGCGGCGAACCAACCTCGTGAAAGAAGGAATTTCGCCGCAAGCGCGCGTCGCCGAATCCGCGTCGATCGGCAAGAACGTCGCCGTCGCGCCTTTTGTCACGATCGGGGAGGACTGCGTCGTCGGCGACGGCGTTACCCTTCACGCGGGCGTCGTCCTGCTCGACGGCGTCTCCATCGGCCCCAACACGACCCTCTTTCCTAACGTCGTCGTCTACGAGAACTGCGTCGTCGGCGCCAACTGCATTATTCA
The DNA here is from genome assembly GCA_028695965.1 of Thermoguttaceae bacterium. Lineage (GTDB taxonomy): Bacteria > Planctomycetota > Planctomycetia > Pirellulales > Thermoguttaceae > RUG369. Next base: position 22,659 of record JAQVHZ010000009.1, on the reverse strand, counting down.
TGCGAACAGCGTGATCGGCGCCTACGGGTTCGGATACGAATCCTCGACCGGCGTCCATGTTCTAACCTCGCAATACGGAATCGTCGTCATTGAAGACAACGTCGAAATTGGAGCGTGCGCCACGATCGACCGCGCCGCCTACGATTGCACCAAAATCGGCGAAGGAACCAAAATTGACAACCACGTCATGATAGCGCATAATTGTACGATAGGCGCCAGAAATATGATTTGCGCCAGCGTCGGCGTCGCCGGAAGCGTTACGACCGGAGACTACGTCGTTATGGCGGGCCAAGTCGGCGTTCGGGACCATCTGAAAGTCGGCAAAGGCGCCGTCATCGGCGCGATGGCGGGCGTCATGCTCGACGTCCCCGAAGGCGCAAGGATCGTCGGCATACCCGCGACCCCGGAAAAAGAGCAGATGCGCAAGCAGGTCGCGCTCGCAAAGCTGCCGGAAACTCAAAAAGAGTTCAAAGCGCTGAAAAGAGAAGTTGCAGAACTTGCTAAGAAGATCGCCGATCTCGAACAGAAAAACTCCTGAACGGCAAGGAACGCCGCTCGCTATCCGTTTCCAACTCTTGATATGGAGTCCTAACCGTGCAGCCTCATCCCGTGGACGTCAAACGCGTAGGCCTCATTGCAGGTCAGGGTCATTATCCAATCTACTTGGCCAGAGCGCTGAAAAGCGAGGGCTACGAGGTCGTCTGCATGGGCGTTCGCGATCATGCGGACCCTGTCCTGGCGGAAATATGCGACGTCTTCGTCTGGAAAGGCATGGGCAAATTCGGCTGGGCGACGCGATTCTTTCGCAAACACGACGTCAAATATGCGACGCTCGCGGGCAAAATTCAAAAAGTCCGCCTTTACGACCCCCTGTTCATCTGGCGCCAAGCGCCGGACCTCTACACGATCCGACTCTTCGCCGACCATTTCCTGCGCCGACGCGAGGACTGTAAAAACGACTCTCTGCTCAACACCGTATGCCGCGCCTTTGAAAAACGCGGTATTATCATCCTGCCAGGAACCGATTTCGCTCCGGAGTTGCTTGTGGAACGCAAATTACTCACTAAACGCGCCCCGACGTCCGCGCAATTACAAGACGTCTTTTTCGGCTGGAAAATCGCAAGAGCGATCGGACGGCTCGACGTCGGACAGAGCGTTTCCGTAAAGAACCGCGACGTGCTTGCCGTCGAAGCGATCGAAGGAACCGACGAAGCGATCAAACGCGCAGGAAAGCTCTGCAAGAGCAAGAACTTCGTCGTCGTCAAAATCGCCAAGCCGCATCAGGATATGCGGTTCGACGTCCCCACGTTCGGGCTCGGAACCGTCCAAACGATGGCGGAAGCCGGCGCGCGCGTGCTCGCCTTCGAAGCGGGCAAGTCGCTCCTCATCGACGCCGAAGAAACGATCGCCTACGCCGACGAGCATAATATCGCGATGATCGCAATTATCGAAGAAGATATCGACAATCCCGCCGCAGAAGCGGAATTTACCGTGAGCGACAAACGGCTCGCCGTCGGCGCCGCGGCAAGCGCCAATCCTGAATAAAGGCGCCCGTCGCTGGCGCATACGCGCTGCAGGAGACGCTCGTCTTTCACGCGCTAATTGCTACAAGGTCCGCGATGAAGTTCCAGTATGCTCTTCTCGCCGACCTCGAACAGAAAAACTCGTGAACGACAAAGGTTCGCTATCCATTTTAACGTTAACATGGTGCCTTGAACGTGCAACACCAACATCCGGACGTCAAGCGTATCGGCCTCGTCGCAGGCTGGGGACGTTATCCGATCCACTTAGCTCGCGCGCTGAAAGACGTCGGGTACGAGGTCGTATGCATGGGCATTCGCGATCACGCAGAGCCTGTCCTGGCGGAAATATGCGACGTCTTCGTCTGGAAAGGCATGGGCAAATTCGGCTGGGCGACACGATTCTTTCGCAAACACAACGTCGAATACGCGACGCTCGCGGGCAAAATTCACAAAGTCCGTCTCTTCGACCCGTTTTTCATCTGGCGCCAAGCGCCCGACCTCTACACAATCCGCACTTTCGTCGACCATTTCCTGCATCGGCGCGTCGACTGCAAAGACGATTCTCTGCTCGGCGCCGTATGTTGCGCCTTCGAACGACGTGGAATTACAGTCTTGCCTGGAACCTATTTCGCACCGGAGTTACTTGTGGAACGCAAACTACTGACTAAGCGCGCTCCGACGTCCGCGCAATTACAAGACGTCCTTTTCGGCTGGAAACTTGCAAGAGAAATGGGGCGGCTCGACGTCGGTCAGAGCGTCTCCGTAAAGAACCGCGCCGTCCTTGCCGTCGAGGCGATCGAAGGGACCGACGAGGCGATCAAACGCGCCGGCAAGCTCTGTAAAAGCAAGAACTTTGTCGTCGTCAAAGTCTCGAAGCCGAACCAAGATATGCGGTTCGACGTGCCGACCTTCGGGCTGGGCACCGTCCAAACAATGGCTAAAGCCGGCGCCGCCGTGCTCGCCGTCGAAGCGAAAAAATCGCTCTTTATCGACCCGGAAGAAACGATCGCGTTTGCCGACGCGCATAACATCGCGATCGTCGCGCTCATCGAAGAAGATATCGACAATCTCGCCTCCGCCGGGGAAATCATGCTGAGCGGCAAACGGCTCGCCGTCGGCGCCGCAGCAACCGCCAATCCTGAATAAAGTTACCCGTCCGCGGCGCATACGCGCCATAAGAGTCGTCCGTCTTTCACGCGCTAATCATTACGAGGTTTCCCATGAAGCTCCAACATATTCTCCTCGCCGCCGCGCTCTTTATCGCCTCGGCAGCGTCCTCCGCGTTTGCTTTCGACGTCGTCAACCTGTGGCCCTCCACGCCGCCGGGCGACAAGCCCGAACAGTATCAAGAGAACGGAGGTTCCTACTATACGCCAAGGCTCGAATTCTGGCGCCCGGAAAATCAGACGACCGACGCGTGCATTATCGTCAGCTGCGGAGGATGTTATAACGGCGTCGCTTACGACGTCGAAGGCGTCATGCCGCGCGACTACTTCCTCTCCAAAGGCGTCGCCGTCGTCATGTTGTGGTACCGTACGCCGCGCCGAGAAGGGGTTCCGAAACATTACGCCGCCTGGCAAGACGTCCAGCGCGCCGTGCGAATCTCGCGTGCAAACGCCGAAAAATGGAATATCGACCCGAACAAAATCGGCGAAATGGGCTTCTCCGCCGGCGGACACCTCTGTCTCATGGCCGCGACGTCAAGCATGACGCAGACCTACGAACCGGTCGACGAACTCGACAAGCTCCCCTGCAACGTGAATTTTGCGATTCCGGTCTATCCGGCGTACGCGCTCACTGACGGCGTCGACGGCGAAAATACCGGCAAAGGCGTCGACGCCGAACTTGTCGACGATTTCCAATTCGACGAGCAAACGTGCCCCATGTGCTTCATTCACGGCGACGGAGACGGCTATTCCGCGATGGCGTCCATGAAGGTCTATCAACAGCTGAAACGCATGGGAATCCCCGGCGAAGTCCATATCTACGCTTACGCCAATCACGCCTTCTTCAACTGCGGACCCGAAGCGCCGATCCGCAAGTACCCGCAACGCGTCTACGAATGGATGCAAACGATCGGTATTTTGGAAACGCCGGAAAACGCAAAAGTCGAATACTGATTCTACTCCCGAAAAACCTCGTCTTAACTCTAGCCCTCGGCGTCGGTCGGGGGCTTTTTTGTATCCCGCGCGCTGCGGCGCGGCGTCTTTCCCGCTCGCCCTGCGCCAACGGCAAACGACGCCTTCATTCGTGCATGTCTTGAAAAAACGCTACAAAGAAAACAGATAAACTGTCTATTTGTCGTAAAAACGAAAAATAATCATTGCCAAGGGCGTAATTGATACGTAAAATAGAGACGGAAGGAAGGCGCGTTCATCAATCGCTTGTTTTAAGGGCTCAGTTGCTCATCCTGACTCGTCGAATTATTTTGCTCCCAGTATTTTCAGCTATAATATATCAGCGCTGATAGCGCAGGTCAGTCTTGCTGGCTGTCTTAACCTTACGGATTCGTTCGACCCTTTACTATTTATCCATTTTACCTATCTCTCACAGCGAGGATCTCAGATATGTTCGCTAGCTCCAAGAAGCTTCAAGGTTTCACCTTGGTTGAACTTTTGGTTGTCATTGCCATCATCGGCATTCTGATTGGTCTGCTTCTTCCCGCCGTTCAAGCGGCGCGTGAGGCGGCTCGACGTATGCAATGCACCAACAACCTGAAACAGTTCGGGCTCGGTTTTCAAAACTATCACGACGTCAACAAGGCGTTGATGGCCGGTACGAAAGGCGCCAACGGCTTCACGTGGGCGTATGTAATCCTCCCGTACATCGAACAGCAAAACCTCTACCAGACGATCGATTGGTCTCCCCAGACCTATCACGGCACAACTAACAACTCCGCCGTATTCAACCAGAGAAATCGCATTCCAATGTTCATGTGCCCGAGCGACAACCCTCAAGCGTATGTGCCGGACAGCGACCCGACTCCCGTATATCGCGGACGGTACCTTGCGAACTACGTTGTCAGCGTCGGAAGCACCGCTTGGTACGACACGGTCGGCGCTGTCATCGGGAAAAACTACTGGGTTCCCAAACTCGACGTGAACGGCTACGCCGAACATAAAGGCGCGTTCTTTGGCGGACACTATCAATCCGGCTCCAACGGAACCTATCAGACGTGGGCGTCCGCTACCGACGGACTTTCGAACAGCGCGATTATGTCCGAACTCATCATCGGCAACTTCGCCCCGACCTCGCCTGGCGGCTCCTCTCGTCAAGACACGCGCGGAGCGTTCTGGAGAGCCTGCTTGACTCCGTTCTATACCCACTACAACACCCCGAACTCCGCCTACCCCGACAAAATGCTCTATAACTACTGCCGCTGTGTTAATAATGAAACGCTCGGACTGCCCTGTAGAGACTACAAATTGAATATCGACGCGGGCAACGGAACAAGCCAAGACGTCGCGTGGGTCTCCGCGCGATCCCGCCACTCCGGCGGCGCTAACTGCGTCTATGCCGACGGTTCCGTCCACTTTATCAGCTCCACGATCAGCGCCGACGTCTGGCGCGCTATCGGTTCGACCCAAGGCGGCGAAACTCTCGCGTCGATGTAAAGTCGCTCTAACAACGCGCGGCCGCTCGAAGCGCTCGCTGCAGAACGCCGCGCGAACGTTAATCTCCGAAGAGCGGCGGCTCGCCTTGTGCGAATTCGCCGCTCTATTTTTAATAAAGGCTATATGATGAAAATAAACGCTCTTTGTCTGTGCGTCCTGTTGACCTGCGTCGCCTTGACGGCGGGATGTTCAAAAGAAATACGCTGCGCGCTCTCCGGAACCGTTACCTCGAACGGCGAACCGGTCCCGGTCGGCGTCGTCAATTTCATACCTGAAAGCGCGGAAGGCTCCGGCGCCTCCTGCGGCATTACCGACGGAACCTATAAAATGACGCCCGCCGCGGGGCTCCTTGCCGGAAAATACAAGGTCGTCGTCAACGCGACAATCACGCGCGATAAGAAATCGGGCGAACTGGTCGATATTGACGACGTGAAAGACGGCAACGTCGACCCATCCGCCGTCGAACAAATCGACCTCGTGCCCCCGAAATTCGGCGCCCAATCGGAACAAGTCGTCGAAATCAACGGAAAAGACAAAACGATGGTCTACGATATCACTATGGTTGACGAATGATTCTAACTTGAATCGAATCAACCCAATAAAAAACGCCTCGAACCTAACAAGCCGAGGCGCTTTTCTTCTTCAGAAGCGTTTGCCGACGGCGCGGCGGCAACTAGAATCCGTTAAAATAAAGGCACGGCACGCTAGAAAATACGTAAAAATAAAAAAATAGCGAAACTGTTGCTACTAATTTCAGTTTGATATATAATCGGGTAGTTGTGGAGGCGGGCGTTCAAAATCCAGCGCGTCAATTGCGTTTAAGCCGCCATGCGCCCCTGCGATCATTTGTCCTACCATATTCCAACCCCTGTAATGTAAAAGGATAACGATGAAGAACGAGCGAACAAGACTTTCACGCCGCACCTTTTTAGCGGTTTCTGCAAGCGCCATTTCGGCGCCGCTTGTCATGCCGGGGCGTATCTTCGGATTCAGCGGCGGCGTTGCGCCAAGCAACAAGATCAACCTGTTCCATATCGGAATGGGCAACCGCGGAAACGAGCTGCTCGGCGCTTTCTTAGGCAACCCGAACTACCAAATCCTCGGCGTATGCGACTGCTACAAAGCCCATCTTGACCGCGCCGCCGCTCGCGTCAACAATCATTATCGCAACGAAGCGGCAGCCAAATACGCGCATTACGAAGACGTCCTGCAGCGCGACGACGTCGACGCTATTTGCTGCGCGACCCCCGACCACTGGCACACGAAAATCTCCGTCGAAGCCTGCCAAGCCGGTAAAGACGTCTTCTGCGAAAAACCTCTTACCCTGACGCTCCAAGAATCCCGAATCATCGTGAAAGCCGCGCGCAAATACAACCGCGTCTGCTCGAGCGGAAGCCAACGCGTCATGGAAGACTACGGCTACATGGCCCCCATTCTGCAAAGCGGCGCCATCGGCGAAGTCAAAGAAGTCTTCGTCGGGCTAGGCGACCCGCCAAGACACTGCTACCTGCCCGAACAACCGATTCCGGAAGGGTTCGACTGGGATCGTTGGCAAGGTCAAGCGCCCTACGCCCCGTTCAACAGCGAGCGCTGCTCCGGGAACTACGGCGGCGGCTGGCGGCGGTATACCGAATATGGAAACGGGTTCCTCGCCGACTGGGGCGCGCACAAATTCGGCGGCGCCCTCTATGCGCTCGGCATGGACCTTGAAGAACCGGTCGAACTTCTTCCCGCCGGTTACGACGGCTCCAAGTACGTCTGCGCCGTCTTCAAGAACGGGCTCAAGATGCACCACGCCTGGCACGGTCCTTTTGACATTACGTTCAAGGGCACGGAAGGCGAATATTCGCACAACCAAACGAAGATGAATCCTCTCAAGCCGGTCGAAGTTCGCCGCTACTCCGGCGGCGCATGGAGCATCAACGACGATTTCGCGTTCTGCGCGCGCAACCGTCTGCGTCCGTTCCAAGATTTCGCGTACGGCGCCGTTACCGCGTCCCTCTGCCAGCTCCTTGCGATCTGTCACAAGCTTAACCGTCGGCTCGAATGGGATTCCGCCAACTGCCGTTTCGTCAACGACGACGAGGCCAATCGCCACGTCCAACGCGTCCAACGCGCCCCTTATGCGATTCCGGAAGTCTGAGCAAGTAACAAAACGGTATTGGTCAACAGTATTTAACAACTGAACAACGCGTTATGCGTTGCCCATATAATAGGAAGAACAGATGAAACTCACTTGGAAAAAGCTCGCGATATGCGTCGCCGCGGCCTGCGCGCTCTGCGTCGCCTCCGCGCAAACGTTCGCGCAAGACCCAGCCGCTAAACTGGCGGAATTCCTCCCGAAGATGGCGCCTCAAAATATGGCCGACGAAGGGCAAGTCCGCGCGATGGAAGAATCGCAGCAAGCCTGGATGAACTACTGCCTGCGCGACTGCGCCGAAACAAAAGAACTCCGCGCCGAATCGATCAAAGCGACCTGCGACGCGCTTGAAGCGGACAACCCCGTCGTCGCCAAAGCGTGGCTCCTGCACGTGCTCCAATGGTTCGGCGACGATTCGTGCGTCGATACCGTCGCGACCTTCCTGACGAGCGACGAGCCCGCCCTAGTCGACGCCGCCGCGCGCGTTCTGGCCCAAATCCCGACGGAAAAAGCGTTGAACGCGCTGAACGCCGACCCTGAGAAATTCGCGTCCTACATTAAAGCGCGCGACGTCGATATCAGCGTCGGCGTCGAAACGGAACTGCCGCTCGCCGCGCCTTACCTCTCCGACGCCGATTTCGAGGCGTATATCAAAGGCTTCGACGCCCTTTCCGACGACGACAAAGCGCGCGCCCTTGGCGCCGTCCGCGTTCGTCAAGCGAAAGACTGCCTCCCGCTCGCCGTCGCCGCTCTGGCGTCCGATAATCACGAAGTGAAGCGCGCCGCGCTCATGGCGATCGAAAAGATCGGCTCGAGCAAAGAATTCGACGTCCTCTACAAGACGATGGCGGAATTCGATCGCGGGCTCTGCGTTCGCGTCATGAGAAACATCGTTGGCGACGATTTCGACAAAGCGGTCGTCGACGCGCTCAAGAAGGAAAAAGACGGCGCCAATATGGCGTCGTTGGCGGAAGTCGTCGGCGGGCGCTACGTCAAGTCGGAAGTCGCGACCCTCCTCGCCCTTGCGAAGAAAGACGACTGCCCCGCGCGCCTGGCGCTCCTGACGGCGGCAGAACAGCTCGCGACCAAAGATAATATCGGCGATTTTGTCGACGCGTTCCTCGCTATTGCCGACCGCGGCGACCGCGACCGCGCCGAACAGATCATCTCCCGACTCTGCGCCGGAGACGCGACGCCCGTCATCGCCAAGATGAACAACGAAAACGGCCCGCAAGTCTTCATGCTCCTCGGCCGTATCGGCGGCGACGCCGCGCTCGAGCAGATCGAAGCCGGCCTCAACACGAACGACCCGAACATGGTCGCCTTGAGCGTCCGCGCAATGAGCAACTGGCCCAACGCCGTCGTCTGGGAGAAGCTCCTTGCCGCCGCAAGCAACGACGCCTATCCGGAACAGCTCCGCACTCAGGCGCTCCGCGCGTTCATCCGCGTCGTCTCCCTGCCGGACGAACAAGACGGGATCGATATGTCGAACGAAGACAAATTGGCGAACTTGAAGAAAGCCTTTGCGCTCGCCCAACGCGACGCCGAACGCAACTACGTCCTCGAACGCGTCGGAGCCGTCCGCGCGCCGAAATCGGTCGAATTCTTGCTCGAATCGGTCGATACGGAAGCGCTCGCGAACAGAGCGCTCAACTCGATCCTCGACCTCGCGCACCAAGACTACCTCCGTAAAGAGAACAAAGACCTCTTCCGCAAAGCGCTCGACGTCGTTATCGCAAAGGGCGACCAAGGTCAAAAGGACCGCGCCGTTCAATACAAGGCCAACATTCGCTAATCGCGAAAGTTGCGCCTTAACCTAGCCCAACACGGTTTGTTCGCGTTCCTCGACGCGAGCAAGCCGTGTTTTTTTACCTCGCCGCAAGAGCGAGCGGCTTCGCGCATTCTTGACAAATTAAGCCTAAAACAGTAAAATTCGGGGCGAAAACACAGACGAGCGCCAAACAGCCGCCGCAAAGAACCAAAACGTTACGATTCCGTTGGAATAGTTAGAAAGAAGGATCGGAAATGGAGACGAACGCCGAAAACTCCAAAGGGACGGCGCAAACAGTCAAGCGCGACAACGCTTCGTACCTGCGCCGCGAAGTCGCCGTCCGCTTAGTGCACGCGTACTTTCAGGGCGCCTTGCTCGAATCGGCGGACCGCATACCGTTCGATATGCGCCCGAAAGACTCGGAAGCGACTTTTCGATGCTGCGTCTTTAAAGAGCGCGCCATATTGCGGCAGCGGTGCATCAGCGCGCTGGGCTTCTCCGTCGAAGAGGACGACGAATACAAGCCGCTCTCGCAATACGCCAAGGAGGCGCTCGAACGAGAACGACCGGAAGAGCCCGTCTTGACCTTCGTCGATATCGCGTGCCAAGGCTGCGTCAAGGCGCGGTACATGGTTACCGAGTACTGCCAAGGCTGTTTGGCGCGTCCGTGCCTGACGAACTGCCCCTTCGGAGCCGTCTCGATCATCGGCAGAAAGTCGCATATCGACTCGCATACCTGCAAGAATTGCGGGCGATGCATGGATTCGTGCCCCTACCAGGCGATCATCAAATTGCACGTGCCCTGCGAGGAGGCGTGCCCGGTCGGCGCTATTCGCAAAACCGAGTCGGGACGCGCGGAAATCGATTTCGACAAATGCACCGCGTGCGGACGCTGTATGCGCGCGTGTCCCTTCGGAGCAATCATGGAACGCAGTCAGATCCTCGACGTCGCAAGGCGGCTCGTCGAACGCGAGAAGCCGCTCGTCGCGCTCATTGCGCCGGCGATCGTCGGACAATTCCCCTACCCGATCGAAAAAATCTGCGGCGCGCTCCTTCAGCTTGGATTCGACCATATCTTAACCGTCGCCGCGGGCGCCGACAAAACTGCCGTCTTCGAAGCCGAAGAATTTATCGAACGTATGAGGCGCGGAGAACGCTTTATGACGACGTCCTGCTGCCCGGCGTATGTTACGACGGCGAAGAAACACATTCCGGAGCTCCTTCCGTTCGTCTCGGAAACGCCGACGCCGATGAACTATACCGCCAAAGAAGCGAAGCGGCGCTATCCCAACTGCATCTCCGTATTTATCGGCCCTTGCGTCGCAAAACGCGCCGAAGGGCTGCGCGACGAAAGCGTCGATTACGTCCTGACCTTCGAGGAACTCGGCTCGTTGTTCGCCGCCGCCGACATTGAAGGCGCCGACGTTGCGGACTACTTCTGCGACGCCCCTGCGAGCGCTCTAGGCGTCGGCTTCCCCGTCACCGGAGGAGTCGCCAACGCCGTCAAGACGATCGTCGAAAACAACGTCGACAACGATCCAAGCCTCGCCGAAATCGACGTGAAGCCGATTTGCGTCGACGGACTCTCCCCAAACGGTATCAGAATGCTGAGAACCTACGCGACGAAAGAATGCCCCGGCAATCTGGTCGAAATCATGACCTGCGAGGGCGGATGCGTCGGCGGCGCGGGCGCGTTGGGCGAGCCTAAGAAAGCGACGCGCGAAATCAAGAAATTGGTCGAAGCAAGTCCGCCCCTGCCCGACTTGCAATAGCAATTTGCAATAGCGACAAAAAAGGAACGCCAAAGCGATAATTCAACATATCCGCTTTGGCGTTCCTTCAATTAAGCTCGACGCTTCAGGAGCCCGCAACGACGCGGCTCCTCGATTCGTCGAAGATTAGAGCCCTGAAATCACGATCGCTTCAAGGGTCTTTGTCGCCTGTTCGTCTAACGACTCAAGGTGCGGACGAGCAAATCGATCCTGACCGCGAGCCCTTGCGTTTGCGTAGTCGGCGCTCTCATGCTCAAGGACCGTCTTAATCGCCTTTTGCAATTTGCGCAGCTGGTATCGCGACAGCGCGGAGACGTCGGCGACGCCGGCGCTTCCGGAGGCGTTGTTCGCAAACGAGCACAACCGCGCGAAGTACGCGCGCTGCAAGTTGCGGCGCTGCGTGCTGATGACGATCGTCGCTTTTTCGTCGTTCTTCTCGTCGATCGCTTTGGCGGCGTCGAAAATCTCCTGGAAGATCGCGTCGGAAAGCGTGTCGAGCATTTCGGCGCTCGTGAAGACGTCTTCGCCTTCCGGAACCCGGATTTCAGCGTCTGCCAAGTGGCTGAGCGTTACCGAGTTTAAGAGTTGCGACAACACGCTGTTTTGCCAGCTGAGAATCGTCGCGTGGACGTCGGCGTCGTAACGCGACAAGACCGGAGAACCCCAATGACGCCAACGATTCGGCGCAAGGTAGTTGAACAATTGCGGCGGAATCTTATAGCTTTCCTTACTGAAGACATTCTCTTTCAGGAACGCCATCGCATCGCGCTGATCCTGCGCGGGCACGACCTCGAACGGCTTGCGTTCCCCTTCGTCGCCCTTGAAGTCGCGGTGAACTTTCATGCCGCCAATATAGTTCGCGGCAAAGGTCATCGCGCCTGCCTTCCACGAATTGAGCATATTGAAGCGCGTTTGGAGACGTTGATACGATTCTCCGTCCTTAACGATCTGCTCGTTCAAGCCGGGCATGAGCTGATCGACGAGCGCGACGCGGACTTTCGCGTATTCAAGCGGATTCGAGCCGAGGTCCCAAATATTGACGTACGGGTCGATCGTCGAGCCGTAGCAGTCTTCGTCGGTAGCGTAATCGTACTCGGGCTTCGATTGCTGCGCGGCAAGCTTCTTCAGTTCGTCCACTTCCGAGTCGGTCGACTTGCCAGGGAAGACGCGATAGCCGTACTCGATGACCCATTCGTCGTATTTGCCCAGACGATACGAGAAGTAATCGCCTTGCTTATGGCCTTTTGGCATGATGTTGATCGGCGCGTATTCCATGATCGAACCGACAAAGCCGTATTCGGTCCACTTCGACGCGTCGTTGATATCCTCGAGCGAGTGCAGAGCGCTCTGCTTGAACGAGTGGCGCAGACCGAGCGTATGGCCGACCTCGTGCGTAACGAGCTGGCGCAGACCTTGGTCGATGACCTTCTTCTGTTCTTCTTCAAGGCGCTTCTTGTTCTCTTCGCGCTTCTTTGCCTCTTCTTCTCTAGCCTTCGTTTCAGCGGCGGCTTTCTCGGCTTCTTCTGCCTTTTGCTTGGCTTCTTCGGCTTTCTTAGCTTCTTCGGCATTTCTGGCGTCTTCAGCCGCTTTCAGCTCTTCGAAGGAGGCGCGCAGTTCGTCAAGTTTCTTGGCCGTGTCGTTCGCAACGCGCAGCGCGACGTCGGCGGCGTCTTTCGCCTCTTGCGCTTTCTTGGCAAGCTCGTCGGCGTTTGCTGCGGCGGCGGCTTTCGCTTCTTCGGCGGCGGCTCGGGCGTCGTCGGCGGTCTTTTGCGCCGCGGCTGCCGCTTCGGACGCTTTTTGCGCGGTCTCGCGGAGCGCTTGTTCTTCTGCGGCGCGCGCTTCTTCACGCGCTTTTGCGGCGGCTTCCTCTTCCGCTTTCTTAGCGGCTTCGGCAGCCGCGGCTTCTGCGGCTAACCGCTCGGCTTCCGCCGCTGCGGCGGCTTGGTCTTCTTGCGTTTCCGGCTCGCCTAAGAACGCGTCAAAGACGGCGCTGTCTACCGACATAATGTCGAAGAACGTGTTCGCCAAGCCGAACTGCTGCGCGTAATAGAGTTCCGTGTCGTTTTCATTGAAACGGCGGCGCATACTGTTCGTGTCGACGTTTTCGAGCGCCTTGATCGCGCTCTCACGATCGACGTTTGCGAACTTGTCAATAAGCTGGTCGGACGTGTAGAGCTCAAATTGACGGGTCCAGCTGCTCAGGAACCCGACGGTCAGTACGACGTCGGCGTCGAGAATTTCGCCCGTCATCGGGTTCACGCGGCTCGGACCAATAGCGAAACCGGTCTGAGCCACCGACCAGCGAATCGTGTTGTAGTTGATATCTTCGGGATCCCAATCGTCGTTGTCCTCTTGTTGGCGCACTTCGATCGCGTTGTAGAACCCCGCTTTTTCAAACGCCTTGTTCCATTCGAGGATACCGTCGCGCAGCGTCTTGCGGTACTGATAAGGCGTCGCCTTGTCGAGCCAGAAGACGATCGGCTTCTTCGGGAGCGACTTCTCCGCGCTCGGCTCGAGTTTCTGCAGATTCCAACGGTTGATGTAACGAACGAAATTGTCGTCGGCGCTCGTCTTGCTGACGTCCCGAATTGCGGTCGTGAAGTAACCGACCCGTTCGTCGGCGTAACGCGGCTGGTAACCTTCGTCCTTCAGCTTGCTGATCGAATAGTGAATATGGACGCTGACCCCGCGAAGGTCAAGGACCGTGTCGCTCGAGCCGTCGCCGCCCGAATAGGTCGCCGCAACTTCAAGTTCGAGATTGTCTTTCATCGCCTTGACTTTTTCCCACGACGATCGGTCGCGCGCAAACGAACCGAGAATCCCGCCCAGACGGCAGAGCTGATCGCTGAGGAACAACGACGAAACGTCGACGACGTCAACGGTGGAACCGCCTGAAGAATTCTGCGCGACGATCGGCAGGCTGAAAAGAATGCTGTCGGTAAAAGCGACTCTCAACGCTTCGGCGTCAGGGCCCGAGTCGGCGCGATAGCGGTAATTTCGACGGATAATCTGGATGCGGTCGCCAACTTTCTTGAACCGCCAAATCATATCGTCGCCGTAATCGAGCGATTGACCGCCGTAGGCGTACGACGTGCCGATACCGCGCGCAAGCGACATGATGATGATATAGTCCGAATTGTACTGCTCAGGACCGATTTCCCAGTACAAAGAATCCTTCTTACGATGCGTCGTAATGGGACCGCCAATCCTCTCGGCGTCGGGAACCGCTTGGGCAAACGGCGGCGGAGCCGGGTCTGACGGCGCCGCGACGACAGGAATGTCAGACGCTTCCGGAACCGGAGCCGGAGCCGCTTGGTCGTCGGCATACGCGGAAACGCAAAGTCCGCAGAACGCTGCAAGCGCGAAAAAGACAAATTGCCGCTTCATCGAAATTACCTTTCGTTATGGTGGCTGATATGGTGAAAAAACATTTTTAGCAACAGAAAACGACTAACTCCCTGCGAAAAAAGCGCTGTGGAAGCTCGGCGCCGCGACGGCGTTTCAAGCGCAAAACGCTTGCCGTTTAAGCAAAATCGTTATTTCTCAAAAAAACAATGCAGTTGACGCCAGTTTCCTATTTTAACACACTAGAGACTATACGCAAGAAGAAGAAACAAAGAAAAACGGACCTTTTACGCAAGATAGACAAACAAAAAAAGGACGCTCTTTTGCACAACCGTTATTATCGGAACAAACAGAAATAGTCCCCTCGACGCTTGTCCGAACCGCCAAGAGGAAGCGCGCTCACTTATCGCGCAGGCTCCAACGCAGCTGGCCGCAAGCCGCGTTGATTTTATCCCCTTTGCGGAACCGGACTTTCACCTGAATCCCCGCCCCTTCGAGCGCGTCGACGAACCGGCGGACCGTCGCGTTCGAGGGGGTCTTAAAGGGCAGTTCCGGCGCGGGATTGTACGGAATCACATTGACGATCGCCGTCTTATTGCGCAGGAGCCGCGCCAATTCGCGCGCGTTTTCAACAGACGCGTTGACGCCGTCGAGCAAAATATACTCGTAGGTAACGCGCCTGCCGGTCGTTCGAAAGAAGGCGTCGGCGGCGCTGAGGACCTCCGCGATCGGATGAATTTTGTTCTGGGGCATGATCGCGTCGCGTATGCGGTCGTTCGGCGCGTGCAGCGAGACCGCCAGCTTGTACGGGACTTTCGCTTCCGCCAACCGGCGAATCCCCGCCGGAACGCCGACCGTCGAAATCGTAACTCTCCGATTGCCGATATCGAGCCCGTCCTTCGACGTCGCTTCGGCGAGCGCGGGCAAGAGCGCGTCCAAGTTGAGGGTCGGCTCGCCCGTCCCCATGACGACGATATGCGTCAGCCGCTCCTCTTTTGGCAAGAGCGCGTTGAGACGCAGGAGCTGTTCGAGCATTTCGCTCTTTGTCAAGTTGCGCGCAAACCCGCCGAGACCGCTCGCGCAGAACGCGCACCCCATCGCGCATCCGACCTGCACGCTGACGCACGCCGTGCGATGATCCCGGTCGTCCCGCAGAAGCACGCACTCGACCCGGCGACCGTCGCGCCATTCGATAAGAAGCTTTTCCGAGCCGTCGTCCGAGAGGGATTTCGCAACGACGCGCCCTTCGTAGAGCGAATCGTCGGAATCGTAAGCGTCCGCGGCGACCGGCGTCTGCACGCCGTTGGCAATCAAGAGGGGCGTAAAGCCGACGTCGGCGCTTTTAGGGCGCGAAAAGAGCGTCGTCAGCTGAGCGCGGACGTCTTTCGAAATATCGCTCATCAAAGAAAAACGATCCGTCTTGCGCGAGAATATCCAGCGCCGAACCTGCCCCGCTCGGAACGCGGGCAGTCCAAGCGTCTCAAAATACGCAATCAGTTCGTCTTGCGCGTACGACAATAAAGGCTTGTTCTGTTCTTCCACGGAATATCGCTCAAAGCTCCGGTAAATGATCCGACTCCCGATACGCGTCGATTTGTTCCTGCGCCCACTCGCGCGCGCCAATTTTCTCCAGCTCGCCGGCGTACGCGTTGATATGTCGGCTGAAATCGTTCCGGCGTTCTCGTTGGAGGCGCTTAGGACGCCCGAAGATCGGATACGCCCAAAAGAGCAAGCACGCGCCTAAAACGAACATATGCCAAATGAAGACGGTAAAAGGCGTCGCTCTTCTGAGGGAAAACCGACCGATTTCGCTGGGCTTCGGAGCGTCCTTTTCATAAAAAGTAAACCCGGTCAAGCTGACGAGCACGCGGGCCTTCGGAGGGATCTCACGTGCCAGCCGCGCCGCCAACTTCTGGTTCACCGGATCGGTCAATCCGTAATTCGACATAAAATAGCCCGAATTCACAATCAACAACCTGCTCTGCCCGACCTTGCGCTCGCAGACAAGCGGGACGCCCCCTTGCGCCAGGAGGACCTTCGTATCGCCGCGCGGCTCGATTCGGCAAAAATCGTACAAGCGCGCCTCCTCCGGAAGACCTTGCGTCCATTCCGGATCGCCGCTGAATTTGCCCGTCCGGACGAGGCTCTGAGGATCGAAACTCGCGTCGCCTTCTATTCCAAAGCCGGGGGTATCGGGCCAATCGCCAAACGCAGAGGGCATAACCCGCGTTACAAAAGACGGATCCCGGGGCCCCTTGCCCGTCTGCCAAGCCAATGAATTCTCTAGCTGAAGCAAGGTTTGTTCAACAGAACCTTCCGACTTAATCCTTTCGTACGCCCGACGCCATCTCTCCTCGAGCGTCGGCTCCGAAGACCCGTCCGACGCGGCGTCTCCGCCCCCGTACCGGCGGACGACCTCTTCTTTCAGACCGTCGGGCAAAACCTCGCCCGCCTCTTCACATTCCAACGCGCCATATTCTCGAAGCAGAAAGGCGGCGTGTTCCTTAGGAGACTCCAAAAGAAGCTTGCTCCCGGTTCGAAGCGCAAAAAAGGTTGCTTGGGACGACCAGCCCCTCCGGTCCTCCCCAATGCTGAGCTCATGTTCCTCCTTCACGCTGAACTCATGATTCTCTCCCAGGACGATATGAACGGCAAAGCCGCCGTCCGATCCGTTCTTGGCGATCCGCATATAATCTTGGAGGACGGCGTCGCATTCTTGCAGGTCAGGATCGTTTGCGTCCGCTCCGGCGTTCAACAGCTCCTGACGCGCGTCCAGGAAATAATACGGATAAGCGTCCCAGCCCGACCCGACGACCACAAAGACGCGGTTCGGCTTCTCCTCGAGCCAGCGCTCGACCGTTTCCTCTATTTTATAGAATTTCGCCGTCGTGCTCGTCGTCGATAATTTGCCGAAATCGTCCGCCGACGCCGCCGCGTACTCGCGCAAGAGCGCCTCCTTCACCGCGACTCGGTCCGCGCGGTCCCCTGCGGATTCGTCGACATACTGCCAGAGCAGTTCCGTTAAGGGCGTCGAATAGGGAATGGGCGAATCGAACCAAAGAACTGCGTCTCTGTTCGCGACAAGTCGTAAAAACTCCTCTTCCCACAATTGAGGCTTGCTGTTCGTCCGCACTCTCCATTTCGCGTCCCTGCGGCAATAATCGAGATAAGTCGTCGCCGAATTGAGGCTCTTGGAGTAGTTGTCCCTGAGATGAGCGCCATAGGGACGCTCCCACGTCTTCTCCTTAGGCTTGCAGCCCAGACACGACGCCAACGCCAGAACCGCGATGAAAAGCGCAAATTGCGTCGGAATCGGCGCGCTTGGTCCCTCCGAAGCCGACTCGCGCGCGTTACGGCGTCTCGACTCCTCCTCGTCATAGTCGCGCATCAGCTCCAAAAAACGATCATGAAGCGCCCAAACGGCGTCAAACTCCTCCAGAGAGATCGAAACGCCGCCAAAATAGACCCGTTCGAATTCCTTCATCGTCGAACGATAGATCGAACGAAGCTCCGGAAATTCCGTCAGTTCGCGCCAATAGACAAGGTTCGTCTTGCCCTTCTCGAGCAAAATGAAATTGCGCTTGTCCATCTCGACAAGAAGATAACTGAAATAGAAAATGAGCGCGTAACGGTAGTCGCCTCGAGCAAAAGCGTCTTGCGCCGCGGCAAGAAGGTCGTCGTAACGCTCCGCGGCTTCCGGCGCCAACGTGCTGATCCGGCGTTCGCGAGCGGCAGCCTCCGCGTCCAAGCGAGATTTCCGCTTCCATTTCCCAAGCATGAGCGCGCGAATCGCCCAAGCGGCTGCGACGAGCGCAATGACGACGACGACCGCAAGGACCGCCCAGCTCCCTATTTTTGCCAAGTCTTTGATCCAGCCGAAATCGGCGTCGCGGCCTTGCGGAGTTTCCTTCTTGACCTCTTTGCGCGGCAAGTAGACCGTCTTGCCAGTCTTTGCCGGGCGCCAAGGATAGTCCGCCTTCTCGACCCTTCGACGAAGCGCGTCCGTCTCCGGATCGTTTTCGACGCCGACCGCCGCCGACTCCAAAGCGCCGTCGTCCGCGCGCGTCTCGACCGCGAAAAACGCGCCGAAGAACGCCGCAAGAACGAGCGCCGTCAAAAGCGTTCGAAACGCGGGGAGTCGCGGCGTCTTAAAATATGCGGTCTGTTCGTCTCGTGTGTTCACAATAAAAGTTTATTCTGTTTTCCAGGGAAATTCTTTTCCGCCCGAACTCAAAGCTCGGGCAAATTATCCGACGCTCGATACGCGTCGATTTGTTCTTGCGCCCACTCGCGCGCTCCGATTTTTTCCAGCTCGCTCGCATAAGCGTTGATATGTCGGCTAAAATCGTTCCTGCGCTCTTGCAGGAGACGCTTAGGACGCCCGAAGACCGGATACGCCCAAAAGACCGCGCACGCGCCTAAAAAGACCAGATTCCAAATGAAGACGGCGTAAGGCGTCGCCTCTTTCAGCGAAAACGGACCGTCGTCAGGAGGCAAATCGTCGTCCGACGCGTCAAAGTCAAAATAAGGAATATTCGTCAAACTGACGAGTACGCGGCTCTTCGGAGGAATCTCGCGCGTCAAGCGCGCCGCTAATTCCATATTCACGGGATCCGTCAATCCGTAATTCGACAAAAACGAGCTTGAATTGACAATCAGCAGCCTGCTTTGCCCGACCTTGCGCTCGCAGATTAGCGGGACGTCCCCTAACGCCAAGAGGACTTTCGTATCGCCGAAAGGCTCGAGCCGACAGAACTCGTACAAGCGCGCTTCCTCCGGAAGACCCTGCGTCCATTTTGGGTCGCCGCTGAATTTGCCCGTCCGGATAAGGCTCTGAGGATCGTGTCTTATGTCGCCGCTCTCTTTTCCGCCGCCCTCGAGCTTGGTCCATTCTCCAAACGCAGAAGGTATGATCCGAGTTACAAAGAAAGGCTCCCAAGCGCGCTCGTCCGTCTGCCAAGCGGTCCCGTCGTCGAACTTACCAATGCGGTAGGGAAACGGAGAGCCCGCGCTCTCTTTCTCCCTCCGATACATCCCCATACTGACCTTGCTGACGGAGATTTCCGACCGAATCCAACGAAACGCAAGACGCCATTTCTCCTCGACGTCCAACTCGCCGACGTCGGGCGCGGAGTCCGCAGATTCTTCGGAACTGCCAGGTTCTTCAGGAGCGGCGGCTTGCTCCTGCTCGAACTGAAGAATGACCGCCTCTTTGAGACCGTCGGGCAAAACCGCGCCGGCTTCTTCGTATTCCGACTCCTCATATTCCCAAAGAAGAACGGCGGCGTGTTTCTTAGGAGACGCCAAAATGGCTCTGTTCACCGCCTGAAGCGCCAAAAACATATCTTTTGACGTTTCGGGCCATTTCTGAAGCTCCTTGTCCGCCCAGCTGTCGAGGTCGGTCCAGTCGACGCCCTCAAAATTAAAGGAGGGGGTCCGTCCCCCCTTGACATCCTTCATGAACCTCTCAAGGAAACCGTCGCATTCTTGGAGAAGACGAGGTTCGGCGTCGGCGGCGCCCGAGTCCAGAAGATCTTGGCGCGCGTCGAGCAAATAATACGGATAGGCGTCCCATCCCGACCCCACAATCACAAAGACGCGGTTCGGCCGACCCTCGAGCCAACGCGCCACGTCTTCTTTAATCGCGTCGAAGTTCGGCGTCGTTACGGTCGTCGCAAATTGGTCGAAATCGTTCTCCGTCGCGTCCGCGTACCGGCGCAAAATCGCCTCGGTCGCCGCGACTCGGTCCGCGCGTTCTCCTGTTCCTTCGCCTGCGCACAGCCAGCGCAAATCTGAAAAAGGCGGCGAACCCGGCCTGGGCGGCGGATCGAACCAGACGACCGCGTCCTTGCCCCTGACGAGGTTAGCCAAACCGTATTCCATCATTTGCCAATGGTTGACCGTCTGCACCTTCCATTTCGCGCCGCTGCGGCAATATTTCAGATAAGTCGTCGCCGAATTGAGGCTCTCGCGATCGTTCTGCTCGACGTCGCTCTTATACCGGGACCGCCAGGTATTCTTCTCGGGCAGGCAGCCGAAACAGGACGCCAGCGCCAGAACCGCGATGAAAAGCGTAAGCTGCGTCGGAACCGGCGCGCTCGTTCCTTGACTCGCCGACGCCAGCGCCCCAAGACGGCTCGCCTCGCGCGCGTCATGCTCGCGCGTCAGCTCCGAAAAACGAGCGTGAAGCGACCATATGGCGCCGAATTCCTCACGGGTTATCGAGGCTCCGCCGAAATAGACCCGTTCAAATTCCTTCATCGTCGAACGATAGATCGAACGAAGCTCTGGAAATTCCGTCAATTCGCGCCAATAGACAAGGTTCGTCTTGCCCTTCTCGAGCAGAACGAAGCGGCGCTTGTCCATCTCGACGAGAAGATAACTGAAATAGAAAATGAGCGCGTAACGATAGTCGCCACGATCAAACGCGTCTTGAGCCGCGGCAAGGAGATCGTCGTACCGCTCCGCGGCTTCCGGCGCCAACGTGCTGATGCGGCGCTCGCGCGCGGCAGCCTCCCCGTCGACGCGTGATTTCAGCTTCCAGCTCTTCTGAGCGAACGAACGAACCGCCCAAACGATCGCGGCAAGCAGGGCGCCTGCGACGAGCGCGTATGTCAACCAGGTTGCAAACTTGGCCAAGCCGTCAAGCCATCCGAAATCGGCGTTATGTTCCTGAGATTTGCTCCTCGGCCTCTTGATCTCTTCAACGGGGGAAAGGGGCAAATAGACCGGCTTGCCCGTCTCTTTCGAGAGCCAGGGATACTTCGCTTTATCGACCGTTTCACGAAGCGCGGCCGTTTCGGGAACGCTTTCTATCCCAGCAACAGCCGACGGTTCCGAACCGACCTCGTCCGCGCGCGTCGCCGACGCGAAAAATACGCAGCAACACGCCGAAAGAACGAGCGCGCAGCGCCGCAATTTGCCGCATAACCGCCGAGACGTCATCGCCGCGCCTCCTCCGATTCGAACGCGTCGGCGTCCAAATGAATAGGCGCGAGCGTCTTAGAGCGCCTGAACCGCGCGGGGATCGTCTGGTCTTCCTCGTCGACGCGCGAACACTTGCTCAATTCGGTCCTGAACGCCAGGTCGAGATCCCAGCCTTCGCTCTCGATCCGATAATTGATGTAAGAAAAAAAACGGTAGACGGCGACGTACAATCGCGATCCGAAAACTAAAGCTGGAACAATTGCGGCGTTAATGATAAATAAATACACGACGGAATCCGGAAACAACCCTTTGACGAGCCCGGAAAAAAGAAGCCCGCCAGACAAGACCCCTGCAAACATATAGGATTCCATCGAAAAGAAACCGGTTGAAAAAACGCCCTGAAAGCTAAGGTTGATATTTCTAACGCGCTCCTTCGTCGAGATGCGGTCGGGACGCGAACGAAAAGGAGTCTTCTCGAGCAAAATCGTTTCCGGATAGAAAACGCGCGTCCGAATGATTCGTGTAAGAATCAAATAATAAACAAGTTGGAACCAGCTCGAACGCCAAGTGCGAACTACCGAACGGTACTTAATCGCGCGCTCGTCAGGCGCAAAGAGCCAGACGCCCAGATACGCCGTCGTCAACGAACCGACAAAAGACGACTCGTAAAGAATCGTCGCATAAATAATCGCTAAAATCTCAATTTCGCGAGCGACCGGATCATAACTCGCCCCCGTCGTCAGAGGACCGACCACAAAAAACAAGACGCCCCAAAGCAATAGATTGAACGCATAAACCGGCAACGCCAGCGTCAGATAATAGGGAAGCAGCGCCTTGAAGTTACGACCGAGTATCCGAAGCGCCAAATCGCGCGTTTCGTTCATCGTGCGCTTCCGAATCACAATCCCAGGCGACCAGTTTAACGGCGTGTTCTTTTTCATAGTCTGTCAACGTTGAAAGAAACGGGTTCTAATAGCTCCAAAACGACCGCGCATATTATTCTAAGGCTCGAATGAAAATAATTCATGAGCAAACCTCAAGCGCTTCGTTAATTGTAGTCGTTCCCGCCGCCAACGTCAACAAGGCGTCGACCCGCGCTTATGGGAATTTTATGCGCAAATTTTCAAGCGCCGCACAAACGCTCCGCAAGGAGATATGCGAAATCAGACGCGGCAAGGGATGGAAGCGCAAAAGAATCGCCGCCAAACAAAAAAGGTCGCGGGGAACGATTCAAGGATCCGACCTTGGAAAATCATCAGGTTGAAACGACGACGGCGCCCTAATGCGCTCGACATATTTGCAGCGCTGGAGTTATGCGCTCTTGCCCAGACCTTGAGACGTCAAAGCCCAAACATTTAGCTAACGACGCTCTGCATTGCCGCTGTTTTTCATTGGTCGATTCCTATTTTGGACGTCCGGCTCCAACGGCTGACGATCAAGTTATACTTCACAATGCCAGTACGTTATCCTTTTCAAACGTTTGAAAATTTAATGTCATCATCGACATGACGTCGTTCTTATAGTCGGTTTCAAGCTTTGCCAAACAATCGTCGATTGCGGTCTTGAA
>JAQVHZ010000066.1 GCA_028695965.1 Thermoguttaceae bacterium | reverse complement strand
CCCAAGAAAAACTTAAAGCCGAAACAGCTGTCACAATAAGCCCTACAACGATCGTTACAAATCGCAGACGATTCAATAAAGGTGAGAAAAACATAACTTCTCCAAGCAAAAACAAATGTAATGACGATGTTGCCAATAATTCCAAGTTGGAATCTTTCTTTTTTAATTACCCAACCTCGCAGTAGGCATTACCATAGAAAAACGCCACTTCAGCTTCCTGTCGTACTGCGTTACTAGCTCAGGCAAAAAATATCCGGTTTTCTTTGTCTTTAAAATCAAGACTTATATTCGACTTATATTCGATACTATCTTTTATCATATCATTTGCCAATCTTCTGCTTACAACGATGAAACTCCTAACAAACAACCAAACTACAGCGTTTTGTGTCGTACAGTCCTCTGTATCGGCGCGCCGTGTTGAAAGTATTTCGGACAGCAATGTTCTTCGTTTCTATGAGCCCTTAAACTTCTAGAAGAGAATCGCTCGCTTCCTGTCGATTAGTTACTTTTCTGTGCTGCAAAGCCCAAATTTACAAAAGGCGTCTAAAATCGTGAGAAGTTAGAGCAAAAACTAAATAAACGCTGCCGAAATAAAATGTTGCGATAAAGATTCGTTCGTAGCAAACGTCATCCTCTCCTTTTAATTGGTATTAACAAACGTCTTTGAATATTTGCAGAAAGGTTTCGACCTTGTGCTAACTATATCTATTAGAACAATTCTTTTTGTAAAAGCAAAGCATAAAAAACAAAAATTTCGTACAACTTCCCGAAAAAGCAAGAAACGGTATTTACAGAGCCCGTAAAAAACGTCATTATCGCATCTAATCAAGTTAATGTTCTAGTCCCTATGGAACGACAGTTTCTTGGTTAACGCTATCAAATAGCCTTTATAAAGAAGAGCAAACGAATCTTTTGCGAATATTTTGACGTTTCAAGGAGAAACCAAAGTGAAACACGCTCATATGATTTTCTCGGCGCTTTCCTGCGCCTTACTCTGCCTCATTGGTGGTTTTGCGCAAGCACAACAAGCTCAACAGGGTTCGAGCTCTCAACAAGCCCGCCCCGCCGCGAAAAATCTGCTGGTTGGCGTTGTTGACCTTCGTGCCGTTTTAGAAATTCATCCGACTATCGCCGATGAAATTCCCGCCATCACCATGCAAATTGAAGAGGAACGAATCGCTCTAAGCAAGGCGAAAGACGACGCAGACAGGAGAGTCGCCAGTCTTCAGAAGGAGTACAATAATCTGATTGGCACGCCCGAATTCGAAGATAAAGTTAGCGTTGTCCGTAAAGACTTCAGCGACGCCGAATTCAAAGCTTTTGAAGTTCAGAAGAAACTCGTCGCCAAACGTACGCAACTCCTGTTTAAGGCTTATGAGGACCTTCAACAAGCTATTGAAGTAGTTGCAAAACAAAATGGCATTATCGTCGTCCACTCGAAAGTCAAGATTCCCGTTCCAGAGAACCCTAGAGTCTCTCGTGAAGAAGTCGCTCTTGCTGAAGCCGATCAAAACACTATCGTTTGGAACCACCCCGCTTGCGATATTACCGATCAAGTTAAAGCTCAAATTGTCAGCATTGCCGGCGTCCCTAAGCAAAGCGCCGGAGCTGGCGGTTCGCTTGACAATCTCGGAGCACAAGCCATGAACGCCCGGGCAAACGCAGTCGCCGCCCCTGCTGTTGCTCCTACCTCTAGCCGACAAGATCCTGCCCCTAGTCGTACGGCAAGCGCTCCCGCTGCTCAACAACGCCGTTAAATAAATTGTAGTCTATTTTGTATAGGCAGAAGGTCGCTGATATTCTTGTCGGCGGCTATTTTTTTGTATAGAATCCTATTGTCCCTGCGATCATCATCAAATCTTAGTCACAAAGTTCTTATCAACGTACTATTTTGTGTTCATAAAGACCTCGGAGACTTAACGGATGTTTCAAATCCCCAAAATCACTAGAATCGAATCAACTCGTCAGCAACGAACGCTAGCAGATCAAGTCGATATAGAGGGATTTGGCTTTTGGTCCAGCAAAGACGTCCTATTCTCTTTTCGACCTGCACCCGAAAACTCAGGTATCCGTTTCTTTCGGGCTGATCTTCCAAATTCTCCGCCAATCCCAGCGCTAGTGTACAATAGAATAAAAAAGCCTCGTCAGACGAGCTTAGTTGTCGGTTCAGCGCAAGTTGATATGGTCGAACATGCGCTTGCAGCCTTGCATGGCGCACAAATCGACAACTGCGACATTATAGTCAACGCGCAGGAGACCCCTGGTCTTGACGGTTCAGCCTCAGCTTTCATTAACGCTTTTTTAGAAGTTGGCGCCGAAGAACAAGACAGAGAACGAATTCGGTTAAAGATTCTCGACACGGGGATCTTCGCAGAGAACTCCGAACCTAACGGCAGAAAAATTGTCGTCGCGCCTAATGAACAGAAACAGACAATTTTCAAGTATGATCTTCGCTACGACATTCCAGGTCCAATTCCCAATCAAACGGCTATTTTCAATTTCTCACAACCTCCCGAAATTTTCAAAAGTGAAATCGCGCCATGCAGAACGTTTTTAACTTTTGAAGAAGCGTGCCATCTTAGAGAACAAGGGATTTGTTTAAGGGTCGGAGCCCAAGACGTCTTGGTCTACGGAAAAGACGGTCCAATCGACAACAAAACCAGATTTGACAATGAATGTGCCAGACATAAAATTCTCGATATGATCGGCGATTTTTCACTTGCGCCCGTAGATTGGGAAGGAGAGTTTCACGCGGCTAAAACGGGACATCAACAAAATGCAGACGTCTTACTTGCAATGTTAAACAGCCTGCCGTCTGACTATTTGAAATAAATCTTAAAAGCAGCCGTTTTCTTCAAGAGCGGCTGTGCCTTTCTCGTTGCTCTCTGAATCGATAAAAAGGACTTTATTTTGCTCTTTTCTATATAGGTGGTTTTCGTTACTATTACCTAGTTGTTTTAACGACTCGACATTTTAATTATTTAGATGTGCCGAAAGAAGCAAACGATCAATGCAAAATCAAGTTTTGCATTTAAATAATCAACTTGGATCGTTTAAGATTAAGGACTAACAAATGGTAAAAGTACGAATAGGCATAATTGGAGCTGGTCGTCTTGGCGGGTTCCATGCCTCAAAAGCCGCTAACGATCCAGAAGTTGATTTCATTGGAGTTTCAGACGTCTTAGAAGAAAATCGCAAACGCGTCGCGGCGCAATGGAACGTTCGGGATTTTGCCACTGTCGAGGAACTCTTACTTAACGTCGACGCCGTCGTACTTGCTGCGCCGTCTGTTCTCCATGCGGAAATCGGTCGTAAAGTTCTTAAAGCTGGGAAACACTTATTAGTCGAAAAACCTGCCACAACTACAGGCGTTACAGCCTTAGAACTTGCCCGTATTGCAAAAGAAAAAAAACTTGTCTTGCAGGTTGGTCATGTTGAACAACATAATCCGGCTTGGCGCGCGGCGCAACAATATTTGCTTGCCGTACGTTCTGGAAAGGTCCCTGCATTCGTTGACGCCACGCGCACTAGCGGGTACACCTTTAGATCGACTGACGTAGGGGCGACATTCGATCTGATGATTCATGACCTCGAATTAATTCTTTCTTTAATTCCCTCCGCCATAACACGAGTGTCGGCATTTGGACTCTCACAGTTTGGAGGATTCGAAGACGCCTCTTTTGCCACGCTTGAATTTGAAAATGGTTCCATCGCAAGATTTAAAGCTTCTCGTGTAGAGATGAACGCTATCCGGCAAACAACAATTCGCACCTCAAGCCAATCGTTGTTTATAGACTTTGCCGCACGCTCGGCCAAACTCGTTCGTCCCAAAAAAGAAATTTTAGAAGGAACTTTCGGACCGGATAAGGTGTCCTTTCCAGAGATGGCGTCACGCGTCACTACTTTTATGCAAGAGGAGTATGAGACGGAAGAATTGGTAAAAGAACCTTTTGACGCGCTGGCGCTGGAAATGCGCGATTTCGTTTCCGCCATTTTGAGGGGAACTCCGTCCACCGTACCGGGCGATCGCGCGGCTCAAGCTGTCGTTGTAGCCGAGTCGATCGTTCGCGATCTCGAAGCGCGTGCAAGACAAGCTGAAATCGCGCCGTTACGAACCCTTAAAATCGCTGGCTAATCCAGTTCTCTACTACGGCAAATCAAAATCGCGCAGGAAGAGTTAAAGACCTTCATAGTCGTTAATACTATTGGCGCGTCCTCTGCATCCCTTTATGAAGCGCGACCTTGACGCGCGCTTTATGGAGAACAACTGTCTTTTTACAAAGTGACGAAAACTGTCCTCGGCTCCTGGTCAGACTATCCAGACACAACCCCAGAAACAACCAGCAATTGACGGGATAATTTATAATATTCGGTTTCTGGTTTCAGCTACAAAACAATGTTGCTCTCCGCAGTCAATAAGAACATTTACGACCAAACCACACTCGCTCTAAAGTAAACACTGTCGGATCACAGTGAAATCCTCGCATTGCCATATCAACAACATCGCTTTTGGACGTCTAACGTCATGAATCTGCACAGCGTCGAAGGCAGTTATCCAAATCAAAAGCTGTCTCTAAGTATTGAAGAAGTTTATTTCGTCTCATCCTATCCCACCCCTACTGTCCATTTATTCAAGTTTTAAGAGGACCAGGCGAAGCTTCTTCCGTGTCTGCAGAACCAATCTATATCCAACAGAATAAAATCGTCTATGAGACGAATGCTATAATGCAATAAACGACCATTGTCAATAAAACAAAAGGTTGGCTAGGCTGCTCGACGAGTAAAAATCATTTCACAAAATATTTCCATCTCATCTTTCTGCGTGTTAAATCTTGAAAAACATTTCAAGTCAAGTAGAATCAGAATTAACAGCTATCAATAAGCTGTTAACAGGTCTATATTGTTACCAGCAGTAGAAAATTTGTTACGCGCGTAACAAATTTACCTACTGTTCAATTATAAGTACCACGATAAGGGGGAAATATGCGAGCTTTGCATCAGAAATTTTCTTCAGCGCTTGTTCTCTCAATGTTCACGTTGCTGACGCTTGGAACATTGTTCATTGGTTTACAGCAAGCGCATAGTCAAGACGTCAACTATGACGAATCGCAAACGCCTCAATATGTCCTTCCAGACCCGTTAGTCTCGGAAGACGGAACTCAAATCGACACGCCTGAGGCTTGGAAAAGCATTCGTCGCCCCGAAATTCTAAAACAATTCCAAACTGAGATGTTTGGTAAATATCCCGAAGCAGACCTTTCCAAAATCCAATTTGAGGAAGTGGCGGTTTACAAGGATTTTCTAGGCGGTAAAGCGACAATGAAAGTTGAACGCGTTTATTTTAACGCGCCAGAAAAAACGCCTAAAATGGACCTAATGGTAATCATTCCTAATGATTGCAAGGGTTCTGTTCCCGCATTTCTAATGCCAAATTTCCAAGGCAACCATACGACAAACGAGGACCCCAATATTCCTTTCTCAGTTGCCGATGGAGCCACGCGTAATAAAGACAAAAATCCTGAGGAAGTTCGAGGTCTTGCTAAATCTCGCTGGTCGTTTGAAAGAATTGTCGATAGCGGCTATGCAATTGCTACCGTATACTACGAAGAGATTGATCCTGACTTCCACGACGGTTTTAAAAATGGCGTTCATCCCCTTTTCATAAATTTCAACATTGAAGAAGGCGATTATCCGGCAACGATTTCCGCCTGGGCTTGGGGGCTTTCACGCGCTCTTGACTGTCTAGAAACCCTGCCTGAAATCGACTCGAAAAAAGTTGTTCTTTTAGGACACTCCCGTCTAGGTAAGACCGCGCTCTGGTGCGGCGCAAACGACGAACGTTTTGCTGGAGTCGTTTCTAATAATTCCGGTTGCGGCGGATCCGCGCTTTCTCGGCGTGAATTTGGCGAAACTGTGAAAATAATCAATAAAGCGTTCCCGCATTGGTTCTGCTCAAACTTCCATCAATACGGAGATAAGGTAAACGAGTTGCCAATGGATCAACATGAGTTAATTGCATTAATAGCCCCACGACCCGTTTATGTAGCAAGCGCTAGCGAAGACCTCTGGGCGGATCCCAAAGGAGAATTCCTTTCTGCTCTGAATGCAGATTCTGTCTATCGTCTCCTGGGAACGGACGGTTTTGGCGGAGTAACAGAAGAGCCGGAGGCTGACGTCTCTGTTGGTTCGACAATTCGTTATCATCGACGGACAGGCAAGCATGACGTAACAGATTTTGATTGGGAACAGTATATTAATTTTGCCAATTCAATTTTCGACCAGCAGAAATAACTTGCGTAAACATAGATGGCTTTACACAAAGCCGCCGTTTGTGTTTTTCACTTTCGAAACAACAGGTCTACTATGAATCACACTGAACTGCAATCTACGGCGGCAGAGCCTCGCAAAAACTCCCCCTTCCTTCTTCTCTTGTTTTTAGCGTTGGTTATTCGCGGGGGAGTCCTTTTTGTCTCTCTTTCTTCTTTTGACGCAGATCCTGATGATTATGCGCGTCTTGCCGATAACTGGACTGCCTATGGAATCTTTGGAACGGGAATGCAAGCGACTGCGTTTCGTCCTCCGCTCTACCCTTGGACTTTAAAAGAGCTTTCTCGCATTCAGACGTCTCCTAACCGCCGTGCCGACGAGACTCCAAAGACATTCCTTTCTAACCTTGCGCTTTCTCGAAATGCATCGATAGCGCTTTGGCATTGGACACTCGGTCTGTTTACCGTCTTAATTGTTTATGGTTTAGCTCTATTGGCCAATCTTTCACCAAGAAACGCAGCAATTGTTGGGCTCTTAGTCGCAATTGATCCTATCCTTTTGCAACAATCGCGCCTGATAATGACAGAAACATTGGCGGCTTTATTTTCTGCGCTGATGTTACTTAGCGTTGTTATTTGCATCAAAAAGAGATATTCAAAACTCAGTTTCGTTCTCTACCTTTGTTTAGGTTTTCTCTTCGGTCTATCTACTTTATGCCGCCCAGCTTTCTACGCCTTTATTGGATTAGTCTTTTTGGCTTTTATTGCAGTCGAGATCTCTTCGCATTTCTTCTCCAAGGACCATGAAGGCATATCACGCTTTCCAAGGCCAATACAGTCAGTTTTGAATCTCGCTCTTTTTCTTGTCGGAATAGCGGTAATTACAGCGCCTTGGTTGCTTAGGAATCTTCATGAGTTTCAGCGTCCAATATTAACGACAACTCATAGTGGATACACTCTTTATCTAGCTAACAATCCAGAAATATACAGACATTACGAAACGACGCCGGCTTGGACATTCTGGAACCCAGAGAAATTCCACGCTAAGCGCGCTCTAAACTATCAAAAAGCCTTGGAAGCTGAGCAAATCAAAGACAACACAAAAGAAGCGGAACTCTTTCAGGATTATTGGACGCGTGAGGAGGCAAAAAAAACAATTACCGCGTCGCCGCGAACATTTTTGTACTCCTGTTTCATTCGCGTAGGAGAGCTTTGGCGAATCTTTCCCAACGATGTAGAAAGACTACAAGGAGCGCCCCGCTTTAAGGGCGTCACCGTTAAAACATATGTTCGTTATGCAATTGGCGCCTTCTACGGACTTGAGCTGTTCTTCGCGTTGGTTGGACTTATTGGACTTATTGGAATATGTATTAGACGTAAAAAAAATGCACTTTCAAAAAAGAGCAAAACTTTTATTGAAACGCCTTTCCTTTGGGGCGTCCTTTTAATCTTGTCTGTTCAAATTCCTCACTTAGTTTACTGGACAAATATGAGAATGCGGGCTCCGTTAGAAGTTTTTATTCCTCTATTGACTGTTACAGGAATAGAAGTTACCAGAAGATTTTTCTCAGCCTTGTTAAAAAAATTCGCACAATCGACACAATCCCCGCACATTGATAATAATCAAGAATAATCGAGTCGTTTTACAATCAGATAATTTAATATAGAATATGAGGAGGGCGTGATTATAAACGAAGAATATGCGCATCGATAAGGAATATGCACAAAAAGACACGTCAGCTTTGCTTATGTGCGTTTACTGAGTCAAAGTGTTCCTCGTCCCAAGAGCCTGTTCCCTTTGAACGTTCGGACTTGGTTGCGCTTAGTGGGAAATTTTCCTCCAAGTAAGCGTCTTCCATAACTGTTAACTTTCAATTAGTATTAGTATTGTTCAGGTCAGTACGCCATGAAATATTACGTTCCCTTTTAGTTACGTTTGCCCGCAGAACAAGTCTGATAAATACTTTGCGTAGGTCCAAGATTGTTATTACAGAAGCGAATTACAAAAGGAAGCTGTATAAGAGCAGCGAGCGAGCGCTCTTGCCCATTTTCGGGTGGAAAAATAGTAATTGACGTTTGATGCTAAATCCAGCATTGGAGCAAAAATGTTAAGCGCCATTGAAGTTATTTGTTTTGTTGCCTGTTATATATTTGTGTTTTTGCTTGAAGTCCTTAGATTTCGTTTCAAACAAAACTCTATTTGGCGTGTTGTCAGTTTAGCGCTTTTGCTTCTAGGCGTCTTTATTCACGGCGTCTCCCTTTATCAAAATAACCTGCTCCAAAACGATCATTTTTTTGCAAGCGCCAGCGGCTGGTTTAGTGTTTTAGCTTTTGGGTTGATACTTGTACAAGTCTACTTGAGCCTAATCTATCCAAAAACACAATTTGGTCTATTTCTTCTTCCATTGGCTTTTATCGTGCTAATTCTTGGTTGGTGCGCTAGCGACGTCGCTTTTCCAGAAGCTACAACCTGCCGTTGGGTTCGGATATTTCATGCAGGATCCTGGTTGTTAGCGACACTCATTTCGTTACTTGGAACAGTTACTGGCGCAATGTTTTTCGTCCAGCGTTATCGCCTCAAGCATAAGATTTTTTCAACCAAGCTTACTTTGCCTAGTCTCGAGTGGTTGGGCTACGGAACGAGACATGCGACTAATGTTTCTATCCTTTTCCTCGGCATTGGGGTAATCTGCGGCTTCTATTTAAAAGCCTTTGCATCAGAAGACTCTCGACAAGAAACAACAGGGCTAGATCCTGTGATTATTGGAGCAACAGTTCTTTTTTTCACAGCGCTCTTTTTAAGAGTACGAAGGTTCTGGCGGAAAGATCCCGACGTCAACGCTCATGACGCCACCTTATCATTCGTCTTTTGTGTCGCTTTGTTTATCCTGCTTTTATTTGCGGCTTTTGAAAACCAAGGTCACTGGCGCGGACTAATTCCTGCACAAGCGCCGAAAACGTCGTCTGCTGCGGCTGATATGCCGAATTCGGTTACAAGCAGATTAAATTCTCTTACCGGAGAAATGACGGCGCCCACTAACGTTTATTTTCACCGTAATTTATTAAACATTCATTTGTGGTCCTAGGACGTTTTCCAAGGAGCAAGTTTATGCCGATTCAAGTTATCGGTCTCAACAGTCGAATAGCCCCAATTGAAGTTCGCGAACTTTTTTCCTTCGACGCAGCTGGAGTTGAAGACGCTTTAAATCGGTGGCGTGTACAAAACCCGTGCGTGGAAGCGGTGTTTGTATCGACATGCAATAGAACAGAGTTATACCTTGCGGCTGAGAAAGAAGAAATTCCCTCAAGCGAAAGTGTTTTCCCTTTCTTGGTAGCGCCCAAACATAAGCAAGACAAACCTGCTCCGCATTTCGAACAATATAGACATAATTTTCAGTGTTTAAACGAACTTGAAGCGACAACGCATCTTTTTTCTGTAACCTCCAGTTTAGACAGTATGATTCTTGGAGAACCTCAGATTCTATCGCAAATGAAACAAGCTTATGAGCTTTCTGTTCGCATGAATACGACAGGCCCAATTCTCAATAATGCTTTTCAAACTGCTTTCAAAACGGCTAAACGAATATCAGTCGAGACGGAAATATTTAAGAGAAGAGTAAGCATTCCCAGCGTTGCTGTCGTTGATTTTGCTCTCAATATTTTTGAACGCCTGAACGACAAAAAGACTTTCGTCCTTGGCGCAGGAGAAATGGCAGAAGAAACGTTGAAGTACTTAGCGGATTTTGGCGCTAAATCGGTGGCTGTCGCTAATAGAAGTCGTGAAAAGGCGGAACTGCTTGCAAAAAAATTTAATGGGAGCGTTGTCGATTGGGAGAATCGTTTTGAAGCCTTTTCTTCCGCTGACCTAGTTATCTGCGCAACGGGTGCGACGGAACCAACCGTAACGCTCGAGCAAGTCCAACAAACAACCAAATTGCAGCGAAGGACGCGTCCGCTCTTTATTCTGGATCTTGCAGTTCCCCGCAATATTGACGAGGCAATCGGAAAACTTCCAAACGTTTATCTTTATACCGTTGACGATCTTGAAGTTGCCTGCACGCGAAACAGAGAATTACGGGATCGGGAGATACCTAAAGCGTTAAAAATTGTCGAAGAAGAAGCCGTACAATTCATTTCGAATGCAAATGCCCGCAAATCCATCGACAGCATTTGCCAATTGCGCAAGAGCTGGTTAAAAACAAAGGACATGGAACTCGAACGACTTCTTAATAAAATATCATGCGATCAACACACTGAGGAAGAAATTCGCTATGCATTCAATCGTCTTGTAAATAAGCTGCTGCATTCTCCAACCGTCTCTTTACGCGCCGCTGCTGAGACAGAAACGGAACCAAAGCTCCTTGACGCAATGCGACGTCTATTCAAGTTGTAACATAATGCAGCGGACGCTAGTCTTGCTAAGAGCTAGTTGTCGTCTCCCTCATATTCGTAAAGCTTCTCCGTGCGGTAAGACCGTATCGTCATTTTTCCATGAACGGAACTGGATGAACGGCGAGGACGTTGGATTTCAATTTGTATAAGTCCGTCGTCATATGTATTGAGAAGACAATACCCGGCGTCACGCAGTTCATTTTCAGTCTCGGAATGACGCTGAAAGGAGCCGCCGCTTATGACGATCCATTTCGGTTCAGCCCATTCGAGTAGTTCTTTATAGTTGTCTGATTTCCCTCCATGATGCGGCGCTAATGTGACGTCTATTGGAATCGGCGGAGCAGAAAGAAAGGCTGCGTCAGAAGCGTCAAGATCGCCTGGCAACATAATGCGTCGTCCCCAATAATCGGCAACCACTACCAGGCTATTTGAGTTGGACTCTGCATCTAATTCCTCTGGGTCTTCCACAACAGGATGAAGAACTGATAGCTCAGGAAAACCATATTTCTCTAATGAGTCGCCCCCAACGACCGTCTCTACTGGTATTTCCTTCTCTTTCAGCTGCTCTTCTAATTCTAAAAGCCTCGCTCCCTCTTTTAGAAACATCATTGGAGAAACGCAAAGACGATCAATTGTAACCAATTCAGTTAATGGGCTAATTCCACCGTAGTGGTCATAGTCTGCATGTGATATTATCGCTACGTCAATATGCGTCTCTTGTGAATTCCACAATTCTTTCGCCACTAGTTCTGCTGCGCGTTGAGAATTGGAAATACTCCCGCAATCGTACAAAAAAGTGCGGCCGTCAGAAAAGACGCCCAAAACTGCGCAGCCATGCCCCACGGAAAAAATATTAACGCGTAAACAATGTTCGTTTCCAAGTGGCGTCCGGTGCAACATATTGGCGCTAGCTGCAACAAGACACCACAGAACAAACGCAGTTGATAGGAACAATCTCTGAGGTCTCAAAGCAGGAAAAAGGGTCCAAAGAATCAGTGGAACATAGAAGCACCAAAGAATCCAAGTCTTAGGCGCAGGTACATGAAAGGCTCCAAACGCTGGAGAAGCAACACAGTCTAACGTTCCCAAGAAAATAGTGAATGATTTGTCAGTTAAATCTCCAAGAAAAGGCGTCAACGAGCCCATATAATTCGGAAAAGCGCTCGTTACAAAACCACAAAAAATCAAAAGAAAAGCTAACAACAAGGCTGCCGAAGCAGGAAGCCATATCAGTGGATTAGCAATTAACGCAATAGGAGTAAAGAGGTTTGTCATCCGTAATATCAGCGGAGAACTAACGATCCAAATATAAAAACTTGCTTTTGTAACAGTATATGCCCTTTTCCAAAGTGATTTTCCAAAGCGCCAAACAACAGACGTTAAGCATATTGTGAACAGAGAACGCTTAACAACAGCTTCTTCTTTTTCCTGTTTGGCAAGACGTCTCCAAAACCACACAGACTTATCTTCCTGTCCCGCAACCTTCATCTCTTTGCGTCGTTCGTTGATTGATTCACGACGAAAAGAATTAGAATCGGCCTTTTCACGAATACTCATACCTCCTAACCAGAGAAACACGCCTGTTGCTAAAAAAGAAAGTTGCGCTCCAAGATGAAATAGTTCGCACGGGTTAATCGTCAAAATTAACATAGCGGCAAACGCGAGAGTATTCAGCGCCAGTCCTCGACGTCCTATCAAGGAACCGACACAAAGCGTTATTATTAGTATCGACGCACGAATAACAGGCGCTTGCATATCCGTTAGACAAAAATAAAACGACGTCAGCGTTATAGTAGCTATGGAAACAACCGCCACCGGGACGCCAATCCGGCGCAATATGAATATAAACGCTCCGGCAACGAGGGCAACGTGAAGCCCTGATATAGACAGCAGATGTATCGTGCCCGTTTTACGAAAGGATTCATTCGTATTTTCGTCAACGTCGTTACGAAATCCAAGTGTCATACCGCGTGCAACGGCCGCGTTTCGAGGCGAGAGATGTTCGCTTAATATTAGACCAGATTTCTTTCTTAATTTTTCAAAAAACCTAGCAATGGAGATTCGTGTGGAATAGGCGTTTTCTGGAATGACTTCGACGTTATTGACGCTTGTTATCGCCAAAGTAGTCAAGATGCGCTGAGAACGATACCACTGAACAGTATCAAGATCGTACGGGTTTGCTTTTTTTCTAGGTTGAGCAAGACGACCAGTAACTCGAATCTTATCTCCAACGCCTAGAAAGGTCGCTTTTCCGTCGATAGTTACTGCAACGCGTCCTGTAAAAGGTTCCCACTCTTCCATGTTCTTTACGAACAGGACGTCACCTACGAATCGCGTAACATAGGGGCTCCCATTTAAGGAACGACTAGACTCGTCTGATTGAAAAACGTACGGCGTACTATTAATTCTTAGTTCCAATGAATGCGGTGAACCATCTTCTGAAACATATCGTCCTATCTCACGGTCTGGATAGTAATTAACCAATGTTTCATGGCGACAGCCAAAAAAAGAACCAATTGCAATCCAAGCCCAAAGATTGCCATACAATACTTTAGAGCGAATAACAGCAATTAAAGAGTGAAAAGAATTAAAAAAGCGGCTTGGGTTTAAGAACTGATCGTGGTCCTTCTTCCTTTCTCCATCTGGAATTCCGTCAGGTCCAAAGTAATGACGAACGCTTGTGACAGAAACAAAAAAGAAAAGAGCAATAATCGAGAAACCAAAAACAAGACGCCAAAATAAAAGACCAGGTGAAAACCAGGCGTCCAGTAAAATGCCGCAAACAGCAGAAAGAAAAAAAGGAACTATAGGAGCGTTAACACTCAGTCGTTTGCGTCGACGTTGTTTCATCTCCTCACCAGTCCAAGTTCAGTGTTCAGACTTACAAAATCGCCAAAAACAACGCTAGACGCCAAAACGTCTCTAATGAATCTTGCGTCTTCTAGTTTTAGCGCTATCAGTACGCAAGACTCATAGAAATGATCGTTTCATTGAGGGAGGAACGAACTCATTCCTCATCCAGTTGTTCCATTAATTCATCTGAAATGACGAAGTTAGTGGAAACACTCTGGACGTCTTCGTGTTCGTCAAGCGCGTCGTAGAGTTTAACTGCCTTACGAGCGACGTCAATGTCTTTAATTTCAATCGTATCACGAGGGATATAGGTAATCTCAGAGTGTTGCGGATGAAGATCGTGTTGAGCCAAGAACGAAAGCGCTTGATCGAACACCTCGGGAGCACACGTGATCTTGTGAACTTCTTCATCAGATTCAACGTTGTCGGCCCCAGCTTCAATCGCAAGCTCTAAGATCTCCTCTTCATCTTTTACGTCGGCAGGAATTTCAATAACGCCTTTTAGATCAAAGTTCCAAGCAACGCAACCTGATTGCCCTAATTTACCGCCGCAAACTTCAAAAATTTTGCGAATTTCTGGCGCAGTTCGATTACGATTATCAGTCAGACCAGCGGCCATAACGGCAACGCCTTCCACGCCATAGCCTTCATACAATACTTCTTCAAGCTCAACGGGGTCAAGCTCGCCGGTACCACGCTTGATAGCACGAGTAATATTATCCTTAGGTAAGCTAACGGCTCTTGCTTCATCAATAGCGGCACGGAGACGAATGTTTTCGTCGGGGTTTCCTCCGCCTTGTTTTGCTGCGACAATGATTGCCTTAGCAAGTTTGCTCCACAACTTACCGCGTTTAGCGTCTACTAATGCCTTTTTATGTTTAATACCAGCCCAATGGGAATGCCCAGCCATAATTCACTCGACAAATCTACTCTATTCTTATAACGTCAATTCCGAAACAAGACGCCCAAAAGGCGACGCCACAAAACAAACTAGCGGTTCAATATAAGACGTACCACTATCTCTCAGCGGTTCAATTTCGGATTAGCAAAAATTTTTAATTTCGCCAAATACAACAACTTACAAATCAAACGCCTTTGTAGAAATCTTAAAGGAACGCTCTACGCAAGATAAAGAGACAGTTCCATCACCAGAAGAGCCCAAAAACGGTTGACATTTTTTCTCAACTACCGTAGGAACACAACTACAAACTGTCCCGCCTAGGAAGCAGACCTTGTATTTACAGTTCCTGTCCCTTTAAGATATAAAGGGACAGAAAAACAAAGGAAAAATCCGTCATTTCGTTGCATGACCAACAACTATGGCGACTTACTTGTTTTTGTCCCTTTGCTGCTTTTGGCCGAACGCTTTGTAGTTTTCTTTTTTACCTCAACGTTCGAACTATCGGGAGGTTCTGACGACGTCTTACGCACGCGCTTCACAGCCTTTACGGTTCCCTTAACTGAGGGGGCCGATTCAGGAACGCTTGTTCGCTCGGTTTCAGCGCCTTTAGCAGGGTCATTACTCGCTTTTTTTACCGCTTTCTTAACTCGTGTTGCAGAAGCTGATTTTTTTACTTTTTTGACAGCGGAACCTTCAGAGTCGGCTCCTTGTTCCTTACTGCTCTTAAGACTAGCTTTTTTAGCAGTCTTCTTCACTGGCACAGCCTTTGAGCTTTTACCAGAATCCTCTTCTTTCGTCGCAGGAACTGTTTTCTCACTCGACTGCTCGTCGTCGGTTTTAACAGTCTTCTTTCGAGTTGCCTTCTTCTGTGGTTTAGCGGCTACAGGTTCTTCAGGAGAAGAAACGCTCTTTTCTGTTTCTGTTTCAGACAAACAGACCTCACTAGAAGAAACTTCACTCTTCTTTTTAGTTTTAGAAGAACGAGAAATCGTTGACTTTTTGACGCCCGAACCGGATTCTGCGTCGTCAGACGCCTTGATTTCACTCTTTTCAGCTTTGCTGCTAGTAGATTTTTTCGAACGTGAAGGCGTTGCAGTATCATCTTGCGAAGTCCTCTTACTGGAACTGCGCGTCGTCTTGCGTTCCTTTGTCTTCTTTGTTTTCTCACCAGCGTTCAGTCGATTATCAACGTACGAAGTAGAACTGCTCGTTATGTATGCTTCCTCACTGGCGCCATTTCTAGAACCGTCTGCCTCCTTACCTTTAGACGAGTCAGAATCATATTCAAAAAGACCGTCTTCTTGTTTTTCATCGTAATCATCGTCAATATCGGAAGCTAATATTTTGCTAGTTGTCGGAGCTCCGTTCTTTGAACGGCGTTCGCGACGCGAAACAAGCCGAGCAATTTCACGAGGATCGCTGGGAACAGTCGATTCTACAAGCGGTTCAGCAGATCGCTTTGAAACAGAAGAATCAAATTCCAACAGAAAATCTAACGCCTCTTGATTCGTTTCTTCATCGTTTAACTCAACGGCAAACTCATGAAGCGCGAAGAAAAACTCACGAGCTTCATTCTCTTTAAAAGCGCCGTCTAAACAAGGCACAACTTCCTTACCGTCAACCACTGAAACATAACCAAGCAGGCGCAAAACGCGCATACTGATTTCATCAAGAGGAATAACCGAGCCGCCAAGACTAAATAAAGCGGCATAGTCGTTCATGAACGACGTTGAATAGGGAATGGTTCCCAAAAACTCAAGGAATTCTTCGCGTTCCTTTGCACGAAAATCCTCAAGTTCAAACTTATAAGTCTTATCAAATATCCATTGCAAAAATCGTCGTAACCGCTCGCCAACTCGAACAGGGTCCAAAACGTCATTAACTACGCTTGCGATTTCATTTGCCGTTGAAACGCGAATTTCATTCCAATCGATAAAATAGCGTTGCAATTCAACAAATGCTGTGCGCGCGCGTTTAAATGTCGTATTCTCCAAGAAAATCGCAAAGACAATGTGTTCAAGTATCTTGCGATCTCGTGACAACACTGCCGGATTGTTCGGATAACGTTTTCTAAGTTTCTTAAAAAAAGCCTTTACGTCTTTTTGACGCGCAACCATTTTACCACCGCTTGAAATTTGTCAAAATCCGTTTTACTTATAAACCTTGTAAGAGAAGACTATTCGTCGAACTCTGTTTCACCAACGCAGGAGAGAAGAAAGTCTGTTAAAAAGGCTTTTGTGTGAAGTCTAAAATCAATCCTCAACCTCTAAATTATCTTCGCCTTCCATCTCTTCTATGTCGTTCTCAATATTCGCATCCGAAACGTCTTCTTTCGCGTGTTCGCTAGCAAGAATCTGTGTGACTGCAATAAGATTCTTGACGCCTTCGTCAACAAGAAACTGCAAAGTAGGCGTATAACGCGTATCAATACGCTTAGCGCACTTCTGCTGCAAAAAACCGGCAGAACTTTGCAGCCCCTTAAGGACTGTTCTTTCTTTTGCTTCATCTCCACGCGTCATAAAATACACTTTTGCGGTGCGCATATCCTCCGCTACCTCTACTTTTGTAATTGTAACGAACTCTACGCGCGGATCTTTCAAATCTTTTAAAATTGAGGTAGCGACAACTTCACGTATTGCTTCAGCCGCTTTCAATATTCTTCTCGAGGCCATCGTTCCTCTTTTCTTTAAAACCTGAACAAAAAGTTACAAGAGCGAAAAGAATTATTCTCTATTTCACTCAAAAGCTTCTCTTCGCGATCAGAAGGTCCGGGCAACTTCCTCGATCTTGTAAGCCTCTAGGATATCGCCTTCTTTAACGTCGTTAAAATTCTTCAGCTTAATTCCGCACTCATAACCTTCACGCACTTCTTTGACGTCGTCTTTTTCACGTCTAAGCGTATCAAGGGCATATTCGCCAATAACGCGACTATCACGAATAACGCGAACCTGACTGTCTCTTTCGATTGTGCCATACAATACGCGACAACCCGCAATAACGCCTACTCTGCTGATGTTAAACGTACGCTGAACAAGCGCTCTACCAAGTTCCTTGACCTGTTCAATAGGCCTGAGCATACCTTCTAGCGCAGCCTTAATGTCTTCGGTCAACTTGTAGATAATATCGTAACGACGAATTTGAACCTTCTTCGTTTCTGCCAGAGCACGCGCGCCTTCGTCAGGAACCACGTTAAAACCCGCGATAATGGCGTCGGAAGCATCAGCGAGATAAACGTCAGCTTCTGTAATACCGCCGACCGTCGCTTGAAGAATCTTTACCTTAACTTCAGGATGTTCAAGCTTGCTCATTTCTTTACGAATCGCCTCAATGGAGCCTCGGACGTCCGCGCGAATAATCACGTTCAACGTCTGTTGTGCCTTGGCAGAATTCATGCGTTCGAACAGGTTTTCTAACGTTACGTGAGAAGGCGTTCCCGCAAGCTCAATAGCGCGAGCACGTTTTGCTCGCTCCTCTGCGATCTGACGAGCAACGGAGACGTCTTCAAGAACGATAAATCTGCTACCAGCTTCTGGTGCAACGTCCAAACCAACTAAAGTAACAGGCACGCTTGGTCCAGCTTCTTTTAAACGCTTGTGCGGGTCCAACGTGTCGGTCATCGAACGAACGCGCCCATAGGACGCCCCGCATAACACAACGTCACCGTTGTGTAAAGTGCCGTTTTGAACAAGAGCTTTGCAAACAACGCCTTCGCCGGATTGCAGGGACGCCTCAAGGACAACGCCGTCGGCTGCACGATCAGGGTTAGCCTTAAGCTCGCTAAGTTCAGCGACTGTCAGAATTGTATCTAGGAGGGTATCAACCCCCATGCCTGTGATAGCGCTCGTTTCAACAATTTCAACGTCGCCCCCCCATTCGCTAGGCGTAAGATCGTTATTGGCGAGTTCCTGAATAACCTTGTCTCGTTTTACTCCCGGCAAATCCATTTTGTTCAGCGCTACAATAATTGGAACACCGGCCGCTTTAGCGTGACTAATAGCTTCTTCCGTTTGAGGCATGACGCCATCGTCAGCGGCAACAACGAGAACCGCAATATCCGTACAATTAGCGCCGCGAGCGCGCATCTCTGTAAACGCCTCGTGTCCCGGCGTATCAACAAAAGTTACTGCTCCTCCGGGCGTGTCAATGCGATAAGTGCGAATATGTTGAGTAATTCCGCCCTTCTCGCCAGAAACCACATGAAGGTTTAGAATTCGGTCAAGCAAAGACGTTTTGCCATGGTCTACGTGACCAAGAAAAGTGACAACAGGAGCTCGAGGAATGAGGGACTCTGGGGGATCTGCCTCATTGATGACAGCGTCGACATACTGCTCTTCTAAAGTTGCCTGTTCTTTCACTGTCGCCTTCAGGTTGAAGGACATGATCAAAAGCTCAATCGTTTCTTTATCAAGCGTTTGATTCATCGTCTTCATCATTCCCAACTTCATCAATTCTTTGATGACGACAGCAACGCCGACGCCGGTGGCGCCAGAAAAGTCTTTGACTGTACAGGGAGTCTCAATTACGATGTCGTTAACGCGAGCAAGCGTCACGGCAACATTAGACCTCCTAGATTGCCTCGGTCCTCGTGCTCTCGATACGTAGCCAAAGTCATCCTCGTCGGTTGAATGCAAAAGATTGCGCGATCGACGCGAATCGCTGCTGCTCCTTCTACTTCGAGCGTCTTGTCCTTCAACGTCTCGACTACGATAATTCTTAGTTCTTCGACGTTCTGTCGTAACCAAATCACCAGCCGGGGCATTTGTGCCAATGTCAATAGGACCTCGTGCAGGTTTATTTTTATCGTTTACCT
>JAQVHZ010000065.1 GCA_028695965.1 Thermoguttaceae bacterium | reverse complement strand
CAAGACCGCAATCGACGATTGTTTGGCAAAGCTTGAAACCGACTATAAGAACGACGTCATGTCGATGATGACATTAAATTTTCAAACGTTTGAAAAGGATAACGTACTGGCATTGTGAAGTATAAAAGGCGCTAAGGAGTTTCAAGTTTCGTTTTAGCTATCGATATCAAAGTCCAGATACCTATCCCACTGTTCCGGAGTCCATCCGGTTTTCGAGGAAGATTCGACAGCCGTTTCGGCGACCTCTTCTTCAAACTCATTGTCCAGGACGTCGTCTTCAAACGCATCTCCGTCGACTTGACTCGTTGGCTCGCCAGGAGGCTCGGAGGTTGGCGAGATGTTATACTCTTGATAGGACGCGCTCTTCGCTTTGCTGATTTGTACGCCTTTATCGCCTTCAGAGACCTTTTGAGCCGCAGCGGCTTTGGCGTTAGGAATGACGATTCCAACGCTTTCTGGAGCGGGAACGACCGGCATAAGCGTTTCCTCTGCGTTGTCGTCAGTCGTTCTCGGATTATCCTGTTGTCCGCGCCATTGTTCCATCGTGATCAAAATATCTCTTGGCCGCGACGGCTTAGCAGGATTAAAGGGCGATACGATACCGTTTTCTGCCATCATATCGACAATTCTCGACGCGCGGCCATAACCGATACTAAACTTTCGTTGGAGCAGGGAGGTACTTGCGCGGCCTTCTCCAATGACAAAATCAACGGCCGGGATATAATACTCGTCCATATCAGTTTCACCGAACTCGTCGTCTTTAGATTCTCCTTTTGTTTTGGTCTCGATAACGACGTCGTATTTCGGCTCGGCAACGGCGATAAAGTCGATAACGGCGTCAATTTCGTAGTCGGAGACAAAAGCGCCTTGTCCGCGAATCGTTTGACTAGTTCCTGGTTGCAGGAAGAGCATATCTCCGTTTCCAAGGAGACTTTCTGCTCCTTTTTCATCTAGGACGACTCGGCTGTCCATCTGCGTTGCAACAGCGAAGGAGATACGCGCCGGTAAATTCGATTTAATGAGACCGGTGATAACGT
The DNA here is from genome assembly GCA_028695965.1 of Thermoguttaceae bacterium. Classification (GTDB taxonomy): domain Bacteria; phylum Planctomycetota; class Planctomycetia; order Pirellulales; family Thermoguttaceae; genus RUG369. Next base: position 18,607 of record JAQVHZ010000065.1, on the reverse strand, counting down.
CAACCGTAGGTTTTTGAGTAGCAAGAACGAGGTGAATGCCGACTGCGCGGCTTTTTTGCGCCAATCGAATAATATGCCTTTCGACGTCCTTTCCCGACGTCATGATGAGATCTGCCATTTCGTCTGCAACAATGACGATGCTTGGCATCGACTTTGGAAATTCCATCCATTCTGCTTCGCTTCGCGGATTCAGTCTCTTGCGCATGAGCTGCAGAGGCATCTTATTGAATTCGCTCAGCTTTCTGGCGCCGACTCTTGCGAATTGCTTATATCGTTTTTCCATCTGCTCGACGGCCCATTCGAGAATCGCTTCCGCTTTTTCCATATCGATAACGACTGGATGCATAAGGTGTGGAATTGACTTATACGGACCGAGTTCGACCATTTTCGGGTCAATCATGATCATCTTACACTGTTTAGGCGTTCTAGTCATTAAGATTGACATAATGATCGAGTTGAGACATACGGATTTGCCCGTGCCGGTTCGACCTGCGACGAGAAGATGCGGCAGCTTGGCAAGGTCTGCGACCATCGGATTGCCAACGACGTCTTTTCCGAGGAAGACAGGAATGTCGAAGTCGTCCGTTTGATCTTGACAAGCCTCAATAACTTCTCGCAACCGAACCATCTGTTGATTCTGATTTGGCAATTCGACGCCGACGGTGTTTTTACCAGGAATCGGAGAAACGATACGAACAGATTCGGCTTTTAAGGCGATTTCGAGATCTTTTGTAAGTTCGTTAAGTTTTTTGACTCGCAGCCCCTCTTTTAGTTCGATTTCATACATCGTCAGGACGGGACCGGTTTGGACGTCCACAACCTTTAAGTCGACTCCGAAGGTTTGACAAACGCGTTCGAGTTCTCTCCCACGTTCTTCAATTTCTTCGCGGAATTGTCCATAATCGAAGTAATCGGCAGGTTCCAGAAGCTCTATGGACGGAAGCACGTAGTCTTCGGCGTAGTCCTCACTTTCGTCATAATTCTTCAACCCTTGGACGCACACAGATTCATTTGCTGCGTTTTGAGGATCTTGAGTTGAAACGTCCGGCATATCGACGCAGAATTGAAAGGTAGGCTTTTCGACTACTTGGGGACCAAATGCTTGTGCAAAGAGCGGGTCTCTGTCCTTGTCGTAAGGATCATGCGCCGCAAAATCGCTGACATTGACTTCGAGCGGTCGATCTGCGCGCGCGACCGAGTCGGAGAGGATTACGGGAGCGATTCTTGACGTCCTCGTAGTTTGCCCGGCAGACGTTGCAGACGGTGAAGCGGTAATCGCAACTCGAGGTTGGTACGGAGATTGCAATGCAGGTACGACGTTTGGTTGCGCCCGACCTTTAGACATTTCGCGGACGAGGCTTATTTCTACGCCCTCGGGTCTCGCTTCATAGATTCTTCGGCAGAAGGGCGCGGCGATTCGGACGACGGCGCGCGCCAGACCCGTCGACCAAAAAAGAAAGCTGAGCGCCTTATTAGGGAGTATCAGGATAAGCCCCGCGCTAAATAGCCCTAAGAGCGCGATGTAGGAGCCTAACGGCACAAAGGCTTGTTCGAGAAGGAATTTTAACAGCGCTCCGACACATCCCCCCGGTCCCACTGGGGAACCGCTTGAAGAATTGATTAAGAAAGCGGAAAAACCAGACACGGCGACTAGCATCAGAAAACTGCCGAGCGTCTTGAGCCAAAGGTCTCTGGTCCAGTCTAGCCAGTAACATAATACGGCTATGCCCATAAGTACCACAAGGAAGTAAGACGCGGCTCCAAAGCACCAAGTGCAAAGACTCGCGCACCACGCTCCGAGCAGACCGGCAATGTTGTCGATCCGTTCGGATTCATGGTATACGAACTTTGTGGGAAGATCGTCTGGCGTATAGCTCAGGACAGAGACGCAGAGAAAGAGCCACAGGAGCAAAAGCCATGCCCCAAAGGCAATCCTGCCTAGATCTTCCTTTTGTGATTCACCTGGTTTTCTCAAAGTGTTTGACCGCGTGTCGGCGTTAAACCGTCATGCGTTTTCCGTTCTTGTTGGGGGGATTAAAAGTTATAATGGCGATGTTATTTTGCTGTTTGTCCTCTCGCGCCATTCAGGGTGTTTTGTAAGAGCATTGTAACGGTAAGAGGACCGACTCCGCCGGGAACGGGCGTAATCCACCCGGCAACTTCTTTGACTGACTCAAAATCAACGTCGCCGACAAGCTGGGACACAATCTTCTTTTCCCCTTTTTCGTCGACAATTTCCTTTTCGATTCGATTAATACCGACGTCAACGACGATGGCGCCAGGCTTGACCATATCAGCAGTAACAAATTTCGCTTTTCCAATTCCGGCGACGAGTATGTCCGCCTGTTTCGTGATTTCTGCGAGATTTGTTGTTCTGCTATGACAAATAGTTACTGTAGCGTCCCCGCCAAGCCCTTTTTGCAGGAACAACATCCCCATAGGCTTGCCGACAATATCGCTTCGTCCGATTATGACGACGTGTTTTCCCTTCGTTTCAAGGTTATATCGAATAAGGAGTTGCTGAATTCCATAGGGCGTGCATGGCAGAAAACGAGGACGACCTTGCGAGATGAGACCGACGTTTTCTGGGTGGAACGCGTCGACGTCTTTTTCAGGCACGATTGCGTCTAAGATCTTTTTCTCGTCGATTCCTTCCGGCAGGGGAAGTTGAACGAGTATGCCGTGTACTGACGTGTCGGCGTTCAACGTGTCAATAAGCGTCAAGAGCTTTTCATTCGTCGTTTCCTCTGGAAGACGAAACATAATGCTCTTCATGCCCGTTTGCGCGCAGGCAGATTCTTTGTTTCGCACGTAAACTTGGCTAGCAGGATTTTCTCCAACGAGAACGACCGCCAACGCCGGTTGAATATTTGTTTCTTTAACAAAGAGTTCAACTTCGTCTTTAATCTCGGCGCGAATCTTATTCGCCATACCCTTGCCGTCGAGTATCTGCGCAGGCATATACTTTCCTTCGAACACAAACATATGCGTCTTCGGACAGAAGGCGAAAAAATCGCAATTTCTCCGAAGAAACATTTAACTTTTGGAGAAAAATCGCCGACCAACAGGCGGCTGACTTTTTAACGAGCTAGCGAAGTCGACAAACTCGCTGTAGCGATTTTATAGCAAGAACTTGAGAATAACAAACGGTCAGATTAAGCTTTTCTTAATCTTTTCTAGGTTTGTTGTTTTAATTTTCGTTTAATTAAATCTAATTGTCGTTTCTTTGTTTTTTGATTTTAGCGATAAAACTGTTAAATATTGCGCATTTTTTTGCAATCAATATACTTTGAAGGGGCGTTTTGCTTGGTTTAGTCCGTTTGTTCAGTATTTGCTAATTTTGTGATTTCTTCGGGTGGTTCCACATTAAGACGACGCAAGATTTCTCTTAAATCATGCCTCGCTTGTTCGTCGTTTTGCAAAGTTTCTTCTAGTTCTCGTACCGAGTATAGGATCGTCGAATGGTCCCTTGAGGAGAGCTGCGCTCCGATTTCCTGCAAAGTGGCGTCGGTCAGATATCTAGCTAAGAGAGCGAAGTATTTTCTTGCAAGGACGAGAGTTTTCAGTCTTTTTTTACTTCTCATTTCGACAACGGAAACGGAGAAGTATTTAGCGACCGTGTGGACAAGTTGGTCTAGCGTCCATTGCTGCAGAGGATTGCGTCGATCAAGATATTCGCGCATATTGTCGCTGGTCGGTTTAAGACGGAACGTTGCAAATTCGCGCGCAGCTTGGACGAGCGCGGCGCAAAGCCCTCCTAGCGGCGCTGGGAGCCTTTCGACGCATATCTTTTGCGTCTCTGGATCGAGTTGAAGCCCGAGTTTTTGTGCAATTTTTTCTACGGCTACGCTGCGCGTTTCTTTTGTAGGGAGATTAGTCGGGATGAGCAGTCCGGACGAGAGCCTTGCAGCAAGGTCGGGGAGAAGACCGGGAATCGTGTTGGGAAGCTTCGAAAAAGTCAGAACGACCAATTTTCTCATTTTAACAGCGGCGTCGAGCATCGGCAGGAATTCCAATTGAGCGACCTCGCGCGCGGCCAGTACGTCAGCGTTTTCAATCGCAATGACGCTTGCTTGATGAAAGAGACTTCTGAAAAGTTCCGTTTGTTCACGTCTAATAGCGTCGTTAAGCGCTTGTGAGAATTCAGAAGCTGAAAGATAGTAAAGCGTTTTTCTCGGTTCAAGGAGTCTGCGGCGTTGGCATATTCCTTCGACTAAGCGTGTTTTTCCAGAACCGCTTGGTCCGTAGAAGACTAGCGGGGCAAGGAAAGGAATCTCCTCGAATCGGCGATAACCAAGAATCAAGGGACCGCCGCTGACGATGGACAACCTGTTAAATCTTTCCTTGTCGAACAATAAACTCGCGCCTCCCGGCAGGTCGCTGAGGAATGACTCACTGCTGGCGACGAGATTTGATTGAAGCAGGAATTCGACGTCCGCGCGCGACGGTTCGCGATTGGCGGCGACGAGAGGCTCGATAGGAGCGGCGCCCAGCGGTCTGTCGAAGACGGGCGTTCCTTCGGCTGCTAAACGAGTCGCTAATTCTGCAAGTCTATTTTCAGGTCCAACGAGGAAGCCCCCCAATAGTTCATTTGGAGAGAATCTTGCGTTGTTTGACCAATCGTCTTCCTTATTTTCGTCGTTCGTTTGGGGAAAGACGGGCAATTGTAGAGTTCGATACAAATCTTGAAAGTCTGATTTCATTGGTCAACTTTCAGTTGCGAACGATATATTCGACGTCAATAGCATTGTCGTCTGATTGTGAGGGATCGTCAGAACTTGGATTGTGCGCGTCCACGTCTATTGTATCGCTGTAATCATAATTTTGGCCGTTCTCTTCCGGGTAATATTGGCGCGTGGAACTGAAACTGTATGTGCGGAAAACAGAAAAAGGTCCATGCGCTTTAGCTTTTATGTCGAAATGTAGCGCTTTGAGCATAGATAATAGAAGACGCCTTGTCCGCGGAATGACCAAAATGAGTCCAAGAAGGTCCGAAATGAACCCCGGTATAAGCAACGCAAAGGCGCCAAGATTGCCAAAGAGATAGTTTTCAATCGAACGGGGAGTGAAATCGTTCTTTCCAAATATTTGCCACCGGCGTTGACCCCGCAGCAAGGCGTACCCTAAGAGAGAAGTCGCTATTGTCGGAAGGACAACCCACTCCCAGCTTTGAGCGAGCTTTCCTATGAGAATAAAAAGCGCTATTTCCGCAATTGGATACGCTAACAATAATAAGTACATACGAATTCCCAAAATTATCCCGGTGTCGCCTTAGCGAGCAAGTCGCCTATCGCGTATTATAACAATAAACACAAAGTTTTCAACGCGCGAGTAAGTCCCCAAAATCTTTATATCCTTGTATGAAATTTCTGAGTTCTAGCTAACTTTTAAGGATAAATTCTTTCTTTTTTTATGGAGCAGACGTCGGCGTGAGTTTTGACGCCTCATTGTTAAGTTTCACTGAGGCGTTTGGTAGTTGTCGTTGAATCTTGGTTGTTTTAGAGCGCAACACGTTTGTAAGAGACTAAGCGCTATTAAAGCATACGCAAATCTTTCAGACGGAGATCAGACTCTTTGATAGAACTTGCACAATAGATTTTGTCGGCAAAACTTAACTAGTTGGTAAAAAAAGAAAAAAACACTTAACGCAACAATCTGTTATTGACGATAAAAGCGTTAAGGGGCGTGCCCTAAATTTTTTTGTTCAGAAAGAAGAAGTCGCAAAATGATCAACACATTATTGAAATCGAAATGCGTCGTTCGGACAGCCGTTCTTATGGCGTTTGCGACGATTGCGTTTGCTAGCGCTGAAAGCGTTTACGCGCAAAAAGCCGGTTTCGCTTCATCTCGCGAAGAAAGCGCGGGTATGGCAGAAAGCGGCATGAGGCGTCTCCGCAGTTTAAACCCGTTTAAGTCCTCGGCTCCGGAATTGGGAGATCAAGCTCCTTTAGTTCAGCCGATCGCGACAGCGCGTTCATCTTCGAGCGGAACGTCTCGTTCGCGTCAACTTGTAGCAGAGCCGGAAACGAGAACGACGTCGCGTTCTCGCAGCGCCGAGTCGGTCAATCCTCGCGTCGAGTCTTTGAAACGTTCGACGAGGAATTCCACAAATGGGGTTGCTTCAGCGCTTATTGACGAACTTGAGGAAGATTTCGAAGCCGTCCCTCCTGCTCGCGAACTTTCAGAAACACCAAGCGAATCCGACGCCAGCACGGGACGCCGCAGTCTTCGAAGAGGTCGAGGACTTGAGTCTCTCGAACTTCTCGACGACGGATCTAGTGAAACTGAAGAATTAGAAGAGACTGAAGAGGGCGAAGAATCAGAGGAAGCTGACGATTTTTCTGACGCCATTCCCCAATCCGAGAAATCAGCTAACGTTCTAAATACGGAGATCGTAGAGGATTCCAACCTGATCGTTGCAGAGGAGTATGTGGGTGATGAAAGTTTTGAGGTTTCAGAAGCGTTTGAAGTGAGCGAGCTCGACGATTCAATGCTGCAATCGAAGAACGCTCGTGCAGAAACTCCAAGATTGGGAGCTACTAAAACGCTCGAATCTATCGATTCTCGGTTTGAAGCGTATCGCGAAGGAGGAGAGGCGCAGTCGACTAGCGAGAACGTTTCTAAGTCAGTTGCTGAAACGGTTGCTTCTTCTGCGAGCCTTGCTCCTATCGTAACGATAGAAACTGTTGGTCCTAAACGGCTTATCGTCGGACAAGAATCAACTTATAAAGTCGTTGTACGCAACGAAGGAGGCAAAGCCGCGCGCAAATTGGTTGTAACGACCAAGCTACCGGAAACAGTCGTCGCTTCAACTTTGGACGTGCAAGTCGGTTCTGCCTTTATCGAAGAAGTCGGAGATCGCTCGAACGCGAAACGCTGCGTTTGGCAGGTCGGAACTCTTGACTCGAAACAAGAATACGCCTTATCGCTCAACATTACGCCTATGCGGCGCGCTACCTTTGAATTGGTCAGCAATTTTGAATTTGAACGCGCTTCCGCTCGCACCGACGTCCAAGTTCACGAGCCTATACTCGAAGCTTTAATCGAAGGTCGCGATTCTATCGAATGGGGCGTTGAAGACAAATTCCGTGTTCGTCTGCGCAACGTAGGCAACGGCGACGCTGAAAATGTTGAGTTGTACGTTTCCACAGGCGAGAATCAAGCGACGCAAAGACTTGGTCTCTTGAGAGCCGGTGAAGAGAAGACGATTGAAACTTCAATCAAGACTGTTGCCGAGGATTACTTCACGATCGACGTTCAAGCGGTTGGCGCCTATGGCGTCAAGACGTCTGCGTCGAGGAAAATTGGCATTTTGCGCGGCAAGTTGAATGTTGCGGTGGAAGCGCCGGAACTGCAGTTTGTCGACGGAGAGTTTGACGCCAAGATTCATGTTCGCAATCTTGGGGACGCGACGTTGCAGCACGTTGACGTTGTCGCTCAAATTCCCGAAGGCGTCGAACCTATTTACTGTTCAAACCAAGCGCGTCAGAATGAAGAGAAGCGTCGCGTCTATTGGTCGGCGCCTTTCCTTCGTCCGAATGAAGAAACGGTCTTTACTGTAACGTGTCGAGTAAACAAGGCAGGAACCGCGCGTTTTGAAGTTGTCGGCGTCGACCAGACAGGAGTTGTCGCCCAGGCGGAATCCACGACGACAATAGAATCGATCGCCGTCCTTTCGATGCGCGTGAAGGCTCCTAAAGAGCCGGTCGCCGTCGGCAGGCGTTGCGTATACGAATTGATCGTAGAAAACAACGGCACAAAAGACGCTCAAGACGTCAATTCCGGCGTTTTCCTCGGAGCTGGTCTCAAGCCGGTTATGATTGAAGGCGATCAAGGCGTCGTGTTTGAAAAAGAATCCAAAGTCTTGTTCAATAAGATCGAACGCCTTAAAGCAGGCGAAGCGGTTGTGTTCCGTATTCAAGCAGAGGCGATGTTGCCAGGCAACCAAAAGGTTCAAGCGATGTTGCAATCGGCGGCAGAAGACGTCAGCCTGCTCAGCGAAGAGACTACTTATTGCTACACTAGCCCTACGAGAGAAATTCCAGCAGATAGCGGAACCGACGTCTTTGAACGTTCGACAATTACCGCCGACAAACGGTTGGAGGGAACAATCAGAAAGTAAGAACTGACCTTAACGAACTCCGGTCAATTTTAACAGGGTGAATCGTTCGAATTGCGACTTCTCGGACGGTTTGCCCTGTTTTTTCTTTAAGGCTGCCGCGTCTCCTGTTTGGCGACATTATTCACCGCGATCAAAGGCGATTGTCGCAATCGTCTTGCCATGAAAATCAGGCAGCTCCGCTAACTTTGATATTGCCGCAAGGTTAGCGCCGGTAGAAACTCCGGCTAAGACGCCTTCCGTTTGTGCTAGACGAGTCGACCATTCCTGCGCTTCTTCTGTTGAGACGGTAACAATTCCTGTGGGGATGGAGACGTCAAATATCTTGGAAACAAATCCCGCCCCAATTCCGAGTATTCCATGTTTGCCTGGTTTACCGCCGGACAGCACGGGCGATTCTTGCGGTTCTACGGCGATTCGTTGAATTCGTTCGTTCTTGCGTTTGAGGAATCTTGCGACGCCCATAAAAGAGCCGCCCGAACCGACAGCGCAAACGAACGCGTCTATCTTTCCATGAGAATAATTCCAAATATCGTAAGCAGTCGTCGTTTCGTGAGCCGCCGGATTAGCAGGGTTCTCAAAAAGATTAGGCGACCAGCTGTCAGACGCGTCGGCGCATAGTTTTTGAGCGACGTTTGCCGCGCCCGTCATGCCTAAATTTTCAGGCGTTAGTTCGACGTCTGCTCCGAATTTGTTTAGGAGGGCCAATGTTTTTTCATTGATACTTTCAGGAGCAACAATAGTCAATTTAAGACCTCTTTTTGCCGCTTCGCTTGCTAACGCTACGCCCGCCGCCCCGCTTGTTGGCTCAACGATCTGTGTTTTTGCCGTAAGCAGGCCAAGATTTTCTGCGGCGTCGAACATTGCGCGCGCGACGCGATCTTTCACGCATCCGGTTGGACCGTTCGCGGCAGAGTAGAGAATAACGCGCGTTTGCGCAGGTGGAAAGAGATGAGCGAGCTCTTGAAACGTTGGCATTTTATGGGGCTCCGTTGCGATTATATCATCTTTGACCTATTCTAGTCCCGCTATATTGAGAAGTCAATATAAAAAGTTTCGCCCCCTTCCTACTTGCTAATTAATCATATATAATGAAACCCAATTTATATTAAAATGACGTCGACGACTTTTTCTGGCGCAGCCCGGTTTGCGAAAAACGGTAACGAAGCGCTCGACAAATTGGTTTTATGAGAAAGGATATAATCAATGGCGTTGATCGTACAAAAATTTGGCGGTACGAGCGTAGCCGACACAACGAGGATCCTCACAGCCGCGCGCAAGGCGATTCGCGAAACGCGTGCTGGCAATCAAGTTGTCATGGTCGTTAGCGCAATGGGTAAACAGACGGACCATCTTATCGCCTTGGCCAAAGAAATCAGCCCGCGTCCCAATACTCGTGAAATGGATATGCTCATGTCGACGGGCGAACAGGTAACAATCGCACTGATGGCGATAGCGCTTGAGTCGCTTGGGCACAAAGCGGTCAGTTTTACCGGCGCGCAAATTGGTATTCGTACCGACGCGACATACAGCAAAGCGCGTATTCGTTCGATTTCGACTGAACGTATGCGCCGAGCGCTCGACGAAGGCAAGATTGTCATTGCGGCGGGTTTTCAAGGAGTTGACGACGACCTTAATATTACGACGCTCGGTCGCGGCGGAAGCGACACGACGGCAGTTGCTTTAGCGGCGGCCTTAAAAGCGGATCGATGCGATATCTACACGGACGTCGACGGCGTTTACACAACGGATCCTCGCATTGTTCCGGACGCGCGCAAAATTGAGCGCATAAGCTATGACGAAATGCTTGAGCTTGCTAGTATGGGCGCGGGCATTATGCATAGCCGTTCTATTGAATTTGCCAAGAAATTTGGCGTTTTGGTGCATGTTCGCAGTAGTTTTAGTGACAACGCCGGTACGATTATCGGACCTGAACCAGAACGAGTCGACGCGCCTGTGTGCGGCGTTGCTCTCGCCCAAGACGAAGCGCTGGTTACTATCTATGGCGCTCCGGATAAACCGGGCGTTTCGATGAAACTATTCGAGAAATTTGCTGACGCGCGTATTCCTACCGATATGATTGCGCAAAATTCCAGCGGTAATGATAAGATGGACATTTCGTTTACCGTTAAAAGCGAAGACGCCTCAAGAGCCTCTGAAGTTGCCGCCGAGGTTGTTTCTGAACTTGAAGCGGAGAGCTATGATCTCACCGAGAACGCCGCAAAGATTTCCGCTGTTGGTCTTGGTATGGAAAAGCAGACGGGCGTCGCCCAGAAGATGTTCCACGCACTTTTCGAACGCGGCGTCAATATCCAAATGATTGTGACGAGCGATATAAAAATTTCCGCTTTGCTCAAACGCGACGACGCGGTTGAAGCGCTGCGCGCATTACACGCTGCATTTAATCTCGAATGTGAACCGACCGACGAGGAAAAGCAGGCGTACGCAGCTTATAAAGCAGAAGCGGGCGGTTCCCTTGAAAATGGAGTCTCTGCGAATTTGATTTCGCATCTTACCGGCATGGAAGACGTTGTGGTTGAAAGCGTCTCGCTTGATGAAAACCAAGCGCAATTTACGCTTCTCGACGTTCCAGATAGACCGGGACTTGCCGCCGAAGTTTTTGACAAGATCGCTGAAGGCCGCGCCATCGTCGATATGATCGTTCAGAGCGTGGGCCGCGACAACCTTGCGAACATCACGTTCACCGTTGCTAGAGAGCAGATTGGCTCTGTTGAAAAGATTGCGGACGATATTTGCGCTTCTCATGGCTGTCGAGTTGAATCGAATACGCGCGTCGCTAAATTGACTGTTCGCGGTTCAGGACTTCGCAGTCACACCGGTTTAGCGTATCGTATGTTCAGGACCCTTGGCGACAGCGGCGTAAACGTCAGCGTTATCAGCTTGAGCGAACGCTGCATCGGCGTTGTTGTCGACGAAGAACACGGCGCCGCTGGATATGCGAATTTGCAAAAAGAATTTCATGAGGAAACACTCTAAGGAACGTTTACAGCTTAATGGCAACAACTCCTGTCCGTATTAAACTTTATGACACAACGCTTCGCGATGGAGCTCAGGCTGAAGGCGTATCGTTCTCTTTGAACGACAAACTATCAGTCGCATACCGCCTTGATGATTTCGGAATTGATTTTATCGAAGGAGGGTATCCCGCGTCCAATGAGAAAGACGAGGCTTTTTTCGAGCGCGTCGCAGAGAAATCCCCTAAATCAGCGATCGTATGCGCCTTTGGAATGACGCGCCGCAAGGGCGTCAAGCCGACGGACGACGCTGGACTGGCGAAGCTTGTTGGTTGTGGCGCGCCAATCGTTACGATCGTAGGTAAGTCTTCCGCATTCCAAGCCACTGACGTGCTTTGCGTATCTCTTGAAGAGAATCTCGCAATGATTGACGAGACGATTCAGTATGCTGTTTCTCTTGGAAAGCGCGTGTTTTACGACGCCGAACATTTCTTTGACGGTTGGAAGTCTGATCCTGAATATGCGTTGGAGACGTTGCGAGTTGCCGTTCGCGCGGGCGCCGAAGTAGTAGTTCTTTGTGATACGAACGGCGGGTCAATGCCTGACGAAGTATCGAACGGCGTGACAGCAGCGCTTCAAGCTGTTCGCGCGGCGTCGCCTGATCGAACTGTTGAGATTGGCATTCATACGCACAACGATTGCGGTCTCGCCGTCGCTAATTCTCTTGTGGCAGTCGATTCTGGCGCGACTCTTGTTCAAGGCACGATTAATGGGATTGGCGAGCGTTGCGGCAATGCCGATTTGTTAGTCGTGGCCGCTAATCTTGCGTTCAAAAAGAATGGACGTTACGAAGTCCTCAGCACAGGCGCTCTTGAACGAGCGACGGCGCTTTCGCGATTCATGTACGAATTGGCGAACGTTAATCCAACCCCCGGGCAGCCTTATTTTGGCGCAAGCGCGTTTGCACACAAGGGCGGTATGCATGTTAGCGGTATCAATCGCAACTCTAATTCTTACGAGCATGTCCCGCCTGAATCGGTAGGGAATGAGCGGCGTGTTCTTGTCAGCGAGTTGTCCGGCAAAGCGAATATTGTCGCATTTTTAAAGAAGTATAACCTTCAAGACGACAAGACGCTTAATCAGGAGACAATCGCCAAGATTCTTGACAAGGTAACGTGTGAGGAAAGCCAAGGTTACCAGTACGAGGCTGCCGACGGTTCTTTTAAATTGTTGGTTAGTAAAGTTAAAGGTGAATTTACTCCTAGTTTTTCCCGACTCAATTTTCAAACGAGCGTTGTTGTAACAGACGTTAACGAAACGCTTACGACAAAGGCGACTGTTGCGACAGTCAAGCTCCGAGTCGGAAGCCAAGGCGAGATTCTCCACGAAGTCGCAGAAGGAGACGGTCCCGTTGACGCGCTCAATAATGCGTTGCGCAAGGCGTTGGAGACGATTTATCCGGAATTGCGCGACGTCAAACTTGTTGACTATAAGGTTCGTGTTCTCAATTCAGACGCAGGCACAGCTGCGACGACGCGCGTTATCATCGAGAGCAAAGACGGCGAAGAGCGTTGGAGCACTGTCGGCGTTAGTGAAAATGTCGTAGAAGCAAGCTGGATAGCGCTGTGCGATTCAATTGAGTATAAACTTGCCAAGTCGTACAACGCTAAAGAAAAGAACGCACACTAGGCGCGGTCGACGTTAGTTCATGAAATAAAGGCGCGTCGTATAACGAACCAAACGTTGTATGACGCGTCTTTATTTTGCACGGGGCAAGGCGCTCAAGAAACCTTTTGAGACTCTTGAGCGCGCACATTTTTGGAATCTTGCATTACTGAAGAAGGGGCATGTCGATTTTTTTACCGTCTTGCTGCAACGCTTGTTGCTCGGCTTCATAAACGCCGTAGAATGGGACGAGGGCGTCCATCCAGAGATAGAGGCTGCGCAGTTCTTCGTCAGTCAAGACGACGTCCCTATGGTTGTCGTCGGTAAGCACATTTGTCAACGGGCTGATATCCGCTCCGCATTCTCCAGGGAAGGTTGCGGTTTCACGATAGGTACTTCCCCCCCATTCATACCATCTAAGATAGTTGCGCAGCTCGATATAGCTTCGGGTGTAATGATCTTGCTTTTCACCAGTAAGAGTGGGGTCGGCTTTGGCGTTTTCCGAACCGTCGTGGCACTCGAGGCAACGGCGATCCAGAATCGGCTGGATGAAACGCGGATATGAGAAAGGTCGTGTTTCTTCCGGCGCGGGACTTAGCTTGGACGGTCCGCGCAAGGACGCCAGGTTTTGTTTCGATTCGTTAGTCAAGACGGTTGACGCTTGTTCATGACACCCGACGCAACCGCGATTTTCGCCGGGCTGCAGGTAAACGATACTGCGCATCGATTGAACAGCGCGTCCTTCTTCATCGATTGCTTGGAAATAGACGGGCAACTTCGCGGGCACGGTAAAGTGCGCGCTTCCGTCTGCCTCGACAGGAACCGTTCCGAGAACAGCCCGAGCGTTGGCGGCGTAAGCGAATCCTACTGCCGGGGTGTTGCCGCGATAATCGGGCGCTTTGGGTAAGAGTTGAATAACGCGTAATTCTTTTATCTTGCGGTCCTGCGGAAACGGCTTAAGGCTTTCGTATACGTTCGAAAGAACAAAGACTCCCGTTTCTGGTTCGGGGTCGTTTGGCGCAAGCTTTGGCAGGGTGGACGGAAGGACCTGTGGACGTTCACGTTCAGCGACAGGAATCGGATAGAGGCACGACTCCTCATTGGCGTCGTTTTGATAAAGGAGCTCCAGATTGCCAAAGCAGTCGCGGTAGTAAATCCCGAGCTTGCCGCATTTGGTCGTGTTGCTCAAATAACCGCCCAGGGCTTCGTGACTGTATGACGTCAGCCAGACTTCTTCAGACAAAGGCCAGGGGCTAAAGTAGTATTGTTTACAGACTTGATTACCAGTTCTGTCGACTTCCGGCGCGGGGATTTCAGGCGTAAGCCATTCGATCGAACTTAAGTCGTCGTCCGCAGTTTCGGGATCGTAACGGACTTGATTTGGGTCGAGCATGACGAGCGTGCCGCCGACGTTGAGGTGATGCGCGCCCGCGACGAACATGACTTTGTTCGAGTTTGGAACAGCTTTAGATTGATAACACGCGTTTGCTTCAAACGTGTAGTTTCCAAAAAGAATTGCAGAGTTAGTTCCGTCAGGGTTGGTCGTCCACAGACCGTGATGGCGAGCAGCGTTGCGATCGACGTAGTCCCAACGAGTGTAGAGTACGCGTCCGTCGTGGAGGAAAGACGGTTGCCATTCGTTGGTTTCATGCCAAGAAATGCACGATACCGTTTTGTCGGGGTTGAGTCGGTGAAGGGTATGCGCGCGCAACGGCTCGTAATGACCGTGGCAGCGACCAAAACCGCCTCTGCGCGTCGACATAAAGATCAACGAGCCGTCAGGCGCTTCAGTTGGATCGAAGTCGTCGTCGGAACCGTCGGTGAGCTGTTCGACGGAGCCGTCTTCAAGACTCAGTTTATAGAGATGGAATTTGCCGTCGACCTTTTTCATGTAATTGGCGTCGAAGTCTTCGATATAGGGACGTTGCTGCAGCGCCCTGATATCAGTTTTAGCCATTCCGTCAGGCTGAATTTTAGAGAAGTCGGCAAACGCAAAATATGCCGTTTTTCCGTCGTACGAGAGGGACAAGGTTTCGAAGACTCCTTTGGGAAACTTGCCTTCCGTCAAAGACTCGACTTCGAAGGAACGGCCTGGCTCTTTAAGTATGTAGACGCCGCCGCCGTTCATGCCGCATTCTTGGTAGTAGTACGAGAGGTATTCGTGAAGCATTTGCCAAGTAAATCGTTCTTCCTGCAAGAAGATGATTGGACGTCCGGAGATTTCCGGATTGGCAAGCGCTGCCTCTCGGATGACTTGACGCAGTTCTAGATAACGCTGAATCGTTTCAATGGCGCTTCCTTCTTCTTCCAGATATTTCTCGCTCGATTCGAGCGCCGCGTTGAGTTTATTCAACGCGTTTTGTTCAATCCACTCTTCGTCAGCAACCCACTCGGCAAAGGAGCGTCCGCGCTCAAGGACGATTTCAAGCGTCTCTTTCGAAGTAATTTTTCGACCGAAATTTTGCTCTTGGACAAGCCAGTCCGAGACGACTGCTTCTTGATAAAGATGTTGTGAATTTTGGTCGTCAGCGCGAGCGGCGCCAACTAAGGCAGGCGCAAGCGCCGTTGCCGACAGCACGAGGATCCAAATTGAACGCTGTAACGTCATCTTGTTTTCCCTTAATATTGTATAATTGGACATAAATTCGCGACGAAAGTCGGGCGTTAGGCAACTTCATATCCGGCGCGGGACGGTCGAGAAATATGAGCGTTGGCTTCTTCTTCCTCAAAGGAGTATTTTTGTTGATTCCAGTGAAGGGAACCGCCCGTTCTGATGCAGATGTTGGCCATATGGCACATATTGATTCCAGAGATTGTTGTAGCGACGTCAGAAACTGGTTGAGCGCCGTCTTCAATTGATTCGAAGAAGTTCCGCATATGGTCGCCCGAACTTTTGCCTTTTAGGAGCTCGTGTTCAAATTCTTTGAGTTCTTCTCGGTCTTTAGAAGTTAAGTCTTCGACAGGTTTTCCTGTAAGTCGACCTCTATTGACCCGAATTCGACCGAGTTCTCCGGATAGGAGCACAAAATTATCGCCCGATTGTAAATGGATAACGGCTCCGTCTTGGTACTTAAAGCGTACATTGAATTCTTCCGCAGCGTCGTACCAACCTTCAATATTCGGAAATTTACCTGTTCCAGTAATTTCAACGGGCGCGTCGTTGTATCTATTTAACACCCAAACGGCAAAGTCGACGTTATGGCCTCCCCAGTCTGTTATAGCGCCGCCAGAATAGGCTGTCCAATACCGGAAGTTGTAAAAACATCGTTCCAAGAAGTAATCTTCCACAGGCGTCGGTCCCAGCCATTTGTCCCAGTTAAGACCCTCTGGGATCGGTTCCGGTTTGAACGGCGTTCTGTCCTGGTAGACGGGAACTTTTCCAATAGCTTCGTTGACGGGACATGAGCAGACAACTTCGATATTGGATCCCAACCTTCCGCTTCGAACAATTGCAGCCGCCGTGAGAAATGTGTCGAACTCGCTGCGCTGTTGCGAGCCAACTTGAACAACCGCGCCTGTTTCTTTGGCGACTTTCTCAATGAGCCGACTTTCTTCCATTGTCAGCGTCAGCGGTTTCTCAACGTATACGGACTTACCGGCGCGCATCGCTTCGACGGCGATTTTGGTATGCCAATGGTCCGGCGTGCCGATCGTAACGACGTCGATAGTTGGATCTTCAATGATCCGTTCGTAGTCCTGATAGGCTTTGCATTGGTTGGGATAATATGCCGCAAATCGTTTTGCGAAAGGAAGATAGACGTCGGCACAGGCAACGACAGCTCCAAATTCTCCGGCGCGACGTCCGATGAATGTTCCTCGTCCGTCAAAAGGTTGTTCGTTACCCCAAATTCCGGCCCGATATTCGCTGACGCCAACAGCGCCAACTTGTAATTTTTCAAGCGCGCTCTTTTCTCTCTTAGGTTGTTCGCTCGAATACAAATACGGAGTAAACAACGGGGCAACACAGGCTGCGGCGGAGGCTGCGCCAACGTTTCTTAAGAATTGTCGTCTTGTGTTTTGGGTCGACATCGCAATTCCCCTAATGTTTTTTGATGACACACGATAGTTAAAGCGCCAGAATCAGTTATTTTTCAATATATAAGCGCCAGGACACTCTTCTTTTAAGTTTGGCGTTATGTCGAGATCAAGCTGTCCAACGACAAATTTCATCATATCCTGCGCGAGACTTTGGACGAAATCAGTATCCCACTGTTCATTACCATGCCCCGGCGCAATGTATGCGACTCTCCCTTTGCCTTCCATGCGGACCCAACATGACGGAAACGCAGGGCGGTCATAGCAACTGTTATGTCCGTCTGTGCGCATACCAGCAGTTTCTTGCACGGCGATTACGTGCATATCCGGGTTAAAGTTTTTCATGCAGTACCATTCGTCAAACAATTTAACTTGCGACGTACCAAAGGCTTTCAGCGTTGGAACCTGAATCGGCTCGGTAAACCTGATTGTCGCTTCCTGCATAGCGCCGTGCGTGATAAAATCACCGCCGATCATTTTGATATATTCGGTGCGTTCCTCTTCAGGTTGGTTTTCAAAGAGTTCTCCCTGACACTGCCATGTGTCGGTTGCAGAGTGAATTCCCAGAAAACCGGTTCCTGACCGAATTGCTTCGAAGAGATTCTTCATTCCGTTTTCTGAGACAGGCGTCCTATTTTCGACTTTTACGTCCAAATCTCCGCACGTAAAGAATACAAACGCGGCATATTGTTCTAAATCTCCGTCAAATATTGAACCGTCCTTTGTGCAGGCCACTTCATAGCCGATTTCTTTGCCAAGTTTCTTGACAACTTTTGCCGCTTTACTCGTCCCATCTTCTTCGTCGACGGTTGGAGGATGTTCCCACTCGGTGGAAAGATCGAAATACAGAATTTTACGTCCTTTTTTTTCCTCGTTAGCAAGCGCCGAGCACACAGTTCTGAGTCCTGTGGCTTCTATACCAATAACCCCGAGCGCCAGCGAGGTCAAATGGATAAAATCTCTTCTATTCATGAAATATCCCTCCACGACGATTGTTGAAACGTCTGAAAATGAGACGCATTTCCAAAGTGATTATAAAAGATTTTTGTATGAAATCAAATATTTTTTGTTTTGCTAACGAGCGTTCATATGCACCACATTAGTTGTTGTGGTCATTGTTTTTGTAATAAATTTTAAAATTTGCTTGTGGTTTGGAGAAAGTAAATGTCGGCAAGAGGAACAGGGAGAAAAAGAATTGGCGGACGCTAGGCACGTCCGCCAAGATAATTTAAGTGTTAGTCTTGCGTTGGCCTAGCCGATTTTTTACTCTTCGATAGCAATTTTGAAGAGCGTAACGCTCAGGGGCGCCAAGGTCGTGCCTTCGGCAACATTGTCGACGGAGGACTTGACGATATCAATTTTTTGTTCGGAGTCAGGATCGTTATATGCCATTGGATCGTCGTTCGCAATTTCAAAACGTTCGCCGGAACTGGCGAGTTTGAGATCGACGTCAAAGGAGAATTTCACGTCTTCTTGCATCGGGTTGACCACAGCGACAGTCAGATATTTTCCATCGGCGGTTGTAGCTGCGGCGACGTCGAAAGGACGCTGCGCTTCAACTTTGAGCGGGATTTGACCATATTCGTTGCGATAGAGCTTCAGGACGAGCCCTGTCGTTTCGAATTGTGCATTCGTAGCTGAAGTCTTGATGCAACCGATGACATTGATTGTTTGCGCATAGTTGGCCATCTCATAGATATCGCTGTTGCGGTAATATTCGTGGAGTCCCGCGGCAATGCCAAGACCGTCTTTAAGAAAGTATCGCGTTCCAAGTTCGCCGAAGACGTGGGGCCCGTACCAATAATTCCATTCG
>JAQVHZ010000144.1 GCA_028695965.1 Thermoguttaceae bacterium | reverse complement strand
TTGTTGAGTCGTGTTGAGACGTGTTGAGACTTGTTGAGTCTTGTTGAGACTTGTTGAGACTTGTTGAGACTTGTTGAGACTTGTTGAGACTTGTTGAGACTTGTTGAGACTTGTTGAGACTTGTTGAGACTTGTTGCCTTAATCTGTTTCAACGAACGCCCATCCGAATCTTTCCAGTCGTCGTCGCCGCTCGAAGGACGACCAAGAACAACGCTAGAAGCCGCTGACGGCGAATTGAACTCGTGGTCGCAATCAAAAATGCGGTTTTTAATCGTTCCATTTTCAACGAGATCTTGTCGTAAAAAAATGTGTCCGCGCGAGAAAATAGGCGCGGCGACTTCTTCCGAAACTCTTGAACCTTTGACAACGACAAATCCGGAATCGCTTACATACCCCCGCGCGTCAGCGCCATTACTCGGCTCGACGCAATAGAAGACGAAGTCGTTGTTGGGAATTTGCATTGACTGTTTCATTTTCGAGAGATCGAAAAGCGACCTTCCTTCCGCTTCTTAGAGACTTGCGTTTTAGACGGTTCAAATCGCTTCGAACCGAATCGGCACGTTCTCGCAAGTTTGCGAAGTACCCATAAGCTTCACGTGCCAGACGTTTTAAAACACGCCCGGGGGGACTCGAACCCTCAACCTGCGGATTAGAAGTCCGCTGCTCTATCCAATTGAGCTACGAGCGCACGCAGCGCCTAAAAGGCGAGGTTCATTATACACGCAGATAATCAAAACGCAAGTCATTTTTTTGCTTATTTTGGGCAATTTGGTCGTTGGGTTTTGGGGAGATTTGGCAGTTGGAGCGGGCCGTGCGGTCGGAGCGGGGGCGGTTCTTGACTTTTCTTTAAGAAGCGCCATAATACGCACTGAGCAATTAACGCGCTTAGCGTCTCGTCGTATAAATTGTCGTATCATTTAAGCGAGCAACCTCCAATAAGCGAGCAACCTCCAATTTATAACACCTTTAGCTTAAGGAAAAACTCAACATGACTGAATATCGTATCGAACGCGACTCAATGGGCGAAGTTCAACTCCCGAAGGAAGCTTATTACAGCGCGCAAACGCAGCGCGCAGTCGACAACTTCCCGATTTCGCGCCGCCCGATTGCGCCGGAACTCATTCACGCGCTCGGTCTGGTCAAGTTATGCGCCGCGCAAGCGAACGCTAAACTCGGTCGTCTGACAAAAGGCCGGGCTCCTCTGAACGAAACGGAACTGAACGCGTTGTTCCAAGCGTGTCAAGAAGTCGCCGACGGCAAATTCGACGCCGAATTCCCTATCGACGTGTACCAAACCGGCTCCGGCACCTCGTCGAATATGAATACGAACGAAGTTATCTCGAACCGCGCGCTCGAGATTGCCGGTTACGACCGCTTCGATAAGGAGAAGAAGATCCATCCGAACGACCACGTGAACTGCGGTCAATCGACGAACGATATGTTCCCGACCGCGATCCACGTCGCCGTGGCGACCGAGATTCAGAACCGACTCGTCCCCGCGCTCGAACGATGCGCCGGTATCCTGAAAGCTAAAGCGGACGCCTGGAAAGACGTCATCAAGATCGGCCGCACGCACCTCGCCGACGCTACCCCGTTGACCCTCGGTCAGGAATTCGGCGGGTTCGCGCGCCAGTTCGAACTTGCGGCTCAGCGCGCCAAAGACGCGGCCGCGCAAATTTACGAACTCCCCTGCGGCGGCACCGCGGTCGGGTCCGGCATCAACTGCGACCCGAAATTCGGCGCGACGGTCGCCGAACTGCTCGCTGAAAAGACCGGCGTTCCTTTCTGCGAAGCGGTCAATCACTTCGAAGCCAACGCGCAGCGGGACGGACTTGTCGCGTGTCACGCGCTCCTGAAAGCGGTCGCGACGACCGTTTCGAACGTTGCGAACAATATTCGCTGGCTCGGCTCCGGCCCGCGCTGCAGTTTCTACGAAATCATCATCCAAGATCTCCAGCCCGGCAGCTCGATCATGCCCGGCAAGGTCAACCCGGTCATCTGCGAAAGCCTGATGCAGCTTGGCGCCAAAGTCGTCGGCAACGACGCGACGATCGCGCTCGCGGGCGTCTCCGGCGGTCAGTTCCAGCTGAACATTCTGATGCCGGTCATGGCGGACGCCGCGCTTGACTCCGTCCGTATCCTCGCGGGCGGCTGCGAAGTCTTTGCCGACAAGTGCCTCGAAAGTCTGGAAGCGAACGAAGAAAAATGCGCCGCGGCCGTCGAACAAAGTCTCTCGATCGTTACCGGCCTCAACCCGTACATCGGGTACGAAAAAGCCGCCGCGCTCGCAAAAGAAGCGTTCAAGACCGGCAAGACGATTCGTCAGCTCTGCGAAGAAAAAGAGATCCTTCCGAAAGATCAGCTCGACGAAGCCCTCGACGTCATGCGCATGACCAAGCCGCTCGACAAGTAAGCCCCGTTGATTCTGCGCCGCGAGACCCTTGCGGCGCTCATTTGGCAACCGTCTGGCGTCGAGAGCGCGCATAAGCGTTCTCGACGTTATTCTTAACACATTGGCTCGCCGCTCCTTGCACAACTGGAGCTTGTCTTTTCCTTTTGGAACCGGAGCTTGACAACTCCTCTAGTCGACTCGGAACTCAATATGCGATCTCAAGAAAACGCCTTGTATCAACGCGCGCTAAAATTCCTCTATCGGCGGACGAACTACGAAACGTTTAAGTCTATCCCCTACGATCAAATGGGTCGTTCGCTTAAACGGCTTCGGGAATTCTTGACCTTTTTGGGGAATCCGGACCAACATTACGTCGTTATTCACGTCGCGGGGACCAAGGGCAAGGGGACGGTCTGCTGCGCGCTGGACCGAATCTATCGCGCGCAAGGCTATCGCGTCGGGCTCTTTACGTCGCCTCATCTGGTCGATTTGACCGAGCGGTTTCAAATTGACGGCAAGAATTGCGATAAAATGTTCTTTGCCGAGACCCTGCTGGGTCTGGTCGACCGTTGGAAAGAATTTAATGCCGGGCGGAAAATAGGCGCTAAGAACGGCGACCCTGCCGATCCCGAATATGAAGCGGATAAAATGACCTTTTTCGAATGGTCCCTTGTCCTTGCCGTTACCCTGTTCGCGCGCGCGGGCGTCGACGTCGCTATTCTTGAAGTCGGGCTGGGCGGGAGGTACGACGCGACCAACGCCGTCGACGCCGACCTCTCGGTCCTGACGAGCGTAAGTTACGACCATTGCGAACAATTAGGCGATTCGCTCTTTGGGATCGCGTCGGAAAAGTTAGGGATCGTGAAGACGAACGCGCCGCTGGTCTCCGGGGTTGGGTTCGCCAAGCGGCTCTATCACGAGCCGGTTCCCAAGCCGCTCGAAGAAGAGGACGAAGAGAGCCTTGAGACTGTCGAGCAGAGCCCGGAAGAGAAATGGCGGCTGCAAGAGCAGGCGTTTCTGACGATCGATCCGGAAACGCAAATTGACGAGCGCGCTATTGAGGAAGTGATCGGACTTGCCAGGGCGACGGCGCAAAAACACAACGCGCCGTTCTATCAGCTCGACGGAATTTCGGAATTTGTCGCTAATTTGCCGACCCCTCCGTTCGATTCCGTCAGGAAATGGAACTTTGAGCTCGCGCTGCTCGTCGTCTCCGTACTCGCTCAAAGAGAGTCTTATCCCCAAGGGAGAGAAAATGATCGAGGAAGTTCCGGAAGGCTGGCGCTGCCGGTCGACGAAGAAGCGATTCTAAGAGCCGCGGAGGGATTCGAATTGCCCGCGCGGATGGAGATTATCTGCCATAGTCCGCTTGTGGTCGTCGACGGGGCCCATAATCGCGCGTCGGTCGCCGCGTCGGCGCAGGCGCTCAAGGAACGGTTCCCCGGCAGGAAAATCAAGGCCCTCTTTGCGACGACCGTAGGGAAGGACGTAAGAGGCATGATTGCGGAACTTGCGCCGGTCGTCGATGAAGTCATGCTGACCGAAAGGTCGAACGAAGGGCGCGCCGTGCCCGTCTCCGATCTGATTCAGACCGTTGAGCAAGCGCTCGACGAGACCTGCGCCGAAGACGCGCCGATAAGGAGCAAGTTCCGCGTCGTGCCGAATTACCGCTCGTTTCTTGCAGACTACTGCACGTCGCCGAATCAGACGGGGGACGTCTTGTGCGCTATCGGCTCCTTCTACTTTGCCGCGGAAGTCAAAAAAGAAGTAACGTCGCGGTAAGAGAAGAACTTTGTCCGCGACGTCGGAGCGGTTGCTGGAGCCCGTTAAACGGGCGCTTTAGAGCGTTTAGGCACAATATCGAAAATTTTATTTTTTCCGCTTGACGAACTTTGCTTTTCAGTTAGAATCATATTGGTTGCCTTTACCGGGCGACCATAAAATAAACGCGGCTGCTGCCGCTGTTTGTTACTTCAGGCTTTTTGAGCTTGATTTGTTATTTTACAATTAGGTAATGCAAGAGTGGCGTAGTAACACACTACTATAATTTTGTCGAATTTGCGAGCAGGTATTTTGTACTTGTTCGCGGAGTTCAAAACTTATAGAG
>JAQVHZ010000064.1 GCA_028695965.1 Thermoguttaceae bacterium | reverse complement strand
CACGACGCCGTTTACGCCTCGCGTAAAATCTATAAAGCAGGAGGATTCGGACAGATGATCTACACTGAAGGCGAGTACTATCACTACAACGACGGAGGCATAGACAGCTACAAAGGCTGGCGAATCGGCTTGCCGCCGCAATGGTATCCAACCCACTCGAACGCATACTATACCTGTGTTACCGGCAACACCTTTACTCGCGTTTCCTGTATCGGACACGAGAGTAAGCTGTCAGAATATCGATCAAACCAATACAATAATCGGTTTGGCACGGAAACGGCGCTCTTCCATACAAGCGAAGGCGGCGCGTCTCGCATGATCGTCAGCTGGGATACCGCTGGATGGGGCGGCGAAACTGGGCGTATGAAAGGCGAGATTGGCGCGTACAATAACGGATACCAACCGCTCGACGCAGCTACGGCAGAACTCGTCCAAAAACTCGGCGACCTGCGCAAGCCGGCGTTGCCGCCGGGGGTTGCCGCCGGTGGACATGGCGGTTCGCACGGATACCTCGGTTCTAACTTTATCGAATCGATTCTGAAAGGCACAACGCCGATCGTCAATATCGCAGTTGCGCTCAATACGACCGTTCCCGGTATCGTCGCTCATATGTCCGCCCTTAAAGACGGCGAACCGATGAATATTCCGCAATACACGCTCTAACAGCTAACTAAAAGTCTGTGACATAACGTTTAACCGAACGATAAGAAAAACAAACGCTTATCGTTCGGCTTTCACTCAAAAAAACAACAATTTTACAAAATCAACTTACAGATTCTCTGACGCCTTTCTAAAAAAGACGCCAACGAGACGTCCGTCAACTCAATTTTCGCTCCGGCGCTCGCAGCGTACAATATGACAAATCATTACAAACGGCAGGAGCTCGTCAACTTCACTCCAAAATGACGTCAAAAAACTTGACTAAACGGCGCCGTTCTGATAAAAACTAATTAGCCTCGGTCCTTTTCAATAATTGTAATAACAATCATACGACAGCTTCTTAAGAGCGTTGGAGTAAACGTTCCTCTATCAAAGTCCGAGCTCCAAACGCGCTTAAATACTATATTATCGTACCTTGCCCCACATTGTTGAAATTGTCATTCCAGAAAGGTTGCGCTATGAAATCCATTCTTTCCTGCAGGGGCAAACCGCGCGCTCGCGGTTTTACCCTTGTCGAACTTTTGGTCGTTATCGCCATCATCGGTATTTTAATCGGGCTTCTCCTTCCTGCCGTTCAAGCGGCGCGTGAAGCGGCGAGACGTATGCAATGCACCAACAATTTGAAACAAATTGGCTTGGCGCTGCACAATTATAACGACCTCCACAAGGCGCTGCCCGCCATGCGCGCGGGCAATCCTCGCGGCGCGGCGACCTTTGCCGGCAACAACCGCACTGGCGCGCGCGTTCATTTGCTTCCATTTCTCGAGCAAGAGGCGCTCTACAACGCCATGATGCAATCAGCCCGCGGCGCCTACGACGCCGTAGAGCCCTGGACGCAGATCTTCTCCGGATATCTCTGTCCAAGCTGCGGCGGGCCCGACAGGTCGCCTAATGCAAACCCTGCTCAAACGGCAGGATACGCCGACTACTACTTCTTCATCGGAGACCGTCCGTACCGCTCATATCCGGCAGGCACGTACACGAGCGGCGACATGGTTTCCGGCGTCTTCGGCAACGATAGCTGGTGCCAAATGGCGCGTATCGTCGACGGCACGAGCAACACAATGGGCGTTTCCGAAGGCATTCGTCCGAACGGCGTCGCCACATTTGGCGACTGCGTTACCAAGCCAGGTTCTACGGGGTGGGACCCTGCAAGTCTAACCCCTTTGTTCAGTCGAGCTGACAACAAATACCTCTCGACTTGCGGAACCTTCCAAAACTATAGCGTTCTTCGCGGTTTCCGCGCGTGGGACGGCTGTCTCCTCTTCCATGGCGTAACGGCTTACACGCCTCCTAATACCGTCCTTGTCAGCGACGGAACGGGGCACACCCAAAACCAGTATATTCTTTCGCCGACAAGCCGACACTCCGGCGGCGTCAACGTTACGATGATGGACGCTTCGGTTCGCTTCATCTCCGATACGATCGATTGCGGCAATCAGTCTGCCGGTTGCCGCGGCTACCCTGATACGAGTTCGAAGAGCGCCTATGGCGTTTGGGGTGGTATGTCGACGAAATCGTCCGGCGAAACGATCGCCTTCAACTGACGGTTTTGTCGTCTCAGGAATCTTGCGCGCGCCGTTCGCTGTCGCGGCGCGCCCCTCTTTAACGAACCTTTGCAACCGGGAAGGAAAAAATGATGAAGAAATATATAGCGTCAGTATTCGTTTTAGGCGTCGCTTGTGTTTTGACCTGCGCGCTCGGATGCAACGCCAACAAAAATGGCACGGTTCCTGTTACCGTTACCGTTACCTACAACGGGCAACCCGTTGAAGAAGCCGTAGTCGTTTTTGCGCCCGAAGAACAAACCGGCACGGCGGCTAACGGCGCCACCAATGAAAAAGGCGTTGCAAAATTGTCGTCGTTTGTAAAAAACGACGGCGCCAAGCCGGGTAAGTATCTCGTTACCATTGAGAAAGTTACGATGGTTGAAGAACGCGATCCCAACAACGAAGATCTTATCTTGAACCAAGAAGTAACTTACCACGTCCCGGCTATTTACGGCAATCGTGCGCAATCTGGTCTAACAGCCGAAGTTACCGACGGAAAGAAGAACGAGTTTACTTTTGAATTAGACGATTCTCGCAACGATGAAGAAGTAAAGAGTTCCACCTCTATCGACTGATTGCTATTGACAAAAATGAGCGCTAAAAAACGCCGCCTTCTCGACGCTGTTTGAAAAAGGCGGCGTTCTTTTGTAATGCAGTTTTAAAGACTCTCGGAGCCTGATTCCGTTTGAAAATAATCGTCAAACGAAGGCGAAGAGACGTCGATAAAACACGCGTCTTCCCAATGTTCAGCCTCGAGTCTTTCTGGCGCTATCGGCTCGACAGAGACGACAAAAACCTGTTTGTCCTTCAAATTAAAAGACTTCGCAACGTGGATTGTCTCATGAAGTCTGTCTTCCTTCGGAGTCAACGCTAGAGCTAGCCTTGTAAACGCACGAAGCGTCGATCCTGCCCCTATAATCGTATCCCAGTCGTTAGGCGCGTCGTTCCATGAGGCTATTTTCCTACGTTTCTTGCCCTGAGAAGTCATTTCGGGAATATCGGCGTTGAGCGCAAAATATATCTGCGAATCGCCGTAATCCATATACTGCCTAAGCAATGTCGCTGCAAAAGAAATAGCTTTTTCAACGTTCTGCCAACGCTCAGCGCCTTCCCCTTTCAAAGTCGTTGGCGACAAATAAAGATCGAGAATTATTAAAGTGGAACGCGTTTGACGTTTCGTAAAATCTCGTGATTGAAGCCGATTACGCTTAGCGGTCGCGCGCCATGCGATCGTACGCTTAGAATCGCCTTGACGCCAATCGCGGATCGCGATCGTTTCGTCAGGAATCCTCGACGTCCAACTCGTCGAAGCGCTCGCCTCTTGCACTGCGCGCCCGTCGATAAAACTCGTCCATGCGCTTGTTAAACGACCTATTTTAGGAAAGACAATTATTTCATCGACCGCGTCAAATCTCTCGCAACTTCGGAAAAAACCGCAAGGGAAACGCGTCGACATTGTCAACGTCTTCAATCGTCTAACGCCGCGGCGTGCAAAAACGCCTATGTAATATTCCTTACGCTTTTCACGTTTATGAATCGTCGGAAAATAAACGACCGGTTTTAGCGTCTCGACCCCAGCATAAAGCGCGGCGTCCGTTTGGCTCGCTTGTTTGGCAGTTAGCTTTTTCGACTGAGTTTTAGCCTTCTTTTTCGTCTTAGAACGCTTCGTCGCTTCTTTTGAAGCGCTCGAATCTTTCAATTCAGAACCGCCTGCTCCGTTCTTCTTTAATTCTCGCGGAAGATCGTACTCCGCTTCCTCGGGAGCCCATAAATCTTCGACGACGATCGCCCACGAGGCAGAACGACGTTTACTTGCGTCAAGCTCTATTTCAACATAGAAAGGTTCGCCGGCATAGACTGTGTCTGGAAGTTTGCGAGACACGCGAAGATTACGAAGTATCCGTTTGCCCCAGAAGTAATCGATCGCTAAAAAACCGAAAAAAAAGGCGCTCAACGCCATCAGAAGATTGACGCCGCGAGCAACTGCGTTGAAGACCAAGAGGGATGCGACAATAAGGATTAAGAGTCCGTCTTGAACTAGTTGCGTGCGACGGCGCTTGACGTCGGCTCGACGAGGCGCTGAGGAAACTGTTTGTTTCTTACGGAATAAACGTTTCATTATTGAGCGGCGGCTAAGATCTTTTCTAACGCTTTAGCTAACTTATCAGCCGCTTCTAACGACTGTTCTTTTAATTTATAGACGTCAAGCGCGGCGCCAGGACGCTTGGAGACGGCGCCAAAGAGCGCTCCCAAAGTTCGAGCGACATTCTGACCGCTGTTGCTTACAGCGCGCGCCGCTTCTTTGCTGCCCGCTTGAGTGCGCGCGTCGTAAATTACGCGCAGCGGAAGAAAGGGCGTTCTGCCTTCTCCACAAGCCTCGGCAACCGCCCAAGTTTCTCGGTCAAGCGCAGAGGCGCCGAGTTCTTTCGCAAAGCGTTGTTTTTCAACCTTCTTAACAACTTCACGGTCTACGCTGACTAAGGCGCCCGTCGCAAAGCGTCGCAAGAACTCATAGGACGTCAAATTAGGAGTTTTCGGAGGCGATTCGGGCTCCGGCTCCTCGTTTGAAAAATCTTCCGATTCGATAACGTAGTCGTCCGAAAGAATCGGATCTCCACTCAAGCAAGCCTCGTCGGAACCAAGAGGCGCCTCTTCATTCTTTTCTTCTTGCGGCGCGCGCAATGCGGGCCGAGAAAGATCAAAAGACGTTCCGTCTTCTTTAATCAAGCGATTCGGCACAAAGAGCGCGCCGGCAGAAAGTGAGGAAACAAGCGTTTTAGCAAATCCGACGGAAACAACGCGCGTAGGCCGAAACGCTTGAAGCAGCGCTTCCGTTCCCTTTTTAGCGCTCTCGAAGCCCGAACCCGTTTGCACGACCGCTATGCGGCGTCCTTTCCAAGCTCCAATATAGTACTTATACGAATCCCCTTTCACGACTTTCGGCGTTCCCATCTTATCGAGAATACCGACAAGCTCCGATTTGGTCGCGCCGACAACTCCCAAATCGACGCCGCCTACGCTAATACGCCCCTCCGCTTGACCTTGCGGACGAAACGCGTCTTTGAACAAAACGCCGTCGTAATCTCCAAGATCGCCCGTCGCCATGCGACGCTTGACCTCGTCGACGACCGTCTTTTCAGCATGAGTAGCCGTCTGAGCTGCTAGCCAACTGAAAAAAAGACGAGCAAGATGAGGAGAGGGAGCCATTGCAAGTCAACTCTTATTAAACAAAGAAATCGGGGACAGAATCGACAATTTCCAAAACTATTTCATCGACGGTCTTATCATCGGTGTTGACCGTCGTCGACGCAGCCTCTCGATAAATTGGTTCGCGCGCGGCAAGCACTTCCGCAATTTCATCAACCGGAGTCTTACAGTCCGTCAAAGAAGGACGCCGAGTCGACGTCGCCTGGTCGCCTGACATTCTTCGCGCCATTGTGTCGACTGACGCAGTAAGCCAAACGACAACGCCGCGCTCTTTCATCAGCTTTCGAGACGATTCGCGAAGAGGGGCGCCGCCCCCGGTCGCTACAACAAGCGGCTGAGGCAGCGCAAGTACGTCCGCGACGGCGCGTTCTTCAAGATCGCGAAAATACTCTTCCCCATATTGCGCAAAAATATCGCATATCGCTGTCTGCGCGCGCTCTTCGATCCAGGCGTCAAGGTCGACCCAATCGAATCCCCAACGCTCGGCAAGCGCGGCGGCTACGGTAGATTTACCCGTCGCGCGACACCCAATCAAAACGATCTTCGTCTTACAAGTATGTTCTTTCATGAAGTGTTCAAAGTCGGCTGCATGAGGGAGAAAATAAAAGATAAACAGGAAGCGTTGAAATCGAATTCGTCCGCTGCGGCAACGTCGCGCTGCGTCCCAAACGCTTGACGCGACGTCGCCGTTCATAACAAAATCAGTCGTCGTCTTTCTTAACAAAATCGCCAAACGCAGACAAGATCTGGAGAGTGATCTTACCAGGCTTGCCGTCGCCAATTTCACGTCCGTCGACTACAACGACCGGAATAAGCTCAGCCGCGCTGCCAGTCAGGAAGCACTCGTCAGCGGTGTAAACGTCGTGGCGAGTAAACGCCGTTTCGGAGACTTCGAGACCAAGTTCTTGACAAATCTCGATGACGACATTGCGCGTAACCCCTTCGAGAATACAAGCGTCAATTGGAGGGGTGCGCAATTTGCCGTTTTTGACGACGAAGATGTTGTCTCCGGAACATTCGCAAACATCGCCCTTGTGATTCAGCATCAAGGCCTCTTCGCAACCAGCGTAGTACGCCTCAATCTTCGCCAAAATGTTGTTCAAGTAATTGAGCGACTTCACACGAGGATTGACCGTGTTGGAATGATTGCGGATCGTACTTGCCGTAACAATCTTGATTCCCTTTTCGTAGAAATCGGCAGAATACAAGGACAATTCTTGCGCGATGACGATGACCTGAGGGTTCTTGCAGAGATGCGCGTCAAGTCCAAGCGTGCCTTCGCCGCGCGTAACGACCAGACGGATATACGCGTCGGTAAAATTATTCGCTTGGCAGGTTTTATAGATCGCGTCAAGCATTTCTTCTTTGCTGATCGGAATCTTGATATCGAGCGTTTTCGCCGAATCCCAAAGTCGTTCCAAATGCGTCTTCGCGCGGAAGACCTTTCCATTATAGAGCCGAATTCCTTCGAAAATACCGTCGCCATATAAGAGGCCGTGGTCAAAAACGCTGACTTTTGCGTCTTCGCGGTCGACTAACTGACCGTTCATATAAATTTTAAGGGACATATAATAAACCTTTCAAACAGGTCGGCTAAACCCAGCCATAAAACAGCGGGGTCGTTCAATTGCAATGCGGCTGGAGCTCAACCGGCGGGGTCGGCGCAACGTCGCGCGCCGGTTACGAAAAGACCGGAAACTCAACCGGTTCTCATTTTACACGGTTGGCAAGGGATTAGCAAGTTCTTTTAGAAAAAAACGCTGATTTTAGTCGTCGTACGTTTCTCAATTGGCATAAAAAAAGCCGAGGACAGCAAAGGATCTCGGCGTTACTCACCCTTGTTTAATCGCGCTTGTTCATTCGGGCACGATCCAGCCGTCGACAATTCTCACAGCGCGATCGGCGCTCTGCGCCTGATTCATATCATGCGTTACCATGACGATGGTAAGGTTTTTTTCCTGATTCAACTTGCGCAGAAGTTCCAGCACTCCAAGCGACGATTTCGAGTCAAGGTTGCCGGTCGGTTCGTCCGCTAGCAAAACGCGAGGATTCGTGATAAGCGCGCGAGCAATGGAAGCGCGTTGCATCTCGCCGCCCGAGAGCTCGTTGGGACGATGCCGCAGACGATGCGAAAGACCGACAAGATCGAGAAGTTCCTTTGCCTGCTCGACATATTGCGAACGTTTGCGCAGGTAGCCAAAGATCGAATCGCGTATCATAAGAGGCGCCAAGACGTTCTCCAACGTGCTCATCTCGGGAATGAGATGATAGAATTGAAAAATCATACCGATAAAACGGTTCCGCAACACGTCCCGTTGGGAACTTGGAAGATTATCAATCCGCTGACCGTCAAAATGAATCGTGCCGGAATCCGGCACGTCGAGCGTGCCCATCAGATGAAGCAGCGTGCTCTTTCCCGAACCGCTCTGACCAACTACTGCCAATAATTCGCCTTTGCTGACCGTTAAGTTGACGCCTTGAAGAACAGGAATGAGCTTTTTTCCCTTGACGTACCCTTTGTGCAGCTCTGACACGACGAGCAAATCCGAAACTTCAGCTTTCTTGTCGGAACGAAGTTCCAACGTCTTCCTAGGCTCGGACGCTGCAACTGCCGGTTCGGACGGAATCCAGGCGTTCTTCAGTACAACGGCGGACATAGCGTCGTTTTCGACCGCTGGGGACCTGTGAGAAGAATGCGAAACAGGTGACGTTTGCGCGGCGTTCGACTCAAGTTCTGCCTCAATAAGGTCGAGCGAAGCGTCGAACGTGTTTGCAGAAACGACGTCCGAATTCAACTCCTCGCGAAGGTCGCGAAACGTCGAGCTCGTTGCGCTTATCGGCTCTTTCGGCGCATTCGACGTTACCAAACGCTTCAACGCTTCAGCTCGATTATCAGCGCGCGCCTGAGACTCAGTATCTGCATTAGACTCTGCCGGAGCTGTTGACGCAGCTGGACGACGACGAAGCGTTGCAAGTATTTGCGCGTCGCTCTTTCGCTCACTGTCGGAATCTCGAGTCATCGAATTGTTCCTCAATTGTTAACGCTTCTTATTTTCAATATACAAGGCAAAGGGAACGCCTTAGAAAAGTAAATCAAAAAGCAAAGTGGATACGCCGGATAAGGTTGACTTCAAACACGCAGCGCGTCGACGGGCTTCAATCTCGCAGCGCGCAGCGCGGGCAAAACGCTCGACGCGACAACAATGGACAACGAGCCGACAACAATCCAAGCCACCGTAGCCGGTTCAATAATCGCGGGCACTTGATGGAACATATAAATTGTCGGATCAAATACTTCGTGCCCCATGATGCGAGAAAGAAAATCGGCAACCTCTTGAATATTTGCGACAAACCAAAAACCTAACGCCATTCCTAATCCCGAACCGATCGCGCCAAGCGTCAGGCCGTAGAAAAGGTAAATCTGCATAATTCCAGAGCCGCTTGCTCCAAGCGATTTCAAAATTCCGATATCGCGCGTCTTTTCTACGACTATCATGAAGAAAATCGCCAAAATACCAAAACCTGCGACGGCTATCGACAGGAAAAGCAGAACGTTCAAAATCGATAATTCGGTCGCTACTGCAGCAAGCGTCGCCGCCTGTTGATCTTTCCAGGTCTCAATTTCATAAAGCTGCTCGGGAAATTCTTCGCTGTCTCTCAGTCGATCGCGAACCTCCTCTATCTTAACGCCAGGCTTAGCCTTGATAAGAATCTGAGTCGCCAGCCTCGTGCCGTCGTCGGCAATCATACGGCGCAAATACTGAAGCTTTTCAATAGGCACGAAAACAAAGGAATCGTCATATTCGGCCATGCGGCACTCGTACAAGTCGACTATAGTAAATCTATCGTAAACGATAGACGGCATTGAATTTTCTGTTCCTACCGCCAAAAACGAAAGCGTTATGTCCTCGCCCGGAATGCGTAAAAGAGACTCGCGAATCTCGTCTTTGCCTGTCTGAGGGTTCAGATGCTTGCGGCGATTTCCTGAAACCAGTCCGACGCCAAGAATCGCGCCCGTCTCTTGCGTGGTAGCGGGATCCTTTCTCGTCTCAAATTGCTCAAGGCCGTCAAAAGGCGTGCCCGCCAATTGCGTCGGACCAGTTGAAGGCGCGTCCGCCGCCTCGCGCACAACTTCAACAGTCGGCTCCGCCCCATCGACGCCGGGCTCGTCTAAAGGAGAATCGACGCCCGCTTCATCGTCGCCATATACTGGAATTTCCGGCATATTAGCAAGAGCGGCCGCATAGGGATCGTCGTCCTCGTCGGCTGAGTCTTCCATAGGAGGCGCAGAACTCGGCTTCGTCGATTTCGCGTACATTTCACGTTGGCGCAGCTGTTCCTGCCAACGATAGCGCTCGTACTCGGCGTCTGCGCGCCGCTTTTTCCAGCCGGCGCTCTCAAGATGAGTACGAACAGTCCCTTCGTTGCCAAAGGTTGGATTTTGGACGTCGTATCCGTCTTCGTGGAGATCAAAAGTAAAGCGCTTGCGGTTCTCAGGATGTTGAAGATACTGCGCAACTGCCGTAACTTTCTCGTTCGTCGCACAGTCGACTCCAACAATCTGGACTTGACGAGTTATCACTTCGCCGCCGCCAAAATCAAAACTCATAAGACCGGGCGTTATCACCGTTGGCGTCATTGCCTCAATAAGATCGCCGGCGACTTTCTCAACGTCCCTCAGTCGAGAATCAACGTCGTCGAAACCGCGCAAACTAGAACGCGAACTGATTGTTACGTCGGACAAGGCGCCGTGAATTCGATTCTCCATTTCACGGCTAAACCCAAGCATGACGGCGTTGACAACGATCATCGTCGCAACGCCAAGCGTAACGCTCACGACGCTGACTAACGCAATACGCCGCGTCAACAAATAGCGCCAGATCAAGAGTAATTTATACATTAACGCTTCCCTGCGAATATGTTCAATAGGAAAAGGCGCGGCCGCGTATAAGCCGCGCAAAGAGACGAGACGTCAAGAGCCGTCGACGCTGAACCAATCAGCGGCTCGACGACTGCGCTGCTTTCTCATTCAGAAAAAACTTCCGGTTTCAGCAACGGGAACAAAATGACTTCACGAATACTCGTCGTATTAGTGAGCATCATGACCAACCGGTCAATACCAATTCCTAAACCGCCGGTCGGAGGCATGGCGTAACGAAGCGCGCGGATGAAATCGTGGTCCATCTTCGCCATCGAGTCTTCTTCTTTTTGACCTTCGAGTTGACTGCGGAAAAGCTTCTCCTGAAGATCGGGGTCGTTCAATTCGGTATAAGCGTTTGCCAATTCGCAACCGCGAACGAAAAGCTCGAAACGTTCAGCAATTTCAGGATTCGAACGCTTACGTTTCGTCAATGGGCAAATACTTGCGGGATAGTCGATAATAAAGACCGGACCCGTTAACGAATCTTCGACTTTTTCCTCAAAGAGGTCGTTGCGCACGACGTCGATATGTTTTTTGTCGACGTCTTCGATTCCGATCGATTTCGCATAGGCGACAACGGCGGCGTCATCGTGGGGATCGATTCCTGTCGCCTCGGCAAGAGCTTCAAAGTACGGCTTGCGCTTGAAAGGAGGAGTAAAGTCAATCTCTTGACCGCCCCAAGGCAGAATATAGCCTTGACCAGTCGCTTGAATTGCGTTGCAGACAATCTTTTCCGTAAGATCCATCATCGTATTATAATCGCCATACGCTTGGTAGAGCTCCATCAGCGTAAACTCAGGATTATGCGTTTGGTCGACGCCTTCGTTACGATAGACGCGTCCAATTTCAAAAACGCGTTCCATGCCGCCGACAAGCAGGCGCTTCAAGTGCAATTCGAGCGCTATGCGCAAATAGAGGGAAATGTCGAGCGCGTTGTGGTGCGTTATGAAAGGGCGAGCTGCCGCGCCACCTGCGACCGCTTGAAGCGTGGGACCTTCTACTTCGACAAAACCTTCATCGGCAAGGGTCTTGCGAATAGAAGCGACAATCTTCGTTCGGTTGAGCATACGCGCCATCGCTTCGTCGTTGTGAGCAAGGTCGACATAACGCATACGAGAGCGCAGTTCAGGATCGTTTAATCCCTTGAATTTGTCGGGCGGCGTTTCGAGCGATTTGCTCATGAACGTCAACTGAGACGCAAAGATCGTCAATTCTCCAGTTTGTGTCCTTTTGAATTCGCCGTCGACTCCAATCAAGTCGCCAAGGTCAAGACAAAGAGCGAGTTCCCAAGCCGCGTCGCCAACTTGGTTTTTACCAATGAAGATCTGAATCTCGCCAGTCCAGTCTTTGAGGGTCAAAAAGATCAACTTGCCTTGTTTGCGCTGCAAAACAATGCGACCGGCAACTCGAACCTGAGGTCCGTCATACGGAATCTCCGTCCGTTCAGGAGCGCCTTCCCATTTCGGAGGCAGCTTGATGGGTTCGCCAGCGATAATCTCGTTTTCGCGAGCGCATACGTCCCTAATTAAAAGACGATCGTCAAAACGACCGCCCCAAGGATCCAGCCCCATCTCTTCAATTTTGCGTAATTTCTCTCGGCGAGCCGCTTCCAAAACAACGCCCGTGCCGGTTGTCTCTGTTTTCTCCATGATTTCGTCTTTTTGTCTGCTATGAAAAACGGTGATATCGGGAGCCAAACGCGCGTGGTTCCACGAAAAAGCCGTATTATTATACCCTTTTTAAGTTGTTATGGGAATACGCCAAAATCAGCCAATTTTCTCTAGGCGCTACTGTTCCGTCATCCTACGGATTTTAAAGACTCAAGTCAAGACCGAACGGCAAACCCTCGGGCGCTTGAAGCTTTAGCGTCGTTGAATATAATAAACGGGACAGTCTGAGAGCTTACATTACTGTTGCGTCTCAAACTTGTGCGTTTTTATGAAAGGCGTTTATATGTCCGAGGAAAATCCTTTATCTTCAAAACCGTTGGTTGACGACGAAAACGATTCTGCGTCTCAGAATACTTTTGTCGTCCCACAAAGCGCCGAAGAAATTAAGACGTGCATAGCAGAGATGTTCAACGAACACAAGGAACGACTTCTTCGCATGATTAACGTCCGTCTGCAACCCGAGCTGCGCGCCCTGGTCGATCCTGACGACGTCTTACAAGAGTCGTTCAGCGAAGCGTTTCGCCAGTTGAGCAACGGCGTTTCAGCGCCTAAATATTCGACCGTCGTCTGGCTGCGTCTCATCGTCGGACAACAATTAATCACATTGTACCGCTACCATTTCCAAACGCAAAAGCGCAACCGCAATAGAGAACGCGGCTTCTCGCTGCAGCGTTCCTCAATGGACCCAACCTCGACTTCCATTTTCCTGGTTGGGCAATTGACGTCTCCGTCCACTGCGGCGTGTCGGCATGAACTGCAGGTGAAGATGACGAGGTGTCTTGAAAGGTTAGACCCAGCTGACCGAGAAATTATTTCGCTCCGAAACTTCGAACAGTTGACCAATCAAGAAACAGCAGAAGAGCTTGGCGTTATGGCAAAAGCGGCAAGCGTTATGTACCTTCGCGCGTTGAAAAGATTTCGCGTTATCCTTGAAGAAGAGGGGCTTGATGAATACAATGTTTCGTAATTGTCGTTCATTACCCAAAACAAGCAAAAATTTTCTTCACTAATTCTGCTTTTTCGCATACTCTTCATATAGTGCGCGGCGAAATCTTGAGACGACCGAGCGCTTCGTCGGCTCTGCATATGCGTTTGCGTTTCTTCAT
Source organism: Thermoguttaceae bacterium (assembly GCA_028695965.1). Classification (GTDB taxonomy): domain Bacteria; phylum Planctomycetota; class Planctomycetia; order Pirellulales; family Thermoguttaceae; genus RUG369. The sequence continues at coordinate 6,841 of JAQVHZ010000064.1, read as the reverse complement.
AAGGACTGTTTTGCCCCAACGCCGCGGCGCGGAATCCAGGCAATAGGCAATTGCAGCGAACCTGACGTTCGGCTGCATAAACAAGTAGGTTTGCAAGATGTCTGAACAATCTTCGGAAAACAATTTCACAGCGCAAGAAACTCAACTTCACGTTTCTGCGGACGGGCTGAGAATAGAAGACTCTTACGTCGATATAGAAATTGTTGTAGAACGCTTCACTGAAGATATTCGTAAGGGCAGACGTCCGTCGATCGAGGAATACGCGGAGACGTACCCAGAGTTCGCAGAAGAAATTCGAGACCTCTTTCCTTCCCTGCTCATACTCGAAAAATCTGCGGCTCAAGAATCCTTGCACAGCTATAGCAATAGCGTAACCGCGAGAGGCGTTGAACCTAAAAAAGTTACGAGGCTGAAAAATTACCTGATCCGAAACGAACTTGGAAAAGGAGGAATGGGGGTCGTCTACGAAGCTTTCGACGAGACGCTGCAAAGAACCGTCGCGCTCAAGGTGATGAGAATCTTTCCCGGCAAAGAAGAGGAAGCGATTCAGCGATTCCAGCGCGAAGCAAGAATGGCCGCTAAGCTTCACCATACGAATATTGTGCCCGTCTTCGACTACGACGTCGTTGACGATCTGTTCTTTTATGCGATGCAACTGATAGAAGGCGTAAGTCTGGACCAGTTTCTGCGCGCAAAAGAAAAAGAAGTTTCGGATGCGACTCAAGCCAGCGCTAGAAATTCAAAAATATCTAAACGCCAGCGCGAACGTCGCAACTCAACTCTGAATAATAACGCGCTGCAAAATGAAAAAGACGACGCCAAACGGACCGAAGCGGTTGTCGACGTCGCCGTTCGCTCAGACGTCGACAACTATGTTCAAAGCGTCTTTCAATCTCAACAACCTGAACCCGGCGTTCCTGCCCCCTCGCAAAATAGCCTCGATTCCAACGTCCGCAAACGCGCGTTTAAAGCGGCGTCCGCGCCAACTCCTTGCCCAGTTCCTTCAGGCGCTTCTGAATCGACGCATGAGCTCGACGTCGCAACCATGCTCGACCGCCCAAAAGCAAGTCAAGAGGAGGACGAAAACAATAAAAAGAAAAAGCGTCCCAAAAACGTTAAGAAAAACGACGTAACGTTTGGGGAGGGGCTTCCCACGTCAGAAAAGGGGCTGCTGTCCGTTCAGATCGCTAGTTCTAATTACTACCAGCAAGTTTGCGACATAGGAATTCAAGCGGCCAACGCGCTCGAATTCGCGCACAGGCATAACGTTCTTCATAGGGACATTAAACCGTCTAATATAATCCTAGACAAAGAAGGAGTCGTTTGGATCACCGACTTTGGTCTTGCTAAGCCAATCGACGACTATTCGCTCACCAAACAAGCGCGACTCGTCGGCTCACAACGTTATTTAGCTCCGGAAGTCGCCAAAGAATATGATTACTCGCCAAGTTCCGACCTCTTCGCATTAGGATTGACGCTCTACGAGCTGCTGACCTTTACGCCAGCATATGACAAAATTGGAGAAGCGGAGCTTTACCGCCAAGTCCTTAATCGCGACCTTGTGCGGCCCAGAAAAATCAATCCTGGCGTCCCGCGCGACCTAGAAACAATCATACTCAAAACATTAGAAGCGTCAAAAGAGAAACGATACGCGTCTGTCGGCGAGCTCGCTGACGACCTGCAGCGTTTTCTCGACGAACGGCCCATCCGCGCGAGACGCTCGAACATTTTTGAAAGAGGTTGGCGCCTGTGTAAAAGGAACAAAATTACCGCCGCTTTAAGCGCTGCTCTTGTCTTTTTGGCTATTGCGACGATCGTTATGCTTTCTTTCACCGTCAAAAAGGAAAGGGAGCACGTGAGAGTGCAAAAAGCTAATTTTCAAGAAGCGCAAAACGCTATTAATGAGATTTTCCAAACGATCAAAGGCGACACGGATCTCAGTTACAACTTGATTTTCAGCCCCACAGCCGCCGACTATTCCCTCAGTAAGTTGGCTATTTCAGATAAAGACGTCGACGCCCTCGAAATCCTCTTGAGATACAACCAAAGGCTCTTAGAACAGGAAAAATTACAAGATTCAACCTCGCTCAGAGAAACGGCGTATCGATACGTGCAAACGGGACTAATCTATAAAAACTTGGGACAATCCAAAGATTCAAGAGTCTTTGAAAAAGCGCTTGGACTATATCAGGAATGCCTGTCAAACGAGAAAGGCATTAAAATCAGAAGAGAACTCATCATCGAAAAAGCGAAGGTTATTGCCACGATCTTGGCAAATTCGCCTTTGACGACTTTTGAAGACGATATCTTAACCCAAAGCAACGTCGCCCTGCAAGAACTAGATTCAATTGGCGACGATGAAACACAGAGACTCGCCATTGAAGTCCAGTATGTGCAGGCGCTTTCCCTGCTTCGACTAGTTCGTCGTCCTAATCAGAATCTCGGGTTCTTTAATCGGCAGCAATACAACATACCTGAAGACGTCAAAAATATAATTCAAGAAGATCTCAGCGGCGTCAGAGAGCGGCTTATGCGCCTGAAAATGTCAGAAGAAGAGTTCAAACCGGAAGAACTCCAGATGATAACTAACATTTACTCGTACCATGCGCTCTGGAGCGCCATAAAACAGGACGTTAAGGAAGCAAAACGGCAGCTCGACGAGAGCGCCTCGTATGTTGCCCTTTTCAAGAGCAAATACCCTGAAAATATCAAATGGTCTTATGCGGAACTCACTCAATGCTATGTGAAAATGATCGTCAATTGGGAAATTTTGGAAAACCAAGATAATCCCGATTACCAACTTGAGAACTATAACGTCGAAAAAGAATACGAAGAGACAAAAGACCTAATGCTCAGCCTAATCAATAAAGCTGAAGTTGCTGAAAAAAATCCCAACAGACCTCTTTACCAGATGGGTAAGATTTTCGTCTACTACAACGTCGCTAAAAACGAGGCTAGATTGAATCGGCTCGATGAAGCCGAGGTCTTGTTGAAAGAGGCTCTTGTAGAAATGCACAATTTCGCGGAGAACAACCCAAAGAACACTGATTTTCAATTTTACGAGCCAATCTATGCGGGGCTCGTCGAGTTACAAATCAAGGCGAACAAGCTTGAAGAAGCAAAAGCGAACTTGGAAAGGATGAAGATCGCTTTCGGACTCGGCGAGGAAAAAGGATACGCTCCAACGACCAACGGAAAAGAGAAAGTCGATCGCAAAGCTTCCGAACAAGATAAGGATCGACAAAGAAAAAGGATTGAACGCTTGCAGACGCTCTTAGACGTCGCCCAAAGAGAGGACGTCTCTCACTAGAATTCTGTTTGCCCTTCAGTGTGTCAACGCCGCGGAGTCCCTGACGCCGCGGCGTTATTTAATATTACGCGTCCGAAAGATTCTCTCGAAAACTGCGATTCCGTCCCGAGGACAGGGAAAGCGTCTATGCCTTACAGGAAAAGCGCATAGATTATTACTCTTGTTTTTTAAAATTCGAAAATGTTCAGGCCGCTGACAAACAGGTTTTAAACCAATAATTCGTCTTTTCGATAAAATCAAGTGAAATTTCTTTTAATAGTTCTCTCGAAAAGTCCGATATTTACAGAAAGTCGGGTCGATATACTCAAATATCGCGGATTATGCCGGTTGTAAGACTGGAAAAGCCTGTGATTCGCGGCTCAAGACCAAGAGACGCGAGGCTCGATTAGGCTAAATATTTCGAAAAATCCGAAAAAACGGCGCGAACGAAAGGTTTTTACTAATCTCAAGTCGCGTACCGTACGATTATGGTTATAGGAAATCATACGAATTTTCTCACGGGACGGGTTATGCCGTCCTCACGAGAGGTTCAAACGATCCGAACAAGGCGTTCAGATCGTGGATCGTTGACGATCCGTTTTAAAAAGTTTGTTTTTCGATGGAGCAAAGTCGCCAACAATTCGCCGTCGACGACGTTTACTGAACGGAACCGAACGCGGCGCTGACTAAGCGTCAAAGCGACGGAACGCTTTTGGCAGTCGGTTAAGTTGAACAGCGCGGCGACGAAAGACGATTTTTCTACTGATATGTTTCTTCCGGAGAATCTGGGAGGTCAGGGATGACTATTGGCGCCACTCGTAACACTAAGCGTAAAACTACGAGTCTCGAAAGGAGTATCGTGTTGGAACCAACCAAAAAGATTCAGATCGGTTTGTTGGCGATTGCGCTGGGCTTCGGCTCGGCTGCTCTCTCGCTCGGCGGAAATAATGTTTTCGCTCAAACCTCGGCCGACAATAGAACGGCTGACGTCGCGAGCGCTTCTTCGAGCGCCGCAGATTCTACGACGCTTGCTAGGAGTCAAGAACTCCTTCTAAAAGCTCGTCGTTCCTTGATGAGCCGCGACGTTGAAGCCGCTGCTCGTTTCACGAACGAAGCGCAAGCGTTAAACGCCGCCTATACGTCGGCAAACGATCGTCCGGAATATGTGTTTCCGCTGATCGAACAATACAAAAAGATTGAAGCAGCCGCGAGAGCCCAAGGCATGACAGAAGCGGTCAAGCGCGATCTTGCTAAAAATTATCTGGAACAGGCCGAAGCGCTTCGTCGCTGCAGAGACTTGGACTCCGCAGAAGCGCTCGTTTCGGAAGCCCGTAAGCTGAACGTTACCTTCGACGTCGCTACTGTCGGACGCGCAATGGACGTCGCGTCGGTTCAAGCGAGAATCGCCGACGATCGGCTTGCTTCCCAAACCCCTTCGCTCAATTCCGCGCCGTTGACCGGTATGTCGGAGGCGGCGAAGCGCCAAGTTGCCGCGATTCAAGCGCAGCTTAAAGAAGCGCGCGCGCTCGTCGCCAACGGTCAAGTCGACCGCGCGGAAGCCATGGTTCGCGAAATGCAGCGTCAAGGCGTTCCCGAAAACGCGTTTGCCGGCGGCGACTCGCCCGAACGATTCCTGCGCGATATCGCGACCGCTCGTTCGCAAAGCAACAGCGTCCGTCTCGTCCAAGCGACGGTTCCGGGCGTCTCGCAAGGCGAAAGCGCCGGTTATCTTTACGTCCAAGAGGCCGACGAAGCCGCCAGCAAGGGCGACAAGGACGTCGCGCTCTCCAACTACCGCGACGCGCTCCGTTACTCGGCGGAACTCGATCAAGCGACGATTCGACACATCAACGACGCTATCGCGCTGTTGAACAACCCGATCGCCGCTATGCCCGAAGTTGTCGCCTCTAAGACCGGTATCGACCTGACGCAAACGCCGGAAGCCGTCCAAAACGACGTCGCCGCGTTCATCGCAAAGCAGAATCAAGTTCGCGAGACCTCTCCCAAAGAAGCGCTCGCCGACCTGAAGCAGCTCCGCAAAGAGATTGACGAATCTGCTCTCGACGCGTCCTTGAAGGCTCACTTCAATTATTCCGTCGATATGTCGATCGCCGACACGGAGAAATTCATCATCGCTAACGGCTCCCGCATTGCGGTCGCCGCTCAGAATCGCGACGTTGACGAATATATCCGTCAAAAGCGTCAAGACGAGCTTGATATGCAAAATCGTCTCGCCCAAGATACCGAAGAATTCAACAACCTGATGGAAGAAGGTCGTTTTGAAGAAGCGAAGATCTTGGCGAAGAAATGCCGCGACTACTCGAACGACGACGTTGTCGCCATTCAAATGTACCACACGGCTGTTACTGGCGGACAAGTCGCCTTCAACAGACAGCTGAGAGAGATGAAGAACGAGCGCAATCTTGCAGCTTTCAACGACGTTGAAGATTCCGCGTACTCGCTCGTTGACGACGCCAACCCGCTCGCGTTTGACGCCAACGTCTGGGCCCGCGCCAGCAAGCGCGCCGCCCTTACCCCCGGCGACACTCGTTCGGAAGCCGACCTCGAAATCCTGCGCAAGCTCGATATGCAAGTCTCTCTTCCGTTCGACCAAAACACTCCGCTTGACGTCGTCGTCGACTTCATTCGCACGAACGTCGATATCAATATCATGGTCGACGAAGCGGCTTTGTCCGAACTCGGCGTAACCAGCGATATGACCGTGCCGACCAACTTCACGAACATCACGTTGAAGAACTACCTCAAGCACGTTCTCGCCCCTTACCAACTCTCCTACATCGTTGAAGACGAAGTCTTGACGATCACCGCCGCGAACAAACGCTCCGGCAAGACTGTTGTTAAGTACTATCCCGTCGCTGACCTCGTCATTGGCGTTCCGAACTTTGGCAACGTCGTTTCCCCGCTCTCGATGGAAGCGAGCTACACTCGCGCCTTCCAGCAAACGTCGTTGCGCGGAGTCAACAGCTCTGCCAGCACAATCTCCGGATTGGGCTCTAACGTCATCGGTTCGAACTCGACCCTTCTGTCGCCCAACATCACCGCGCAAATCCAGTCGAGCGGCGCAAACGCCCCGATCACTGCCGGTCAAGGCGGCGGCATGAACGACCCGTCCGAACTCATCGACCTCATCACCACCGTCGTTGGCGACGCAGAGACTTGGGACGCTGTCGGCGACCCGCAGTTCTTCTCCCTCAACAACACCTTGGCGATTCGTCAAACGGAAGAGAACCACGAGGAAATTAGCGAGCTGCTCGAAAAGCTCCGCTCCCTGAACGACCTCCAAGTCGCCGTCGAAGTTCGCTTCATCACCATTAGCGACGAGTACTTCGAAAAGATCGGCGTCAACATGAACCTGTCCTTCAAAGCGGCTAACGGTTCTTTCGCCGACGTCGACGACGATTCCGAAACGCTCACCCCGAATAAGAAGGGCGTCTACGGTATCTACTCTGGCGACTCGAACATCAGCGGCAAGCCGTTCACCGACAACCTGAACATCAACTTCTCGCAAAACAGCTACGGTCTCGCGGTTCC
>JAQVHZ010000063.1 GCA_028695965.1 Thermoguttaceae bacterium | reverse complement strand
CGCGCGAAAGGTCCGGCGATGCGGTATTGAAACACAACGTTTTCCGGAGCAACAACGTCATATACAGTATCCACAGGAAGCTTGGTTTCCGTCAATTGTCTTCTAACAGACGCAAGCTCTGCGTCCAACATTCGAGCATCCAATCTTCTCTCCTAACACACCTAATCATCGCGCCCCTAATTCTAGTAAGCGCGTCAAGAAGAAATATTTGCCGTCAATTATAGCGCTTTTTTTTCAACATCCTACCAATTTTGACCCAAAAACGGGCAAAGTTGTAAAAAGTATTGCGGATTGCAGCTAGAAATTCAACTACTGTCTGTCTCGACAAAGTACAATAATCAATTTCGGAATGGTCAAAAATATCCACAGCGCCCATTTACAAAAAAAACTTTTCTTGATAAGATGGCTGAGTCTTGATGTTCTGGAGTGGAAGGTAACGGCGCCGTACTGTTGTTATTCCCATCTCCAATTAGAAGAATCCTAGCGCGTAGTTATTTATATTAAAATTCATTAGATAACTTACCGCATAAGGTCATTTGGGAGTTTCTACTATGAAACGCGTTATGCTTGTCGCACTCTCGTTAGTTGCGTCGTTCGTCTTCACGAGCGCAATTTTCGCTCAAAACGGGTATGCCCCGCTTGTTCAACAGGAAACGATTTCGATCACACACGTCAATTTAAACAATGTTGACGCCGATAAGCTTTCTTTAACCATTCAAAAGATTGGAAACGCTGCAGTTGATTACTTTGTAGAAGACAGCGAACAAGCGACGGAAGCTAAAAACAGTCTTCCTCTATTTGCTCTCATCGGCGCCCAATACTTTACAACTAACGTTCAACCGCTCAAAGACGCGGGCGCGGACGACTTTTATTTTGTCGTTGATCAGCCGGAAGACGCCAGCGAGACGTTTTATCCCTATCTTGCGTTTCCTGTCGCCGATCTTACCGGCGATCAAAAGAAAGAGCTCCGAGACGCTATCCGCGACCTTAATCAACAAATTCCAGAAGGCAGTCCATTCTCTCTCAAATACCGTTTTGAGCGCCACGGATTCCTTTTCGTCCTGATCATTCCGGAATCTGTTTCGATCGACGAAGTTAAAGCCTACATGAAAGATCGCTTTACCGAAATTGCAACGGTCGAAAAAGAAGAGTTCGTCGATGGGTTTGAAAGAATCGATCCCACCGCCGTCATTTCCGGCGTCACGTTAAACGCTCAAAACGACGAAATCACTGAAAATCAACTGGAAGAAATTTTTGACCAGCTTGATTCAAACCTCTCTCTTGAAGAGGAATACTCCGACTCGCTCAAAGAAGTTATCGTAGAGTTCAATGAAATTGGCAAGTCGCTTGCTGAAAAGGTCCTGTACAACTATTGGTATATCAGTCTCGACAACCTCGAAATGGTTTCGAACATCCAAGCGAAATCTGCTAACGACGCAGAGGCGTATGTTGCCGATGTCAATGAAGTCCTCATGCCCAAACTCTACGAAACGCTGGACGGAATCTTTGAGATGGGGCTCGAAGCTGCCGACGCTGATCTTGATGAAGAAGAACAAGAACTCACCGAAAAAGTAAAAGAACTACTCAAAGTAAAAGAACAACTCAAGACGGTTTTGGGAACCTTTGTTCAATTCTCAGTCGACGACTCCGTCATCACTTGGAAAATGGACGAAGAGTTCTGGACGGACAACAAGCCTGTCTTCGACGAAATGATTCGTTTCTTCACGGAAGAAATTGCTAACCAATTTGACGAAGACGACGTCGAAACTGACGAAGAGGTTGACGATGATTTTGAAACGCTGTAAGACGTATTGACGAGACAACGAGAAACGTCTGACGCGCATCTCGTTGCAGCGTTCTATCAGCAAAGAAGGTTGGGCGTTTGCCGTCCAACCTTCTTTTTTGTCGTCATATCCAGCGCCTTTTGAAATCAGCGATAATCCCTGAGAGACTCTAATTCGCCGACTGCAATGGTAAACGGATTATCAAAGGGATACTTCTGCATGACGTCAGACAAGTCGTCAGGAGTTAAATCGCGAACTATTTTCAGATCGTCTGCAACAGAATAGTATTTGCCATTTGTAAGCCACTCTTCGCCAATAGCAAAAAGCCGAGTCATTGGATGTTCGGCGCTCAACGCAATGGCCGTGCATAATTTAGTCTTTGCACGAGCTAACTCTTCTTCTGTCACACCGTTCTTTTGCGCGTCTAAAAGAATTTCGCGCATCACTAGTAAATTATCGTCAACGTCTTCTGGATTACAAGCAAGGGCCGTCTCAAAATACCCGGAGTCTGAATAACTAGACGACGATAATGCAGCGAGGTCGGCGCGTCCGGAGTCAATCAATTCCCAGAAGAAGCGACTCCCAACAGAACCTCCTAAAATCGTTGCAAGGACCGACGCGGCAAAGCGTTCTTCATCGGACGCAGCAGGAGCGTCCACTAATTGTAAAACATATTCCTGAGCTGTCTCGTCTCGTTTAAGAACCTGAACGCCGGAACGTCCCTTAGCGCGCCAAGTCTCTCTTGAAGTGTCAAAATTCTTCCACTTACCGCAGGATGAGTCAACCCATCGAACTATTCGGTCGAAATCAAGCTGCCCACAAGCTGCAAAAACAACGTTGCTCGGGCTGTAACGCCGTTCAAAATACTCGCGCATCATTTCAGGAGTCAAGCCGCCGATAGATTCACGCGTTCCCAAAACAAAACGCGACAATGGATGTCCCGCAAAAAAGAACTCGCGACTCCTTTCATTGATAAGAAACGGAGGCTGATCCTCGTACATTTTAATCTCTTCGAGGATAACCTGCTTCTCCATATCGAAGTCTTCCTTGCGGAGCGCCGGTCTAAGAATATCGCTCAAAAGATCGATAGCGCGCTCGTGAAGATCAGGAAGCGTTTTTGCATAAAAAGCGGTCGATTCCTCAGAAGTACATGCGTTAGAATTGCCGCCAAGCACGTCGAGTTCTCGATTGACGTCCATTGCCGTTCGACGGTCTGTACCTTTGAATACCATATGTTCTAAAAAATGGCTGACCCCGGATATTTCATCCGTTTCATCGCGACCGCCTGTGCGAACAAAGAATCCGAGAGAAGTTGAAAGAGCAGCTTCATTAATTTCTGCTATAATTTCAAGCCCGTTATCAAGAGTGGTCTTTTTAAAACTCATATACTTAACGCCTTCCTCGGCGCTATCTCACCAATACAAATTATTTCGTTTACGTTCAAAACACTTGAGTTAACACGTTTTGAAAACTCACATATTTTCTATAATATAGCAGAAAAAAAGCAAATTAAAAAGAATCTAAAAATAAAGAAAAAGAAGAGCGTCAGTTGATTGTGCAGATTCACGTTTATTGAAAAAATTGTGGGGTATCCTTGAAGACATAACGTTCATACGATATACTTGAGAGACTATTGTGCAAACTAAGCGGTTATGCATAGCGTTCCCGTTTATTACCCTTGCCGCCTGAGGTGGCGGCAAGTCTGTCGTCACACTAGACGTTATAACCTACGCCTCCCGTCTGACCCTTCGATTATTGGTATCCGCTGATCGTTGGTTCTTCGAGTTGCGTCAGCTGTTGTTTAATTAGGAGGAGTCGACGTTTCCGTTCCCGGAAAACGACATTTTCGAACAAGGATTTTTTATATGCCGAAGTATAGCCCTGAAAATATTCGTAATATTGTATTGTGCGGACATGGCGGATCGGGAAAAACCACGCTGACCGACGCGTTCCTTAATGCGTCTGGAAAAGTTAAAAGACTTGCTAGTGTCGATGATGGTACGAGTATTTGCGACTTTGACGAAGAAGAAAAGGCGCATAAATATACGATTGAAACGTCCTGCGTCAACTTCGAATGGGCCGACAAGCATTTCAACGTCTTTGACACCCCTGGATATCCAGACTTCATTGGCAGCGCTATTTCCGCGATGGGCGCGGCAGACACGGCTGTCATCGTTGTTAATGCGACGTCCGGAATCGAAGTCAACACTCGTCGTGTTATTGCAGAAGCGAAAAAAGCCGGACTTGGGCGCATGGTTATCATTTCCAAGATGGACGGCGAGAATATTAAGTTTGACGAATTGATTGAATCGATTAAAGGGGTCTTGGGACAAGAAGCTACCCTTTTCAACGTTCCAGTTGGACAAGGCTCAAAATTTTCCGGCGTCGTTGACGTTTTGAAACCGACTGAAACCGATGGCGCTCTCGTCAATCCCAACGAACTTCACGAGGCTTTAGTTGAATCGATCGTCTCCGTTGACGACGACGCGATGGAACGCTATTTTGAAGGTGAACTTCCAAGTGATGAAGAAATGGCGAGACTGATCGCCAAGGGCATTAAGGAAGAAACCTTGATTCCAATCTTCTGTGTCTCTGCCAAGACTGGCGTTGGTCTTAATGAACTTCTCAACGGTCTTGCTTCCTTTGCGATTCCTGCCAACGTCATCACCCGTGTCGGCAAAGACGCTGATGGCGCCGACGTTGAAGTTACAGCAGATCCCGAAGGTCCGATTGTTGCACAAGTCTTCAAGACCCGTATCGACCCCTTCGTACAAAAGATTAACTATATTCGCATTTTCTCTGGCGTCTTAAAGACAGGGGCAAATGTTCCTCTCGTCGGTTCTCGCAAAGGTTTCAAAATTGCTCAGCTTTTCGAAGTCGTCGCAAACGATCTTCAACCGATCGACGAAGCAGGTCCGGGCATGGTTGTTGCTGTTACCAAAACGGAAGAACTCAAAACCTGCTCAACTTTGGGCGAAATCGAATTGCCAGGATTTTCATTCCCGACTCCTATGGTTGGTCTGGCCGCCGCGCCGAAAAATCGAGGCGACGAAGCTAAAGTATCCATTGCGCTTACCAAACTTGCTGAAGAAGACCCCGCCTTCAAAGTCGAACGTAATGAACAAACCAAGCAAATGCTCATTACCGGCATGAGCGAACTGCACTTGCAAGTTCTCCAAGAACGTCTGAAGCGCCGCGATAAGGTTGAACTTGAAACGAAAGAACAAAAGATTCCTTATCGTGAAACTATTCAACAAAACGCCGAAGGTTCCTACCGTCATAAGAAACAGTCTGGCGGCGCCGGTCAATTTGGCGAAGTCCACATTCGGATGTATCCGTTCCCGGATGGAACGGATCCAGAAGAATTTGCGACCGATAAGAATCGTTTCCCGTCCATGAAAGAATGGAAACATTACCCAGAAAACAACTTCCTGTGGGTCGATTCGGTCGTCGGAGGCACGATTCCGTCGAACTTCATGCCCGCTATCGACAAGGGTTTTAAAGATCGCATGGAAAGCGGCGTTCTCGCCGGTTGCCAAGTTCAAGACCTCTGCATCGAAGTTCACTTTGGTAAGTATCACCCTGTTGACAGTAACGAACAAGCGTTCCGCACTGCTGCGAAAGGCGCTTTCAAAGAAACGTTCATGAAAGCCCGTCCTGCGCTGCTCGAACCGATTGTGAACCTTGACGTTACCGTTCCTATCGACAGAGTCGGAGACGTTAACTCTGACGTCGTTGCCGCACGCCGCGGACGTCCCCTCGGAGTCGAAGACGCGGGTGGAGGATATCAAACGGTTAAAGCGGAAGTCCCCTTCGCTGAAGTTACGACGTATAGCCGCGCGCTTGCTAGTATGACTGGCGGTCAAGGAAGCTATACGATCGAATTCAATCGTTATGATATTGTTCCTAGCAACATTCAATCTGAAGTTATCGCGAAGGCGGAACTCAAAGACGACGAAGAGTAATTGTCTTTCTCTTTGACATATTGATTTGATTTGTAAACGCCGTCGAAACTTTGATATCGGCCGCGTTTTTACTGAGGCGGTTTTGTTTTCCTGTCAAAGCCGCCTTTTTTAGAATTAGGAGTATGTAATGAGTGAAATTATCGAATTAAATGAAGCGGACTTTGACAGCGTTCTTCAAGAAACACGCCCCGTCCTGGTTGATTTCTGGTCGCCGTCCTGTGGTCCTTGTCGTCTTTTCGTGCCTGTCTTGAACGCTTTAGCAAAGGCAAATGCTGAAACCGCTGTAATTGCAAAAGTAAACGTTGCGACAAACGCCGAATTGGCCGCTAAGTATAGCATTACGGCAGTGCCAACTGTGCTGATTTTCAAAGACGGGCAAGTAGTCAAGCGACTAAGCGGCGTCCAAAAACAAGCAAAACTCCAAGAGCTCATTGACGCTAACGCATAGCGTCGAGTCAACGATTGTCTTTTTTCCCTTTGGCGTGTTTTTGCATTCATTTTAAAGGAAACAAGAGGAAACGTTATGAACAAATACGTGTTGTTCTTGGGCGCTCTGTTGGCGCTCGCCTTTAATACAGCCAACGCTCAATCTCCGGGAGTTCCCTGGGGAGCAATAGACGGCTTGGGACGTTCTGTTGAAACTGCCAACGAACTTGGAACAATTCGAACCAACAAAACCGTAGGAATTTTTTATTTTCTATGGATTGACAGCGCCGATAATAAAGCGCCTTGGACCGACGGTCCCTATGACGTCACCAAGATTTTGGAACGGCTTCCGGAAGAGGACCGTAATAATCCAGAAACTAGTAAATCGGAACTTTGGGCGCCCCATTCAGTAATGCATTTTTGGGGCGAACCTTTGTTTGGCTATTACAGCGCATTCGATCCTTGGGTTCTTCGTCGACACGTCCAACTCCTTGCCGACGCGGGGATCGATTTCCTTGTCTTTGACACGACAAACTACCTTACCTATCCCGAGCAAGTACGCGCCCTTTGCGACGTTATGCTGCAAATACGGGCTGAAGGCGGAAAGACGCCGCAAATTACGTTTATGCTCAATACAAGAGCTAAAGACGCAGCTAATAATTTGTGGGATGAGGTATATTCTACGCATAAGTACGACGAGTTGTTCTTCCAGCTCGAAGGCAAACCGCTCTTAATTGGCGATCCTGCCGAAATCACTGACAAAAAGCTTTGTGACGCCTTAACGTTGCGCAAAGCGCATTGGCCTTTTCAAATGATTAACACTGAAAAGGCGTGGCATTGGGAAGCCGCGTATCCCCAACCTTACGGATACGCCAACGATCCCAATATGCCTGAACAAGTCAACGTTTCCGTCGCTCAAAATTTAAGTCGTCAACCAGACGCCCATGTTCAGAACATGAGTTCCCGCCTTGCGCGCGGACGTAGTTTCTGCGATGGTAAAATTGAGGAAGATTTGGCGACAGACGAAGGAAGAAATTTTGCAGAACAATGGAAACGCGCTTATGAACTTGATCCTCCATACGTAATGATTACTGGTTGGAACGAATGGATTGCTGGACGTTGGGATTATGGCGACGGACGCGGCGTCTTTGTCGATCAGTACAACCGAGAATATAGCCGCGACATTGAACCCATGAAAGGCGGACACCTTGACGCTTATTATCTGCAAATGATTCAAGGAATCCGACGTTATAAGGGGGTCGTTTCAATTCCTAAAACTCAAGTTGGAAAGACGATTGCAATCGACGGCAGTTTTACACAATGGAATGACGTCGAGACAGTCCTGAATGATTGGATTGGCGAAACAACCAAGCGAGATTTCAGAGGTCAAGGCGGAACCCATTACGTCAATGAGACGGGGCGCAATGACTTCGTCGAATTCAAGGCGACTCGCGACTCGGAAAACTTTTACTTCTATGCAAAGACAGTCGCGCCTATTCAACCCGCGTTGCCAAACAATCTCTGCCTCATGATTGACGTAGACGCCAATTTACAAACTGGATTTATTGGCGGCGATTTCTTGATCGGTCAAACATATGACGGCAGCGAAACGTCTCTCGCCTATTTCGCAGGGAGCAATCCCGAAGAATGGAACTGGAATCAGTCAGGAAAAGTTGCCTATAAAACAGAAAACAACGAACTTATGATTGCTGTTCCCTACAAAGCTCTCGGACTGGACGCCTCTAATGTTTCGTTCGACAACATTTCCTTCAAATGGTTAGACAACGTCTCCGGGAAGGTTACGCCTGCTGAACTTTATACGATGGGCGACGTCGCGCCTGAAAGTCGTTTCTTTTTTCAGGTTGCAGAATAATTCCACAACTGACCGTTAAAATACCGAGTGAAAGCGGCGTGAATCAAAAGGATTCTCGCCGCTTTCTTTATCGATTGCAGGAATTCTATCCCTTCACTCGCGATACTTTTTCCTCGAATGGAACACGCAAAGTTGCCCCAGAAACGCCGTCAACAGAAGGAATCTCTTCCACCCCAAGCAAAAGTGCCGCATAGGCGTTATATTTCTCTGGGACACCAAGCCTGTCCTTAAATTCTGTATTAACAACGCTGCATGGAGAAGCGACTACTTTTGCTCCATAACCCAACAAAATCGCCGTTACCGACATACGGTCACAGGCGGCGCCGACGTCAAAGCGAGCATAGTTAGTATCGTCTCCGCACACAAAAATCACAGTCGGAGTTCCTGTTAAAGAGAGACGACCGGCTTTAATTTTAGCCGCTTGATCGATTTCCGCAAGCAAACGTCGATCAGTAACGGCGGCGAAAAACCAAGGTTGACGATTGAGCGCGCTCGGGGAGTTAACGCCAATTTCTAAAATCTTTTGCAGGTCGTCTTCTGCAACGGGCTGGTTGGTAAACTTCGTTGCCGAACGAACTTCCGTTAAACGTTTCAGAAAACCGTCTTCTTTTCCTTCCGAACATTTGGCGACGTCAGCAACAGCAAATCCTAATACGGCGCTCGTCGCTCCAACAATTACTTCTCGTCTATTCATTGTTATTCCTTTCTCACAATAAAGTCTCAAAGGTCGGTATTCGTCTCACGAATAATATCAGATTACCATATTGTCTTCAAGCGAAAACAACCAACCTGAAAATCAATAAAACATTTAACTTGATGAAATAGGTCAAAGGATTATAATCAAGCCTCCATTGAGTCTTTCAAGACTGTATTATTTCGGCTTTACGCGCGCCTGTTAGTTTAAGCAAGCACACGAGAATCTCTTCTCACTTCAAGATAATGATCGACAAAAAAAGAAAATTGGCTGTCACTGCTAGCCTTTGCGCAATGGCGAGCGTACAAGGCGGAGCGTCTATTGCAAAAGTCCTTTTTCGCTCTCTTGGACCAGCAGGAGTCGCAACCCTTCGCACCGGGCTTGCCGGAATTCTCTTGGTTCTAATCCATCGTCCAGACGTTCGTAAATTCACGCGTAAGCAATGGCTCTACGTCTTATTTTATGGTTGTTCAATAGGAGCAATGAACCTTATTTTTTATTACGGCGTTCAACGCATACCCCTTGGACTTGCAGTAACGATCGAATTCATTGGTCCTCTTGGACTGGCGCTTATAACGTCTAGAAAGGCGACTGATTTTTTATGGGCAATCCTTGCAGGAACAGGAATAATACTCATTGTTCCTTGGAACCAACAGAGTTCTGCTGACAATCTTGACCTCATTGGCGTTATTCTAGTCTTTATCGCAGGTATTATGTGGGCGGCATATATCGTTTCGGGAAGAAAAATTGCTCAAAGAATGAACAATTCTGATGCTGTTACTTGCGGTATGTGCATAGCGTCTGCTCTCATATTGCCCTTTGGGCTCTTTAGTGGAGACCTATTCCACTTAACGCCTAAGTTAGCGCTCTTAGGGCTCTGTGTAGCCGTTCTGTCGAGCGCGCTCCCCTTTACTCTTGATCTATTTGCATTAAAAGAAATCCCTTCAAAAGTTTTCAGCGTCCTTCAAAGTTTGCAGCCCGCATTTGCAGCCATGTCCGGTTTAGTATTTCTTCATGAAATTTTAACTTGGGCGCAGTGGGTCGCCATCATACTAGTCATTTTGGCAAGCATGGGCGCCGCGCTTAGTCAAGATTAACCAAAACTAAGTACAAAAATTGCCTCTGATATTTTCATTTGCACCTATCATAAATGTTGGCTCTTCAACCTTGAAAAGACTTCAAACTCGCCGTCCGTCTCACGTTTACCATTATCATATTTGCGTTTACCATTGCAATAACAACAAAGGAAACGTCAAAAAGTTACAAGGACACGCCCCTTCTTTTATCTGCTCTTAGTTGGCTCAAAGCGGCTGAGGTTATAAACTTGAAATTGACTGCGGGGCGTATGGCGCCGTATCGCTGCAAATTTTGAACCAACTTGACTCGAACTTGCGTTCAGAAGTCGTCGTCTTGTTTCCTCGCAGCTAACTAAAGGGCTAGACGCTATGGAGAAAGCATATTTCAATTGACGCTGTACTTGTAATGGTTACAACTGCCGTTTTAACAAGAAGTTACTCACGGTCGAAAGATAGTAAAACGCGTAAGATTATAGATCTTCACCTAGTTATTGATCTTTCAACGTTCATTCTTAATCAGTGAGCAAGAAATAAAAAAGAACGCATAAAGCGTTCTTGTCTAAACTTTCATTTCCCCAATCCAGACCCAACCGGTGAAAAATGAGAGTGTCGGGATTCGAACCCGAGACCTACGGATTAAAAGTCCGTTGCTCTACCAACTGAGCTA
This sequence comes from Thermoguttaceae bacterium, assembly GCA_028695965.1. Taxonomy (GTDB): domain Bacteria; phylum Planctomycetota; class Planctomycetia; order Pirellulales; family Thermoguttaceae; genus RUG369. Next base: position 9,585 of record JAQVHZ010000063.1, on the reverse strand, counting down.
CACTCCCATGGAGAAAATCTCCAAAGGCTATGTGTCAATGAGAGTGTCGGGGCTCGAACCCGAGACCTACGGATTAAAAGTCCGTTGCTCTACCAACTGAGCTACACTCCCAACTCGTTCAAATTTTTAAAGGAACGAATATGGGGAATTATAACAACGAGTTTCGTCTTGCCTAGACCCTAATCGCCAAAATAATCAAAAAGGACCTTAGGCAATGCACACTGAAAAAGTTAGAAATCGTTAAAAGAGAAGACAACTCTGGACGCCGCTAGTTTCGATCATAATCGAATTCACGCCAGACCATCGGACGCGCTTGCCGAGATTCTATGCGTAAAACAACTTCGCCATTCACAAAGATTCGTACTGTCCCACTCGATTGACTGACGGCAATTGACACCGCATTGGTGCTTCTGCTTATTGCAGCTGCAGCCCAATGTCTAGCTCCAAGGCCTTTAGAAAGAGTTATCATAGCCGTGGAGGCGTCTAACAGACGACAACCTGCGGTTACAATTCCATCTAATGAAATCACAAAAGCGCCGTCAAGCTGTGCAACTTCTTTGACGCCTTCGCGAACTCTCGGGTCAAAAATATTGCGCTCTTTACACTTATATCCTTTCATCGGATCAAATCCGGCAGGTTTGCTCGACGCCATAACATTCTTGGTATCTCCGACAACAAACAACGTTCCAACCGCCTTGCCTTCTCTACCTTCACGACCAATTTCTAGTGCAAGATCAACAACTGACTTCAGTGTTTTGAGCGGAACTTTCGTCTCGATTTTTCGAAGTTCTTTAGCTGTCAAACGTTCCAGATGTTCCCCAAGATTGATAACGCTGATAGAATCAAAAGAGGTTGTGTCAAATCCACTATATAAAGCAATCAAACGGGAACCCGATGCAAAGAAATCACTAGCCACAACATTAAGAATTGCTTGAGTCATTCGGTCATATACGGGAGCGTCGTCTTCCAGTTGCAACAAAACCGTCTTAATCTCTGCTTCTTCTGCGCCAATTAAGGCTCCTTGATTAGTTGCCGCCGCGACAAAATACGTGTCGCCAAGGAATTTCTTTAAGCGCTTCCAATCTATCGGAGCGTCAAAGAGTAAAAGCAACCCCGACGCTTGCATCTCCCTGTTGAGATTAATAGCTTCATTCAATATCTTTTGAAGGTATTCAGAAAATTTCAACGGTTCCATTGCGACGACTCGGAAAGTGAAAGGCGGTTGCGGCGGACATATCTTAGCTGGTATTAAGGCAGGCGATCATGTGTGGTATATATCGACACTTTATGCAATATAACAAAACACTCTTTACAAAAAAAGACCTTTTATAATATTGTGCAAAGTTCAGAACGCCTTAGTGTAAATTCATCAAATCCCTTATTTAGAATTCTCCACACGACGCTTCATGCCAGCATTTAAACGGAAATGTATTCAAATACTGACAGAAAATTCGACGTGAATCCCTAATAGGCACATTGACTGTTTCTCTTTTGCTAAAAGCGCTTTCGTTCATGCGATTAGTTTTGACAGCGTTCCATATTATCTGTGGCCTGATAGCTTTTAAAATACCAAAAGCGACTAGTCCATTGTATAGTTTCAACCAAATCTGTCGACAACCAGCCGTTAAAATACTATACCGTCTCAATTGCTTTTATGTTAAGACCTTAGCGCTGATCGCCTAAAAATAACTTTTTCATTAAAATTTTGTTTCTCCCTCTTGTCAAAAATTAGAGCAGATAGATAATAAAGATAGAATTAATTAAATTAATTCTGGCGACAACCAGTATAAGAAAAGATAATACTAATATAACGTAGACAGGAGAAAAAAATGGAAGAACGAAATCCGTTTGATATCGCAAAGGTTCGTATCGTTAAGGCAGCTAATGCGCTGGGGCTTGATGAAGCTACTACTACGCTGTTGTGTACGCCTCAACGGGAAATCGCTGTTGCTCTTCCTGTCAAAATGGACGACGGTTCAACAAAAATCTTCCAAGGTTTCCGTGTTCAATTTAACACTGCACGCGGTCCGGCCAAAGGCGGTATCCGTTGGTTTCCAACTGAAACGATCGACACTGTTCGCGCGCTGGCCTGTTGGATGACTTGGAAATGCGCTGTTGTCGATATTCCGCTCGGGGGCGGAAAAGGCGGTATTATCTGCGATCCTAAGAATCTTTCTGAAGGTGAGAAGGAACGTTTGGCTCGCGCCTACATTCGCGCCATTGCTCCTTTCATTGGCGTCACCAAAGACGTTCCGGCTCCGGACGTCTACACCAACGGTCAAATCATGGCCTGGATGATGGACGAGTACGAAAAGATGACGATGGAATCCAATCCTGGCGTCATCACCGGTAAGCCGATCGAAATAGGCGGTTCTCAGGGACGTGCTGACGCCACCGCGCGAGGCGGCATTTACGCAACTCGAGAATGTGCAAAAGCTTATGGAATTGACCTCAAAGGCAAGACCTGCGCAGTCCTGGGCTTTGGTAACGCCGGTCAATACGCCGCTTCTTTGGCAGAAGAAATCCTTGGTATGAAAGTTGTCGCCGTATCTGACTCAAAGGGCGGCGTCTACAATCCGAATGGTATCGATACTAAAAAGCTCCTCGATTGCAAAAAGGCGGATGGTTGTCTTACTAAATTTCCGGACGCTCAAGCCGTCACGAATGATGAAGTTCTTGGGCTTGACGTCTGTGTCCTTTTCCCAGCGGCTCTCGAAAACATGATTACCAAGGAAAACGCCGGTAATCTTAAATGCCAAATTATCTGTGAATTGGCAAACGGTCCCACTACGCCGGAAGCCGACGAAATCATCGACGCCAAAGGCGTCCACCTCATTCCCGACTTCCTTGCAAATGCGGGCGGCGTTACTGTCTCCTACTTCGAACAGTGCCAAAACGCTCAAAATTTCTACTGGGAATACGACGAAGTCCAAAAACGCTTGGATCAAAAGATGACAAGCGCCTTCCGGGCCGTTTACGAGATGAGCGTTGCCAAAAAAACCAGCCTCCGTGAAGCCGCGTGCCTCGTTTCTATTAAACGCGTCGCCGACGCCATGAAACTTCGTGGTTGGGTCTGATTTTATACTCAGCGTCTTTGACGCAAAATGAACGGAACGGAATACGTTGTTTTTCGGCGTATTCCGTTTTCATTTTGTTCCCTGAGAATAAGTTTTGTAAAGTTGTTTATTCTACAAATTACCATATAATTAACGTCTCTAATAATGGTGTTTTTGTCTTTTTGAGAAAAACTGTAGCAACATATCAAAGGTTAGACGATGGGATATTGGCAAGACAAAATTGTGTTAGTAACGGGCGGATCTAACGGTCTAGGACGCATCATCGCAGAAACATTTGGAGCAAGCGGCGCCAAAATCGCCATTGCGGGGCTCGAACCTAATGACGTTGCAGCGACGGCGGAAGAAATGAGCGCCAATGGAGTCGAGGTCTTGCCAATAGCAGCAGACGTAACAAGACCAGAAGACGCCAAAAGAATCATCGATGAAACGATAGCAAAATACGGAGCTCTTGACGTGCTTGTCAATGCAGCAGGCCGTACTCATCGGGGTTTCTTAATGCAAACTTCTCTTGAAGAATTTCAGTCTCTTTGGAACTTGAATGTTATGGGAACAATCGCGTGTACTCAAGCTGCTGTTCCTCATTTACTCGAAAGAAAAGGTCATGTGGTCAACATTGGATCTCTTGCTGCTAAAAGCGCTGCAAGATGGGTAGGCGCCTATCCAACGACTAAACACGCTGTCGCCGCTTTTTCACAACAATTGCGCCTTGAAATGAAACCAGAGGGGCTGCACGTGTTGCTGGTCTGTCCTGGACCTGTTAAAAGAGACAATCCGCGTTTGTATGCGCTTAAAAATGCGGAAGGAATCCCTGAATCGGCGCTTATGCCCGGCGGCGGCGTCAAAGTTGGCAAGATTGATCCTAGAATTCTGGCAAAAAATATTTTAAAAATGTGTGAAAAACGTCGCCCGGAATTGGTCGTCCCATGGAAAGCCCGTATTCTGTTCAGTATCGCTCAAATGTTTCCAAGACTTGGCGACTGGATTGTTCTGAAATCTACATAAGTCTCTTGTGTGAACGCGGCGCCAACGAGCATTGACGTCGCGTTATTCTTCCTCTTGTGTTCTTTCCGGGTGAAGAATATCTGCAAGTTCCTCTAAAAAGAGGACTGTACGCGGTCCTGGTATCGTTGCGTAATCGGCAAAAATCGGATAGATCCGATTGTTTTTAACAGCGTCAAGACTGTCGCCGAGAGACTCCCAATCGGCAATCCGTTCTTCTTTCTTTGTTTTTAATTCTTCTCCCTCGTAGGTAACTCCGTCTGTCGACAAATCTAAAATTGCCTCCGGATTGAATTCCAAGATTCCTTCTGCCGTTATTCTAGGCGAAAACGCCTGCAGCTCACTAGCGACATTTGTTGCGCCGACTATTTCCAAGACGGAATCAAAATATGGATTTTTCCCCGCTACATAGACTTCTCCGATTTTTCCTAATCCAACTGTCCTATAAATTGAAACCAAGGTCTTTACCTTCACTTTGTCAGCAACGCTAGCCCGAATTGAACTAATCTGCTCGTTCATTTCCTGACATATTGTTCGAGCGTGCTCAGAAGTACCCGGCGCCGATTCTTCAACTCGATTCGCAATAACTTCAAACGATTCTAAGACGCCTTCGAGAGTTGAATGGTCGACGCTAATTGTTTCAATGCCTAATGCAGAAAGCTTTTGCGGTAAAACGTCATTTTCCTTTAAAACGACAACAAAATCCGGCGTCAATTCAACAATAGCTTCTAGGTTATACTCGTGTAAGCTGCCTATTTTCGGGACTGACAGTATCTCTTCCGGATATTTGCAATAATCGGACGCTCCAACAACGCAATCTCCTAGTCCTAATTCAAAAAGAGTTTCCGAAACGCTTGGAACTGTGGAAATAATTCGTAACGTTGGCGCTTTGTTCCCTAAGTCGCTTCGAGAGTTGTTTGGAATATCAGCCGGTAACTTTGAATCCGAACATCCGGCAAGCAGGAAGAGAAGGCCAAGCAGAACGATATTTATTACTACGCTTGAAAAATCAAATGCGCCCCCTAGAAAAGACTTAAACTTCATACGGCATATTCCCCGGGTACTATTTAGAAACAAGGCGGCGTCAAGAAATAGAAAAAGCCCTGATAAACAGAGCTCTCCAACAAAAAAGCGCCCCGAGTAGGACTCGAACCTACAACCTACGGATTAACAGTCCGCCGCTCTAACCAATTGAGCCATCAGGGCAATACAAAAAACATATCAATATGATATCATTCAAAGCGCCCCGAGTAGGACTCGAACCTACAACCTACGGATTAACAGTCCGCCGCTCTAACCAATTGAGCCATCAGGGCAGTTGTCAATGGCACGTCGCCAACAACGGCAATCATGATAACACTTTCCCTGATTTCTACAAGAGGTTTTTTGAAAAATATTAAAATTCATTCGCTAAATATCGAACTGTTTGCCTTAGGGCCGCCAATAAAGCAAGCGACTATTTGAAAACTCGGCCATAGGTTTTCCACCGATTATGGAGCCACCAATATTGATCAGGCGCTAATCGTATCTGTTCCTCTAAACGAGAGGTATGCCATTGAGTAATCTCCTGAATGCTGAGAGTATCCCCCTCTGTTGAACGCGGATCAAAATAATCGACTATTCGCATTGTAAAATGCATAGGACAATCGTGTCTACGCATGGCAAAGCAAACAAAAATCGGCGCGTCATACTGTAAGCTTAACAACGCCATTGCCTTATAAGCGGAAGCCGGACGATTGAAGAAATTAACCCAAGCGCCTTTTCGTCCAGCTGACTGATCCGCTAAAAAAGCCATCGTGCCGTTATTGCCTAAAACAGTTAATATATCTTCGTATCCTTCGTTTTTATCGATGATGTACTGACCAGTCTGACCACGAAAATTGCCAATAAATTCGTTTAAATATGGATTATCCAGTTTTCTCGCAACAGAAAAAGTCGGATACCCAAGCAATCCAAGTAAGTACCCGCCAATCTCAAAATTTCCAAAATGAGCTGTTACCAAGATGAGAGGTCGGTCTGCCTGTAAAGCGTTGAACATATCTCGCCCGTTTTCAATTCGGACATACTTCCACCAGCTCCCACCATGCATTTGTCGCGGCGCGTGGGCAACTTCCGCAACCATCAAAAAGAGATGCGTCCACATTTTACGTGCAATGAAACGTCTTTCCTTTGCAGATAAATCAGGGAAAGCATGAAACAGATTGGCGTCGACTAACTTGCCGCGAACGCGCAGTATATCGCCAAAGAAAATCGATAGAAGCTCAGCCCAACGGCTGCATACGCTTAAAGAAGTCGATTGCACAACGCAAATAGCAACGCGCGCGACAAGGTAAACACTATAATCCAGAATACTTCGTATATGCTTCTTCATTCTCAACCTAGTAGGAAACCTTCTGTTTACCTACATCGTCAAATCAACTCTAAGTAAAAAGTTTTAAAAGTTCCCTAAACTCTTGGCGCATTACTACAATCTATAAATTCGTCTTATTTTATCAAAAACACCGTTTTATTACAAGCGTTCTTATCACGGCAAAATAAAGAAAAAAACAAAAAAGAAAGCGCAAGCATTGCATTTATTGAATGTTTGCGCTCTTTATACGGCTGGGGGTGTTCCTACTGCGCGTATTATCTGAAAGAACTCTTGCCATCATTCCTTCCGGAACGAAAACCGCTCGGGCGAGGCCCGGCTGCACGAGCTTCGTTCACACGAAGCGAACGCTGCCCAAGCTCCGATCCGTCTAGATTATCAATCGCGTTACGGCCCTCTTCGGCATTTGGCATAACGACAAAACCAAAACCTTTTGAACGGTTCGTTTCCCGGTCGACAGCGACTTCAGCTGAACTCACCGTTCCATATTGTTCAAAAGCTGAGCGAAGTTCGGCGTCAACGGTCTTGAACGACAAATTGCCTACATAAATCTTCATAAAACACCTTCTGCTAATTACATTCAAACGAATTACTAATTTGTGGTTACACACAAAGAAGCGCTCTCGTTTCTTTCGTGTAAAGTCATCCTTCGTCAAGAGTCTTGTGTATCCGGTTCCATAAAGCTAATTTCAAACCACGACTCATATGGAAACCAAGAGAACAAAGTCTCAAGAGCAAAGAGACTAACAACATAGCAAAAGAAAGAGAAGAAGACGTTCGTTAGGACGAACGCACGATTCTTACAGCAACCTTAACAAAGCGCAATCCCTAAATTGGTTCAGTGGAGGCGGCGGGAATCGAACCCGCGTCCCGCGACGTCTCTACAAGAACGTCTACGCGTGTAGTCGATTCTTTAAGTTTTAGTTCCCCTGAACCCTTATCGACGACGGTTTCTCAGAAACGATTCGAAAGCAAAATTTAATCTCACGCGTGTTCGACGCGGCGCAAGACGATCCGAATTTAACAACCAGATTTTTCGTCTCTTCGGCTAAGACTCAAATCCGGGGTCGCCTGTTCTTAGGCGGCCAGAGCCATTTGGTTATTGGCAATTGAAATTTTTAATCGGCTTTTAACGAGGCCCACCGATCAACCTCGACGCGCAATCCAAGCTTCGCTCGCCCGGTCGAATCCTGTTCGCCCCCGGAACCACTAATCTACCCCCAGTCTAATATCTTTTACGATTTAGACAAGGGATAGTGCAAGAATAGTGACATTTTCTTATACAAAAGAACGTCTGCTCATAATTTTGTCAGCAGAGGCGCCGCCATTCATAACGACGCCTCTAAAATCTTCTGCTGCACAATAGCTGCAACCTACAAACACTTCATTTCTGGCGAAACAAAGAACAATGTCTGACGTCCGGAAAACCGAGCTGGAAAAGCAAAATCATCTGCTTCAAAGGTTCCAATAGAGCCTGATTTAGGATCTAAAACAGTCCATCGTTCTGAAGCAAAAGAAATATCGTCGTCGACGCCGCTCAGACGTAACAAACCGTTCCATTCAGACAAATCTGCGTTCGTTACCACGAAGACCAAGCGTCCTTCGCGCTGAAAAACGCCTTCAATAAAGCTAGGACAATGAGGATCTGCAGTCAGCCGAGGACCGGTAAAAGCGCTCAATTCCTGCGCCACATCCTCCCAGCTATTGAGCGGCTTATCCTCTTCAACCCAGTACTCGCGAAAACCAGGATCTGCCCAATCGTAGTCTATCTTTTCCGACCAACGTGGAAAAATAATTCCGCTATACCTCCCCTTAAGACGATTCGCCTCCTTAGGGTCGGCGGGATTGTTTGTCAAACTATTAAGCGTTTCTCGATCAATGACGCAAAAAGACGTTTGAATGCGAGACAAGCCAGCTCCTATAGTATTGAATGAGTGAACAATTTGCTGAGCGCGAGCTGTCTGCTTTGAAAGATCGGTTAGAGATCCATTGTATGGACGAAATTCCGATTGTAATTCTTCGATTGGATAATAGAGCAAAATTGGCCGAACGGGCTTTGCGTCTCTCAGGACTGCGTTCAATCGCCCAACAAAGCGACAGTAATCGCGGTGCGTTCCCTCGTTACGGTAATCAGCTCCGCCAATTCCGTAATACAAAGTAAACTCAGTGACGCCAAAGGCCGCTTGCCACGCTGCGGCAGCTTCCATAGTTTCAAGCGTAACGGGCTTACGATCCCCGGAATTTAATTGTGAAAAGTCGCTAATTTCCGTCATCACGCGCCGTTCGCCAACAAATTCTGCAGCAGAACATGGAAAAGCGGCAGCAAGCCAACAACCGTAGAAATAAGCGTTCGGTTCAGAATTCAGCATATCCAGACCAGGAAGATCGAATTTCTTCAACACTCCAATTTTATTGCCGTCAAGCGGAACGTGCATCAAAATATTCTCTTCATACAAAGTATGTCCAGAAGCAACAGGACCGCGCGGGGTTTCACGGCAAAAATCTTGAATTTGTCCGTAGTACCGGTCTTGCACGAGTTCGCCAAGAAGAGTCCAAAACTGTCGGCGTACTTGCTTATCCGACTCGGCGTCCCCTTCGAATAACGATTTAAAATTTGAGCTAAGTTCTTCGCCATACTTCTCTTTATAAAGCTCTTCGACGTCGTCGCACCACGAAACAACAGGCAATTCTTTTTTATCTGGATCGAGAGGATCGAGCGTAGGAACCCTCGAACGAATATGCTCTTCATGGATAACGCCTAAATTTGCCGCCATCATAGAGGGCTCGTCAGTAAAAAACGCTTCCACGTAGTCATAAAGTTCGCCAAGCGCAGCTCGATAATGCTTGTGAGTAACGTCAATAAATCGGGCAGTAGCTTCTGGATTTAAAGGGTTGGGATAGCGGCGCGATTTAAAAACGTTGTTGCTCGAATGCGTGTGCTCGTAACAATCACGAACATAATAAGGCGGATCATGCTCCGGATCGTACGCCAGCTCCAGCGCCCAAAGGTCGGGACGACCTTCAAGGACCACCCCGCCCGCGCTCAAGCTTGGGTAGCCGTCTTCATCGTAAATCCAAACGCGCATACCAAGTTCTTTCATATTCTTGACGCCCGTTACAAATCGTTCCCAATTCTCCTCT
>JAQVHZ010000062.1 GCA_028695965.1 Thermoguttaceae bacterium | reverse complement strand
ACAGGTAGTGTTGGGGCGATTTTGTCAAATTGTTCTCTTGTAAGTTCCATAATGAGAACAATAGCCATTTTACCCGTATTATTCAAGGGGAAATGCGAATGAAAAAATTAGCGTCAACACGCCCTAGCTCCTCCAGACAAGGAGTTAATTTTTTCGACATTTTAGAAAAAATGGGGAATTTTGACAAGCATTAACGCGTCTATTGTTTATACCGTCCCACACCAATCGAACTTAGCGGCAGCTCGGAAAAACCCGCGCCGAAGATATAAAGGCTCGAACGATGAACCAAGAAGTCAATGTTCTCGCAATTGTCAAAGGTAAAGAACGATACGTTTTCATGTACAACGCCGAAAACTACGACGCTGTCATTGAGACGTTCGCACGGTATGCTTCCGATCCCGAGCTAAGCTTCTCGTGGTATGACGCGGCCGTGCTGACGCAGCGCATTCATAAAGAACTTCATCAGTCCGAAATTGCCGCCGCGCGCGCCGCCAACAACGCAACTCTTCGTGAAGACTGCATTAGGAACGCCGTCTTGCACAAAATGATCGAATCCGCATTCGGCGACGTTCAAGATTGACGCCGTTAAAGCCTAAGTTCCTTTCTTGCTTTTCCCCGTCGAAAAATCTTTTTTTTGACGGGGTTTTTTATTGATTTCGCCTCGCGCCAAAATGGAAGAAAAAATTCCCGTCCCCAATCAACATTCCGATTCCGACAAGAATCTGCGCGTGCCGATTATGCGGTACCTGCGCTACCTGTCGGCAGAGCGGAACCTTTCCGAGCACACGCTCAAGAGCTATCGGGAGGATCTCGAAGCGTGGATCGAATACGTGCGCGACGATCACGACGGCGTCTGTCCCCTGCCCGATAAAATCACCGTCCCGGAACTGCGAGGCTATATCTTAGCGATGGGCGACGCCGAGTACAGCGAAGCGACCATTTCGCGCCGACTCGCCGCGCTGAGAGGGTTCTACCGGTTCGGAGAACGCGAAGGCTGGGCGGTCTTCAACCCGGCAAAGGCGGTCCATAACCCGCGCTCGAGGCGGCCCCTGCCTTTCGTCCTGTCGCAATCGGAAACGCTCGAACTGCTCGACGCGCCCGACGTGAACGACCCGCGAGGAATGCGCGACCGCGCTATTCTAGAAATCGTCTATTCCGCCGGTCTGCGCGTCAGCGAGTGCGTCGGGCTAGTCTTCTCCGACCTGCTCCTCGACGAAGATCTCCTGAAAATCCGCGGCAAAGGCAAAAAGGAACGGTTCGCGTTCATCGGCTCCTACGCCAAAGAGGCGCTCCTAAAATATATCGTGCGCGCGCGAGAATACCTGCGCGTCGCGCCTGAACAGAGCGGTCGGCGCGTCCAAGGCGAGTATCAGCCCCTCGAGCCGAGCCGGGAAACCCAGCGCTTCATCGCCGCGTTCTACCCGAACAGCCGCCCTTATGCGCTCGACGGCGCCCATTACGGCTACCCGCCCCCTTCTCCGGAAGAACTTCACGACCCGAGAGCGCGCGAGCGTTGGAACGCGTTTCTCGAAGAGCGCGTCTTCCTCAATAAGAACGGCGGCCCCCTAACGACGCGCGGCGTTGCCCATAAGCTCGAAACGTACGTAAAACAAGCCGGGCTCGACCCGCGCGTCTCCCCGCACACCCTGCGCCATTCGTTCGCAACCCACCTGCTCGACTCCGGCGCCGATATTCGCTCGATTCAAGAGCTGCTTGGACACCAGAATATTGTAACGACCCAAATCTACACGCACGTCTCGACCGCCGCGATGCATGAAATATACGAGAAAGCGCACCCAAGAGCAAGAAAACCAAGCGATTTCGACTTTTAACACGAACAACTAGTAAGGACGTCTTATGTCAGAACACGACGCGCCAATCCTAATCGACCGAGACCCCGACCGCGCCGTCGAAACGATCCTATTCAACAGGCCCGCCAAGCGCAACGCGGCGTCCTATCGGGCGCTAAGAATACTGCTCGACGAACTCCAGCGCCTGGCAAACGACGACGGCGTCAGGATACTCGTCCTGCGCGGCGTCGACGGGTTCTTCTGCTCCGGCATGGACTTGCGCGAAGCGACGGTCGGCGAGCCTATCGACGTCGAAGAACTGCGCGCAACTGCGATCGACGCGTTCAACGCCCTGCCAGCCGGAACCCTTCTGCCCCGAGGTCAAGTCATGCCGAGGCTCGTGCAGGAATCGCTCTTGCGCGTCAAGCGTCTCCCGCAGCTCACGATCGGCACGGCGGAAGGCGCGGCGTACGGGGGCGGCGCCGGGTGCCTCGCCGCGTGCGATTACGTCCTGGCGTCCGAGAATTTCCACGCCGCCTTTACCGAAGTCAAGCGCGGAATATGTCCGGCGCTCCTCTTTCCGTTCCTGTCGAAAAAATTCCCGATCGCGCTCCTTCAAGAGGCGGTCTTTACCGCGCGTCCGTTCGGCGCCGAACGCGCAAAAGCGATGGGGCTCGCGCAGAGGATCGTCCCTCAAGACAAATTCGAGCAAGCGCTTGAAGAAACGATCGAACTCTTTTTAGCAAACAGCAAAATCGCCCAACAAGAAGCCAAAGCGCTCTTCGCCCAGCAGACGACTCCGACCGTCGAAGAAATCGACGCCGCATGGGAAGAACATTGGCGCTCGTGGAATTCCGCGTCGGGGAAAGAGGGCGTCTTGGCGTTTTTAGAGAAACGAGATTAGCGCGCAATATCCGCCGCCCAAGAGGACGGCGGTTCGGTCCGACGGCGCGAGCGCTTCTTCAGTGCGAACTAGACGTCAATTCTCATAATCCTTAATGGCGTCCCCGACCTGCTGCAGCGAGCGGAAATTCAGCTCGTGATATTTCTGTTCGGTAAACCGCCATGGCGCTTGCAGGAACCCGAGCAGACGTTCTTTCGAAATATTATCGCGTCCGAATTTGACCGTCTTGCCAAAATTCTCGTTGTAGTCCCAGATATCGGACCCGGTCGGGATCTGGTCGTACCCAGCCGCGTCGAGATCGAGGTAGCATTGGATTACCCGGTTAGACGCCGGGTCGAAATTGTCCTCGTAGTACCAATTGCTCATGACGACCGACTTCGGCGCCCATTCGAGGAAATCTTTGTGATTCCAAGCGTAATCCGCCCAAATCCACGGGCGAACGCTATTCTTTTCGCACTGGTCGATAAAGAACAAGAAATCGTGCTTCCAAAGCTCGCCTTGACGAACGACGACATAGTCGAGCGACGCCTGATGATCGTACGTTTCTTCGTCGTAGCCCAAGTGGAAGAACCGCGGCCGGTCGAAGATCTCCACAACTTCTTTAATCAGGTCCGCGCAGACTTCGTAATAGGTCTGCGTCGAGACCATGCGCGCATACGGACCCAGCCAAAAATCGTGGCACGCCGAAAAATTCAGCTTCGGAATCGGCTCGAGCCCCATGCCGCGCAGACGATTGAGCTCCTCCCGCAGCTTCTCGACCGACCACGCGCCCTCGATCGCAATTTCAGGATGCGACTTGTACCGCACCCCTTCTCCAAGATCGATAACGACCATATTGAGCCCCAACTGCGACGCCTTTTCCGTAAGTTCGTCCCAAAGCGGTTCCTCAAAGGTGAACGTGTCGACGGGCGGCGTATACGCCTTCTGAGTATCGCCCCACATATTGTGACCAAGGTGAAGTAAAACGCCCCAAATCAACGGATTGTCTTTGGCGGCTTCTTCTGCAAAGAGCCCCGATTCCGCAAATGCGGAAAGGATCGGAGAAGCGGCGAGCGCCCCTGCTGCCCCTGTTTTCATAAACGATCGTCTTGTCATCGGATTCATATCGACTCTCCTATTTCTGTCCAAACGCGCCTAAAAACGACGCCAACTATACCGCAGCGCGGCGCTCGTCCCTAAATTCTACAACGGCCAACCAAACTCAAACGCCATCCTCGGCCATCGCCGCTGCAAAACCAAAGGCGCTCGCGCCGCAATGTCAATTATCCACCAAAACAGCGCCGACGTCAAACTTTTTTACAAAGAACGATAAAACATTCTCTCCAAATCGGAAATAAGGATCAAAAAACCAAAAAACAACTGCGTTGTTTCGAATTTCGTTGACGTCGAAGTCGTCTGCAAGTACAATTGCGGACGTCAACTCCGAAAGACACGTACCTTCGACTAGCAATGAAACGTTCGTGCCAAAGCAAGAATGAGAATCGCTGTCGACCCTCTCTTTTCAAAGCTTATTTTCTGTGGGAGAAGAAAAAATGAAGAGCCTCAGAGAGCTTATGACAAAAAAGTTCTTCTCCTTTGTTTGGTCAGGTTCCTGCTGGCGCGAACAATTTCAGATCGCGCGCCGACATTGCCAGGCGCTGACACTTTGCTGCATCAAATCGAAAGTTGCATCAGCTTCGCACTCACAAACAGAATTTGTCAGAATAGGCAGTCGTCCGCCAAGAAGTCAACAAACGCTTTTTCAGCTTGAGGAGATTCGATGAGGAGTAACCAAACGGTAATCGGCGCGCTGCACGTCCCCGTCAATACGATATTGGCGGCGCCGCCGGAATGGCAGAGGGCGCTGGGGACGCCGAGACCGGGCGCGGCGACGACGTCGGGCGAAGCCGGAAGGTCCGCCGGAAGGTCCGACTGGGACGTTGTCGACGAATTGGCGGCGTTTCAGGACGGGGACGCCGGAACAGTAATGGACGGGGACGCGGACGGCTGTTTGACCAAGGTTAAGGAGCTGTCGTTCTATCCCTTTTTAGAGGACCGGATGTTCGCGGAAGCGGCGATTTATGCAAAGAACGGCCTCCGGGCGTTTATTCTGGAAAACGTCGCGGCGCCTTATTTTGCGCGCGGGCGGCAGCCGACGGCGATTTACTGGGCGATGCGCGCGCTGGCGGCGCGGCTGCGTGAAGAATACCCGGCGGGGGACTATGAGATCGGGGTCCAGATTCTCGCTTTTTCGGACGATTGGGCGATGGATATCGCGTGTCGCGCCGGGCTGGACTTCATCCGCTGCGAAAGCGCGCTCTTTGAAGGGATTCGGCCGGAAGGACGGACGCCGAACGCGGGGAATCTCGCGCGGCTCTACTGGCGGCGTCAACGTTGGCTGCATGATTACCCGGAGACGCCGGTCGTTCCGCGAGTCTATGTCGACTTGCAAAAGAAACATACGGTCTTTATCGACGAGCTGGCCGACTTGGAGACGTGGCTGTCCAACATTGTCTTTATGAAGTTGGAAGGCGTCGTCGTTACAGGAACGGGCACGGGCCAGCCGGTGCAGGAGACCGATTACAGCGCCGCTCGGCGGGCGATCGACGCGGTCAAGGCGCTCCCGTATTTCCCCGGCGATTTGGAGCTGCCGCTGCTGGCGGGCTCGGGCGTGTCGGTCGACAATATCGAACTGTGCAAACGGTATGTGGATAAGGTTATTGTCGGATCCTCGCTCAAGGAGCACGGGTACTGGGAATGTCCGCTAAGCGCCGATCGAGTCGCTCGATTTATGGAAACTTGGAATCGGTAACGACGGGGGAGAACAAGTAGAAAAAAAGCGGGATTCTTCCGCATTATGGGGATTCTTTACAGGGATTCTGCGTCGTTTCTCTGAGAGACGTCTATGCGCTCGCGTTCGCATTTTATCGGACTGTCATTTTCTAGGACGCCGTTGAAATTCTATACCAAAACAGCTTCGATAATATTTTCTGACGCGCCGATCGCCGATTCCCTGCCCGCGCGCATATTTCATACGCGAAATAAACGTGTATAATAAAGCCGACCCCATCCAACTTTCTTTTAACGAATAGACCAATGACCGAACAAGCTGTCCGTGAATTTCGCCGCTCGAACTGGCGGTTCGTCGTCTCGATTTCTGGCGGCGGTTCCGCGTTCATTTCCGATTACCTGGCGCTCCCGGGCGCGTCTAGCACGTTCCTCGAGGCGGTTGTGCCCTACTCGCAAGGGGCGACCGACGCCTTTCTAGGCTTCCGGCCCGAGAACTATTGCTCCGAACGAACCGCGCGACAGCTCGCGGCGCAGGCGCGCGCACGCGCTGTCGAACTTACCGAACTTGCCGCTCGTTCCGACGCGCCGGTCGTCGGGATCGGCGTCGCGGCGTCGTTGGCGTCCGACCGACCGAAAAAAGGCGCGCATCGGGTCTGCTGCGCGGTCCAGACGCGCGGCGCCGTCTTCTCGGCGGAGCTCAACTTGACCAAAGACGCCAGAACCCGCGCGCAGGAGGAGCGGCTCGCCGCCGATTTCATCTTGTCGGTCCTGCTCTTTGCGGCGTCGACCGTCGAGTCGGGCGGGATCGAGCCGTGGCGCGAACACCGCGCGGCGCTGACGCCGCAAACTGACGAGCCGCTCTTCCCG
This sequence comes from Thermoguttaceae bacterium, assembly GCA_028695965.1. GTDB lineage: Bacteria > Planctomycetota > Planctomycetia > Pirellulales > Thermoguttaceae > RUG369. Next base: position 13,798 of record JAQVHZ010000062.1, on the reverse strand, counting down.
ACCGACGAAGCGTCAATCTCCTGGGCCGCGCTCGACGAACTCGGCGTCCAGCTGCTCGACTCCGAACTTGCCGCCCTGCGCCGGTTCCAAGGCAGGACCGACCGGATCCGCGCGAACGACGCGACTGAAAAGGAGCTGCGAGGCGACGTCTGGCTGCCGGTCGACGCGCCCCCGCGCGCGCTCTACCCCGGCTCGTTCAACCCGCCGCACGCCGGGCACATCGAGATCGCGCGCCTTGCCTCAGAGCGGCTCGAGACGCCGGTCGAGCTGGAAATCTCAGCGCGAAACGTCGACAAGCCGCTGATCGACGCGCTGGAGCTTACGAGACGGCTCGACGCGCTCGAAAAGATTGCGCCGGACCTGCCCGTCTGGCTCTCGAACGCGCCGCGCTATATCGAGAAGGCGCTCGTCTTTCCGAACGCGTCCTTCATCATGGGCACCGACACGATCCTGCGCCTGGCGGATCCGAAATACGCCGACGCGTCGACCGAACGCCGCGACGCCATCCTCGTCAAATTGCAGGAATTGCACGTCTCCATTTGCGTCTTTACGCGCAAGGTCGAAGGAAAGATCATTCCGATAGAAGAGCTCGAAAGAGAATTGCCCGAGCCGCTGATAGAGATATGCGATTTCGTTCCGGAGGACGTCTTTCTCAACGACGCGTCCTCCACGGAGATAAGAAAGAACGCCCGACTCTCCTAAATCGGGCGTTCTTAAAAAGTTAGGCTCAGCCGCGCGAAAAACTCAGTCGCGCAAAGTGACGGTGGCGCCGATCGGCAGCAGGATATTCAGCTGCGAAATCTCCTTATTGCTGAACACGAACCCGCCGTTTTCAGGAACGATCGTTCCGACCAGCTCGGGTCTGTTCGTTCCTTGGAGCCCAGGGCCCCCTTTCAGCCCAATCCAGCACGCGCCTAACGGGTTATTCTCCGCGCCGCCGGGGATCGTCATCTTCGACCCATGGACGTCGATCGCGTCGCACGACGGCTTGTCGATCTTCGTTTCGATCGCATATTGCCCACGAAGATTGAGCGCGTTTTGCGGAACGCCGAATTTAAACCGGCCCGCATAATAGCCGTTGAAACAGAGGAGCAGCTCTTTCTTCGCCGCAGAAAGCTCCGCCGTTACCGGTCCGCGAACGACCTTGATCAGATGGCCCGTCGGAAGGGGCGCGTTCACCCCGACCGGAAGGTTGTTGATCGCGCCGAGAAACTCGGGCGTAACGTCGTACGCGCGCGCAATTTTTGCGAGCGTCTCGCCCGGCCGCGTCTGATACGGCGACTCTAAGACCGCTTTCGTCGGGTCGTAAAAGACCTCGTAAGCCAGCCTGTCGAGCGCGGCGACGAGACGCGTTCGATCCGCTTCGTTCATCGTCGCGCCCTGTTTGCGGTACGCCTCGTTTAGCGCCGTAAAGATCGCGCGCGTCTGCTCTTCCGAGCGCGGCTGAGCGGCGGCGGCGAGCAGTTCGTTTAAGGACGGCGCCGCGGGCGCTGGGGGATTGACCGCCGAATTAAGGGTCGAATGCGTATTCGGCACAAACGCCGTTTCGTCCTCCGGTTCCAAGACCGCGTTCGAGGACGGCGGCGAAGACTGCGCTAACGACTGCGAGTTGAGATAATCTTCATAGCTTTGAACGGCAGGCGCTCCGACAGGCGTCGGATCCTGCGCGGCAACGCCGTAATCGACGTCCGCCGAGAGGTACCCTTGCGCGTCGGCAGAGGTCGAGCGCGCCGCGTCAGTCGCGTTATTGACGTTCCCCTGCGCGTACGGCGCGGCGCTCTGATTGTATTGGTTATATTGACCGTACTGATCGTTCTGATTAGGGATTGCGACGTCGACGCTCGGAAAAGAATCGTCGAGAACTGCGTTTGAGCCAAACGCCGACTCGTCGGCGCGAACGTTCGGTTCCGAAACGGCATAAGGATCGTTTTCGTTCGCATAGGGATCTAACGCCGACCGATCGGTCAGGATTTCGTCGAGTTCCTGGCTCGATCTGACGCCCGGTTCGTCCGGATAGAGCTCGCCGTCAAACTGATTTCGCTGCGCGGGGACTCCAACGAGCGCCGAACTTTGCGCGATCGGCTCCGACGTCGAACTGTCGTCGGGCGTCGAAGTTCCGGTAAAGCGCGAGGGCGCGCCCGATTGGGGGTTGAACGAATCGTTAGACGCAAGATAAGAATCGACGTCAAACGCGCTCGACCTGCCCGCCTCTTCCAGGTCAGGCGCGTAATTGGGGTTGGCTGAACGTCCGCCAATGCGAACGCTTGTCCCTCGGTCCTTAGAAGAAGCGTAAGCGCGGCGCGAAAAGTCAGTTGCGGCGTATTGCCGCTTCTCGGCTTCTGGCTCGGCGTCCGGTTCGGACGGCGTTTCCTGCTCGTCGTCTGGTCGGACGCGAAATTTCGCGGGCGCGACTCCATATTTGGCAAGTTCTGCGCGAATCGGCGCGAGCGCGGGGGGAAACGTGTCCCAAGACTCGTCGGGAACGAAAGTCAACGCTCCGACGGTCGCTAATCCGAGCGTCGCGCAAACAGCGATTCCTTTCAAGAGTTTCCCTACCATTATCTCCTCCATAACGCGCCCTTTTCGGGCCTTCGTTTCGTTCGTCGCGCGCGTCGTACGAACAGTCTCCAATCCTCGCCTGCCAAACTGTTTTCTTCTCTGAAAACGCGAACTTACGGTCGAAAGGCAGACCTCCCCTGTACGGTACTTAATTTTCTCCTTCTTGAAAAGAGCAATTTTCTCATTTATATCAATTTACGCGCAAAAAAAGCGCGGCGCGTCCTCTTGTTCGACGTCGCCGCGCAACAATCGTGAAATTCTCAGGTTAAACGCCGGACGCCGCTGCGCTTCAATAAAAGAACGCCGGACAAGCTCAAGCAAGTTCGGCGTTCTCAATTGCGGCGCTCAGACGACGCGCGTTCTAAGCGTCAGACTATGATTAGGCGTTCCACTTCCATTGACCCGGGACCGGGACGGAATTTTCGTAGATGAATTCGCCTTCGCCCGGCTGGACCGGCGGAGCGGTATCGGGCGTGATCGGCGGAATAGCGTCCCAGAAATCGGTCGGATTGTTCGCCTCGAGATCGGCAATGAGATCGTACGGGAATTCGTCGCGGCCATTTTCGACGGCGTCGTCCCACATGATTTCCTGACCGGAGCACGCGGCGTAACGGCCGAGAACGGAAGTCATGGAGCTGTTGCCGGCGAACCAGGCGTCGTTGTGCTTTTCGTCTTCGCGGATATATTTCGCGTGCATGACGTGTTCGTGCTTGTACGGATCCGGGTTCGAACCTTCGAAACGCCAGACGGAGTTGCCGTCGTAGTCGTTGATACCGCCTGCCCACGCGGTTCCGTCGACGCCGTAGAACGTCTCGCTGACGTTGTTCCAGCAGTTCGCGATATGGCGGCACTGGCTGAACATTTGGCTGCCGTCGGCGTATGTGAATTCGCAGAAGAAGTGGTCGTAACGGTGACCGGAATGCTTGAAGCGCGGGAACTTGCGCACTTCGCGGCCGCCCATCGCGTTGCACTTGATCGGGTGCGCGTTCGGGCCATGGGGATCGCCAAGGCTGTGGAACCAGTTGCCGACGTCGATATTATGGCAGTGCTGTTCGACAATGTTGTCGCCGCAGAGCCAGTTGAAGTGGAACCAGTTGCGCATCTGATAGCTCATTTCGGTGTCGTCGGCTTGACGCGGACGTTCCCAGATCCCGTCGCCGTTCCAGTAGACGCGGCTGTACATGATCTTGCCAATTTTACCAGCTTTGACCTGTTCAAACGTGGCAATATAAGGATTTTGATAGTGGCGCTGGTAACCGCAAACGACCTTCAAGTTCTTTTCGTCGGCCATCTTGGCGGCGGCGATCGTCATCTTGTAGCCGCGAGCGTCGACCGCGCACGGTTTCTCCATAAAGACGTGCTTGCCTTTTTCAACGGCGTAAGCGAAGTGGACCGGACGGAAGCCGGGAGAGGTCGCAATAATGGCGGAATCGCATTTGTCGATCGCGTATTTGTAGGCGTCAAGACCGAAGAAGACGCCGTCCGTCAGGTCAACGCGCTCTTCGTCCATAGCGCTGAAAGCTTCGGCAGTAGATTTTGCCGCCCCTTCGAACGCGTCGGCGACCGCGACGACTTTAACATTGTCGCCGACTTCGAGTCGTTGCTGCAGGGCGCCGCGGCCGCGGCCGCCGCAGCCGACGAGGCCCAACTTGATGAGGTCAGAACCAGCGGCGTGCGCGCCGCGCGTAATACTGAGGCTGCCAATGGCGGTAGCGCCGGCCAAGACGCCGGACGTTTTCAGAAAATCGCGTCGTTTCATTCTTGATAACTCCTAATGTCCAAATAAAAAATAATGCTTTCTCGCGAAAGCGCGTTCTTCGGAAGTGTTGCGAAAGGCCATTCGACCTGCTCCGCTCTTCAACAGCGCCGTTACGGCTGCGCGAATCTTCACACAATATCGTTTTTCCGACGTCAACCGTGAACGACTGCAACCCATCATAGCAAGTTAATACGACGAATGCAAGAATTTTATTAAAAAAATTCTCCTTTTTTTCAAAATTTTACCCAAATTCACTAAAAGGTCTTACAAAAATCAAAAAAATGACGTCAAAACGCATTTTTTCCCATATTCTGCTCGTTCTTGACGCAAGGGCGTCCTTGACTAAAATAAAAAACGTCTTCCCCATTATTTCCAATCAAAATTTCCTGACCCCAAAATAAGCCGCGCTAAAATGACCAACGCCCCCGCCGCTCTCTCCGACGACCTGCCTGCCAAACGCGTCGCGCTCCTCTCATGGATGCGGCCGCGTCCGTGCGTCGTCGCCTTCTCGGGGGGCGTCGACAGCGCGACGCTCGCCAAAGCGCTCGTCGAAGCCAAAGACGCCAAGCCGCTCGGTTATTTCGCCGTAAGCGCAACGACGACCGCGCAAGAGCGTCGGGACGCGCTCCGGCTCGCCGAAGAAGTCGGAATCGACCTGCGCGTTATTGAGACCAGTGAATTTTCCGAGCCGCGCTTTGTCGAAAATTCGCCGAGGCGGTGCTACTGGTGTAAAAAAGTCCGATTCGACGCGATCCAACAGCTTGCCAACGAAGAGTCTGGCGGCGCCGTCGCGGTCCTCGACGGCTCGAACGCCGACGACGCGCTCGACTACCGGCCCGGCGCCCAAGCGGCGCGCGAAATCGGGGTCCTGAGCCCCTTTGCGGAACTCGGAATAACCAAAGCTGAAATTCGCGCGCTTGCAAGAGCTTGGGGGCTTTCTGTCGCCGAGAGGCCGTCGAATCCGTGCCTTGCGACCCGGCTCGCGTACGGGCTCGCGCTCGAGGAGCCGGTCCTGCGTCAAGTCGAGTCGGCGGAACTCGTTATCCAAGAGGTTTTAAAGGTCCCGACCTGCCGCGCAAGGATCGACGCGCCCGGGATTCTCCGGATCGAACTGCCGGAAGACGCGATCGGCGCCGCCGCGTCATGCGACGTCCGCGCTGAGCTCGTCCCACGCCTGCGCGAGCTTGGGTTCAAGTTCGTCTCCCTCGACCTCGAAGGATTCTTTACGGGCAAGAACAACCGCATTCTCGAAAAATAACGCCTTGAACGCCGCCCGTTACGCGTCTTTTCAAACTTTTCAAGCGCTCTTGACAAAACCGCGCCTTTCCTTGACAAAGAGGCCTGTTGCAGTTATTCTGTCTGCATAAAGTTTAACGGAACGCTTCCGCGAAAAACGCAATTTGCGCGGCAATGGCGGCGCGTTCATACCGATTACAAATAAGAAAGGCGTATTATGTCTCAACCAATCGCGCGTCGTCTGACGGCAGCGGCGTTACTCGTCGCCGCCCTCTGCGCTCTTAACGCGTCGAGTCTGCAAGCAAAAGACCCGCTCCGCGCTCCATGCGTGCCGCTCGTCGCCAACGATCCCTATTTCAGCGTCTGGTCGAACACCGACGAACTTGCCGACTCCTTCCCCGTCCACTGGACGGGAACGATCAACGCGCTCACGTCCTATGCGCGCGTCGACGGCAAACCGTATCGTCTCATGGGCGCTCCAAACGACCTCGAGCAAGAAGTCGACAAGTTGCCCCAAACGAACCTCGCCGCGCGCGCCACGAACACGACCTATACCTTCGAAGGCGCGGGCGTTCAGCTCACATTGCGCTTCACGAATCCGAACCTTCCGGACGACCTCGACGTCTTCGCGCGGCCCGCGACGTATGTTGCCTGGACGGTCGCCGCGACTGACGGAAAAGAACACGACGTCGACGTCTACTTCGACGCGTCCGGCGAACTGTGCGTCAACACGCCCGACCAAGAGATCGTCTACAAGGCGTACAATACCGACGCGCTCGACGTCATGAGCTTCGCGTCCAAAGAACAGCCGATCCTCGAAAAGAAGGGCGACAACCTCCGCATCGACTGGGGCCGATTCTTCATTGCGTTTGAAAAAGGAGCCGCAGAAAACGTCGTCGCAACCCATCACGCCGCGAGAAATACGTTTATCAACGACGGAAATTTGCCCGAAAGGAACGTATCGTTCCCGAGAAAAGCTAACGACAATTGGCCCGTCATGGCGGTCAAATTCGCGTGCGGCAAAGTCGGCGCCGACGCCGTTGAAAAGCGGCTCATCCTCGCCTACGACGACGAATTCAGCCTGGTCTATCTTGGCGAAAAACTCCGTCCGTACTGGCGCCGCAACGGCATGGAAGCGCTCTCGATGCTCGACCTTGCCAACGCGCAATATGACGAACTCGTCGAACGCTGCGCCCAATTCGACGCCGAGCTCTGGAAACGCGCTTCCGACGCCGCCGGTGAAAAATACGCGTCCCTCTGCTCGATCGCCTATCCGCAAGCGATCGCCGCGCATAAGCTCGTCGAACTAGCCAACGGCAAACTGTTGCTCGTCTCCAAAGAGAATTTCAGCAACGGATGCGCCGCCACGGTCGACATTCTCTACCCGACGTCGCCCGTCTTCATCGTCTACAGCAGCGAACTCCTGAAAGCGACGATGACGCCCGCGCTCGAATATGCCGCAAGCGGCCGCTGGAAGTTCCCCTTCTCCTGCCACGACCTTGGCACGTACCCCATCCTTAACGGTCAAGTCTACGGCGGTGGCGAAACCTCCGAAGAAAACCAGATGCCGGTTGAAGAAACGGCGAATATGCTGATCCTGCTCGACGTCGTCGCGCGCATCGAAGGAAACGCCGACTATGCAAACGAATACTGGTCCATCCTCGAACGCTGGGCGGAATACCTGCTCGACAAAGGGCTCGACCCGGAAAACCAGCTCTGCACCGACGACTTCGCCGGTCATCTGGCGCACAACGCGAACCTGTCGATCAAAGCGATCGTCGCGCTCGCCGCGTACGCCGACCTGTGCCAAATCAACGGCAAAGAGGAATCTGCCAAACGCTTTCGCGAAAAAGCTGAAGAATACGCCAAAGAATGGGTCGTCCTTGCCGACGCCGGCGACCGCTTCAAACTCGCGTTCGACCGCGACGACACGTGGAGCCAAAAGTACAATATCGTCTGGGACGGGCTCCTCAACCTGAACCTCTTCCCCGCGGAAGTCGTTGAAAAGGAACTTGCGTATTACCAGACGAAGATGAACCCCTACGGTCTCCCGCTCGACAACCGTTCCGACTACACCAAGCTCGACTGGGAAGTCTGGACCGCGTCCCTCGCCAAAGACCGCGAAGGGTTCGACTCTATCATGGACAACGTCTATGAGTTCGTCAACAACACCCCCGACCGCGTCCCTCTCTCCGACTGGTACTTCACCAGCACGGCGAAACAACGAGGGTTCCAAGCGCGCGCTGTCGTCGGCGGCGTCTTCATCAAGATGATCGACAAAGAAGCGCTGAATAAAGCTGCGGCAGAATAATAAGCAGAGTCTCTGCCAAGACGTCACAAACGCGGAATTAACAAAAAAAGCGCGTTAATTCCGCGTTTTTTGTTTTTAACGATTATCATAGAATTCTTGTCAGAGTTTAGTCGCTGCAAACGCTTATTTCTGCTTATTCCAGCAATTAAATTCAGATTTGCCCTCTTGAATTGCGATAAAAACACAGTATTAAAAAAATATTTTTTGATATTTTAATAAAAGACTTCCCCACAGCGCCCCGCGTGTTTATAATATTGTGTAGGGTCGCGCGATCGCCGCAAGGCGTCGTCGCCGACTTGCGTCTTGTTTGGAAGACGCCTCCCAAAGAAATTGACAACAGCAACTAGTTCGTCTGCAAGCGTTCCCCCTCAATTGCAGGCGCAAGCGAGAAACGGAGTTTCCCCCAATGGCGCAAAATGCTTCGAAAAAGAATTTTGTTGGTATTGACCTCGGCGGTACGAATATTAAGGTCGGCGTCCTCAACGACGCAGGCGAAACGTTAACTCGCCTGTCGATTCCGACTTTAGTTGAAAAAGGAGCCGACGACGCCACGAAACGTATGGCGGAAGCCGTCGACGCCGCTATTAAAGACGCGGGGCTCACTCCCGACGACGTCGCGCGCGTTGGGCTCGGCTCGCCAGGCACGCTCGACCTGCCTTCAGGGATGCTCATTCGTCCGTCGAACCTTCCCGGCTGGAATTTCTTTCCAATTCGCGACAGGCTCGCCGAATACTCCGGATTGCCCGTTACTTTCGCGCACGACGGTCCCGCCGCCGCGTTTGCAGAATACTGGGTCGGAGCGGGAAAAGGCGAACAAGGCTTGATCGTTCTCACGCTCGGCACCGGCGTCGGCTGCGGCATTGTTCTCGACGGGCACGTCTGGAACGGCATTCACAGCCACGGCGGCGAATCTGGACACAATATCATCGACACGTCGGAAAACGCGCGGCTGTGCAAATGCGGTCAGCGCGGGCACCTCGAAGCGTACGCCAGCGCCACCGGCGTCACTAACAGAACGATCGAATATATCGAAGCGGAATTTAAGAGCTCTCTTTCCGAGCGCGTCAAGGCCCGCGAGCGCAACGACCAAGTTCCCAAGATGGTCTTTGAAGAGGCGGAAAATGGAGACGAACTCGCTATCCAGATCGTCAAAGAGACGGCGCGATACCTCTCCTACGGCATTGTCTCCCTCATTCATACGCTCGACCCGTCCTGCATCTTGCTCGGCGGAGCGATGACCTTTGGCGGAGACAGCACAAAAACCGGACGTATGTTCCTCGAGTTAGTCAAGCAAGAGACCTGCAGCCGCATCTTCCTGTATCTCGCCGAACGACTTCGCTTCGATTATGCGACGCTCGGCAACGACGCGGGCTACATCGGCGCGGCAGGTCTGGCGCGTCAAGAGTGGGAAGAAGAGCAAGCGGCGGAGGAATCGCAAGTATAGACGAACTAACAATTAGGAGGAAGGAAGGACTACAAACAATGAAGTATGAATCTCACTATTCCGACGAAGTAACAACGATCGACGATCTTAAGAGACTGGTTAAACAATTTGCCTCTGAACGCCATTGGGTAACTTCCTATACGCCAGAGAATATAGCGTTGTCCGCGGCGCTCGAAGCGTCGAAAGTTATTGAATGTTTTCAAGGACTCATGTCGGAGAAATCGTTCGAACTGAAAAAAGACCCGGAAAAGAAGCAGATTGTCGCAGAAGAGATTTCCGACGTGCTCGCTCATCTGCTCCATCTGGCCCTGTTGCTTGACGTCGACCTGTCGTCCGAACTGGTTAAGAAGATGAAGAAGGACGAGATCTCACGTCCGGCGCCAGATATGTCTTAACCGCTTTAAAAGCGCAGCTTGGCGCGGTGAAAGAGTCGTCTTTGTCTTTCGCCGCGCCCTTCTTATATTTTAGTCCTCAAAGGCGGGAATATGCGGGTTATAGAAATCTTTCAATCGAAACAAGGCGAAGGGCTCTGGGCAGGCGTGCGCTCGACGTTCATACGAACGATCGGCTGCAACCTTCGTTGCTCATTCTGCGACACTACCTACGCGTCATGGCGGCCCGAAGAAGGAGAAGACCTTGCCGTTGAAGAAATTGTCGGGCGCGCCGTTCTTTTAGGCAACCGTCACGTCGTCCTGACCGGCGGAGAACCGATGCTCTACTCCGAACTCATCCCTCTTACGGAAATGCTTGCCGAGCGCAAACTTAAAATTACAGTTGAAACGGCGGGCACGATCCATCTGCCCGTCAAGTGCGACCTCATGTCGATTAGCCCGAAGCTCTCCAATTCGACGCCCTACGACCCCGACTCCTTTGTCAGGCTCCACGAAACGAACCGCGATCGCATCGACGTCGTGCGCAGGCTCGTCTCCGAATATCCGTACCAGCTGAAATTCGTCGTCGACCAGCCGGAAGATCTCCTGGAAATTGAAGAGTATCTCCACAGACTTGGCGATTTCGAAAAGGAACGCGTCCTTCTCATGCCAATGTCGACCGACGTAACTACCATGCGCTTAAAAGCCGAATGGATTGTCGCTTATGCGCAGCCGCGCGGATACCGATACTGTCCAAGGATGCAGCTCGAATGGTACGGCGACCGGCGCGGAACGTAACGCGTTGGCTATTCGACGGCGTTCAATTCTTCGGGCTCCAGAACGCTTCGTGCGTCCTCCATTGCATAAATCTCTAAAATAACAACTTTTTCTCTGCGTTTCTTCGAACGAAAAGGAATGCTGATCGGGTTGCGGGCATAGGTTCTTCCAATCGGCGCCGCGTTCTGCATGAGCGCAAGGTCTAACGGCGTGAAACCGGACGGCCGAAACTGGACGACATAAAGACCATATCGACTCAAATCGTCTAACGCGCCGGGCGTGGCGATCGTGTCGAGTTCCTTCGTGTCAAGCGTCCCCCAACGCCGATAATAATCGAGCGTTTCCAAAGAAAAAGAGCCGAACAAGACCCCGGTCGGTAGCCCTTCAGCGCGCCGACGCGCCAACTCGGCGTTGACCCGCTCAACCGTTCCTTCGTCGAACGCGTCCCAGTAATACGTCGGCTCAAACCCGCGAGCAAACGCGCCCGTTACGCCCCCGACCGCGCCGCTGTAAAAGGACAGATAAGTCGGCGCGCTGCGGATCGTATCGATCGCTCCAACGCAAACGCAGACGCTTGCGCACAAAAACGCAATCGCTCTTCGCCCCCGTTTCGGCGCCGGAAAGAACTCGCGCTCCGCGACGGGACGCCAGGCGTATCCGGAGAGCGACGCGGCGCCAAATCCGGCAAGGACGCCCCAAAACGCGCAGGAAGCGATCAGAAGACGAGCGCCGTCGTGGACCGGAAGCCCCGGGAAACAGCGCGCTATCGGGATAGTCAAGCCGAGCGCGAGCGCCGAAAATACGAGCAAGCGCTTCTCGTCTCTCCGCAACTCCTCGTTGCGAAGCGCAATTTCTAGCGGAATCATGCCTCCCGGTCCGGGGGGCGTCGCGCTCGGCCGAGGAATAATCGGCGGCTTAGGCTTCCTCTTCCCGATGAGCCCCACAAACGCGCCCCAACACGCCAAGAGCAAGATCGGAACCGGCGTCGTCGCAACGACCCAAAAGAACCCGTTCCAGAAAGGCGGCGGGTCTTGCGGAGAATAGAGTCGGCCGGCAAAATAGACCGGGATATTGAAATCGACGCGGCGCGTGTTCAGGTCCCAAAAAGTCAAAAGCCCGTTGATCGGGCGCGACCACAGGGTCGGATTCGTCGCAAAAAATGCTGCAAACCCAACGCAGACGCCGAGCGTAAAGAGCGCGAATCGCCGACGTCGCGGGAACAAAAAGCGTTCGTGCAAAAAGAACCGGTCGACAAGAAGCGCGGCGAAAAAGGGCGCGACGATGAGAAACCCGCTGAATTTCGCGCTGAAAGAGACGCCGAGCGCAAGTCCCCACAGGACCGCGCCTCGTTTCCAACGCAGCGCGCCGGGAAAGAGCGCCCATGCGGCGAGCCACGAGGAGATAAGGAGCGAATCCCCGCCCGCGATCTGCGCGTGCGCAAAGACGCGCGGACAGAACAAGACGCACAGCGCGCCCGTCAGCCCCGCGACCCGGCCGGAAACGAACGTAAGCCGGGAGTAGACCAGCCCTAACGCGAGCGAAAAGAGCGCTGCCCCAACGATCCGGCGCCCGAGTTTCTCCGAGACGACGCCGCGAAAAGGGCTCGTCGCCCATTCGCCGAGCGCGATTGCGATCGAGTACCCTGCCGGATGCCCTTCCCGACAGACCGTGTGCGGAAACCCGAACCGAAGCGCGTCGTGCGACAAGAGCCCTAGGCGCGACCCGAACGACCCAAAGTACGCGCGCAGTTCATTCTCATATTCTTCCAACAAGCTCCCCGCGGGCGGCGCGGCGTCCGGCAAATTCGTCGGTCCGACGACAAACGCCTCGACCCAGCGCGCTATGCTCGCCGCGCGAAGAAACGCGTCTCCTTCGTCCCAAGTGAGCGCAAGCCGAGACGCCGAAAAGCACGTCGCGACAAAAACGCCAAGCGCCAGCAGCGCCCCTTCGAGGCGCGTCCGAACGATTCGGCGCCGCAGTCCTCCGTCGCCGTCGCCGCGACGCCCTAAACGGCTGTTCAACATAGCGCGCTCCTTCAGACGTTCGTCAAATCGTCCGGACCAACGGAAGACGTCAGCTTGTTAAACGCCTCGACAATTTCTTCGCGTCCTTCGTAGGACATACCGTAGACGCGGCAGATCCGCAAACTCTTTGGCGTCTGACGGATAAGCGGGTCGTTGGTAAGGGGCACGACTTTATCCGTTTCAGGGTCATAAAGGAAGTTGCGCAGCGAAGCGGCGTCCGGTCTCACCGCGTGCCTGGCAATATCGAACCGGAGAGGCGTCTCTTTAAGCGCCGGGGATAATCGATCCCGCATCGCCTGTTCAAAGAGTCTAGGCGAACTGAAGACCGTCGCGTCTTCGCGATCCCCTTCTTGGAAGACGATCGTCTTTTCCGCAAGCATCCTCCAACGGATTCGGCGATTGATTAAATCGCTCCATTCTCCGGCTAACTCTCGTTTCCCCTTATCGCTCGACTTATCCCACGACGCGACGTCCGAGACGAGCGACCAGTCGGTAAAGCGCAGATATTCGTCGAGCGAGTCGAGCGGGTTGCCGTACGGGTAAAGCAGATCGGCGCTCTTGCTGAACAGGTCCGCTAAAGCGACGTCGATCGCGCGGACGGTGCGGTGGAAATAGACCGACTGAAAGAGCTCGGACCGCGCGTTCAGGAACCGCTGCAGCGTCGCCGCGCCTTTTTTGTGGATCGTGAGCCCTTGCGGCGTAAAGAACGAGTAATGGAGCAGCCGCTCGAAGTCGAACTGTTTCGCGCTGAACCCGGTAACATATGCGTCGCGCAGCACGAAATCCATATTGTCGACGGTGTAGAGCCCGGAAAAGAGCGTGCGCAGCATCCTGAGCCAGACCGGCTTCCGCTCGTCCCCAGCGCCCCCTTGAGGACGCACGATTAAGAAGGCGACGTCCTCCGGATCGAGCTTTTCGCCCGGCTCAAAAGGCCCGTTAGGAGAGCGCCGTATCCCAGAAATAATTTCCCCAAGGCGCGCGCGCACAATTTCCGCGCCAAGCGATTCGTGCGTGAGACGTTCGCCGGTTCGCGTCTTGTAACGATTGAGAAAATTGTCGTCGAAGAAATGACCAAAAGGTCCGTGCCCTACGTCGTGCAGCAGACCGGCTGCGCGAAGTAGCGATTCGACGCAGTTGCGCGACGGTACCGGCCGACGCGCGTTCTCCCCTTCTCCTTGCTCGAGCAGGCTCGGGTTCTGTTCGAAAATCCGATAGAACCCGTCGTTCCAAGCTTCCCAGACGGCGCTGGCGACTCGGGCCGTCCCAAGCACGTGTTGGAACCGAGAATGTTCCGCCGTCGGATAGACGTACCAAGCC
>JAQVHZ010000143.1 GCA_028695965.1 Thermoguttaceae bacterium | reverse complement strand
ACAGGTAGTGTTGGGGCGATTTTGTCAAATTGTTCTCTTGTAAGTTCCATAATGAGAACAATAGCCATTTTACCCGTATTATTCAAGGGGAAATGCGAATGAAAAAATTAGCGTCAACACGCCCTAAAAGAACTTATCGTCTATAGGATTTCCAAAAGGGATTGTTATGCAGCTGCAATCGTTGATTGAGTTTCTCGAACAGATCTTTCCGCTCGAACTTGCAGAAGAATGGGACAACGTCGGCTTGACGCTCGGCGACCGGAATCAGCAAGTGAAAAAAGTCATGACCTGTCTCACCATCGACCGCGCGGTCGCCGACGAAGCGATCGCCGCAAGCGTCGACTGCATCGTCGCGCATCATCCCTTCCCGTTCCGCGCCACGAAAAAATGGACCGCCGACACGCCCGACGGCGAGCTCCTTCTGAAACTCGCGGGCGCGAAAATCGCGGTCTTCAGCCCTCACACCGCGCACGACTCCGCATTCTTCGGCGTCAATCGTCAGCTTGCCGAAGGGCTCGAGCTTAAAAACGTGAAACCGCTCTGCCCCGGCGCTCTCGAAGCGACGCGCGCAATGCTCGACGGGCTCGACGCCTTCGACGCGCAAAACGCCGCCAAGGAACTTACCGCGCGCGCGGGCAAAGCCGAAGAATCCGCGCCGAAGCTCGGCTCCGGTCGCATCGGACAATTCTCCAAACAGAAGAAATTCTCCGAGCTGGTCGCGCAAATTAAAGATATGCTCCAAATCGAGCGGCTCTTGGTCGTTGGGGACGACGACAAACCGGTCAAGACGGTCGCTATCGGCTGCGGCGCGGCGGACGATTTCGTCGAGCAAGCCGCCAAAGAAGGCGCCGACGTCCTCTTCTTAGGAGAGGCGCGGTTCCACGCCTGTCTTGAAGCGCGCGCCCGCAACATTGCGCTCGTCCTGGCGGGCCACTTCGCGACCGAACGTTTCTCCATGTGCATCCTCGCCGACCGCATTGCGCGGAAATTCCCCGGGCTTAAAGTCCAAGCGAGCGTCAAAGAGACCGACCCCCTGCGCGTCGTCTGAGCGCCTGCCCATTCGCGCGCCTGTCAGATGGATAAGTCGCGTAATTTAGCGAATTTTGAAAACAGCTATCTTTTTAAAAAAAGCAAATTTGTGAGCAAAAGACCGACCGAGGGGCTTGTCGTCCCCGCCTAATAATCTATAATAACGGGAACAATATGTAGATTTTATCTAATCAGACCGTCAGCGCCGCTTGGTTCTGTCGGCGTCATGAAAGAGATAAACGTTTCCGCGCTCCGGAGCGCGAAGCCGACCCGGCTTCGTTTTCTGCGCGGAAAGCGTTCCGTATAAGGTTTTTTAAACAACCAAACAAGGAGAATTATAGTGGCAGCTGTTAAAGTTGGTATCAATGGTTTCGGTCGTATCGGTCGTCTCGTCTTCCGTCAAATGACTAAGGCCCCTGAAAAGTTCGACGTCGTCGGCATTAACGACCTTACCGATACGAAAACGTTGGCGATCCTTCTGAAGTATGACTCTTCTCAAGGTCGGTTCGACGGAAAAGTCGAATACGATGAAAAGAACCTCATCGTCAACGGCAAAGCGATTCCGGTCAGCGCGGAAACCAAGCCGTCCTGCATTCCGTGGGATACCCTCGGCGCGGAAGTCGTCCTCGAAAGCACCGGTTTCTTCACTGATCAAGCGTCTGGCGACAAAGAAGGTTATGACAGCCACAAATGCAAGAAGGTCGTCATCTCCGCTCCCGCTAAGGGCGACAAGGCCTTCACGTGCGTCCTCGGCGTCAACGACGAACAACTCTCCGCCGACAAAAATTACGTCTCGAACGCGTCCTGCACGACCAACTGCCTCGCGCCGATCGCCAAGGTCCTGAACGACAGCTTCGGTATCGTCAAAGGGTTGATGACCACGGTCCACTCCTTCACGAACGACCAAGTTACGCTCGACAAGCCTTACAAGAACATCTATCGCGGTCGCGCCGCGTCCGTCAACATCATCCCGACGACCACCGGCGCCGCCAAAGCGGTCGGACTCGTCATTCCTGAAGTCAACGGCAAGCTCACCGGCATCTCGCTGCGCGTCCCGACCCCGACCGGCTCGATCGTCGACCTCGTCTGCGAACTCTCTCGCGACGTTACCGTCGACGAAGTCAACGCCGCTGTCAAAGCCGCGTCCGAAACCGAAAAGATGAAGGGTATTTTGGAATACTGCGAAGACCCGATCGTCCTCTCCGACGTCGTTGGCCAAACCTATTCCTCCATCTTCGTTCCCGAATGGACGATGGTCATCGGCGGCAATATGGTCAAGGTCCTGTCCTGGTACGACAACGAAATGGGTTACAGCTGCCGCGCTGCCGACCTCATGTATCGTATGGGCAATATGTAATTCAACGGCGAACGCGCTTCGCCGCGTCAACTATGACGCCCGCTGCGGTTTCATAGCTTGACTCAACACAAAACGGGAGTCAGTTGCGTTAGGCAAATTGGCTCCCGTTTTTTTCACCAGACGCCAAAGACGCCTTCGATCACACCTGTCGCAATGCCCGATTTTTTAAAAAACGTCTATCTTCTCAGCGCCGTCTCGAGCGTTACGTTCGGAGTGATCGGGGCGTTTGTCGTCGCGCGGCGCATTGGGTACCTTACCGGCGCGATCTCTCACTGCGCGTTTGGCGGGGTCGGTATCGGACTTTGGCTGCGGCAGCTCTTTACGAAAGGAGCCTGCGGAACCCTTGCGCTCGTCAGTCTCTTTGCGCCGGAAGGGGCAGCGAAGGACGTCTGCAAGAAAATCGGAGAGTCGATCGACCCCGTTACGTCGGCGCTGATCTTCGCCGTTCTCGCGGCGCTCCTAGTCGACTGGATACGGCGCCATGCCAAAGAGCGGGAAGAAACGCTCCTTGGCGCGATCTGGGCGATCGGCATGGCGGTCGGCTTGCTCTTCATCGAGAAAGTCTCGGGGAACAGTTCGAGCGTCTCGACCTATCTCTTCGGCGAGATTCTTCTCGTTTCGTCGCGCGACGTCTGGTTTGCCGCGATCTTTGGCGCGCTCATTGTAGGAACCGTCTTCTTTAACTTTAAGAAGCTCGAAGCGGTCTGTTTCGACGAAGAGTACGCGCTGCTGCGCGGCGTCAACGTCGGGCGTCAGAACCGGCTCTTACTGGTGCTTACGGCGATCTCCGTCGTCTTGATGCTGCGGCTGGTCGGCATGGCGATGGTCGTCGCGCTGCTGACTCTTCCCGCGGCGACGGCGAGCCGCTTCACCAAAAGATTGAGCTCGATGATCGTCGTGTCGATCCTTGTCTGCTTCGTCGGCTCGTGGCTCGGCGTCTGGCTGAGCGTCCGTTTAGACTGCTCGACGGGGCCGGTTATTATCCTTGTCGTCGCTGTCTTTTATGCAATTTCTCTGCCCATTAAGCGGCGTTAAGTTTGACGCTTAGCGCTTCTTCTCCGCAAACTCCGATATTCTCCCTATTTCCTGCAATTCGTCTGAAAATATCTTCATTTAGCGGTTTTTTGTCTTTTTTGCTTGAATTGCGCGGAAGAAAAAAGTACAATGTCGTTGAGGCGAAGGAATTGACGCGAAGTTTGTCCGAAAGTTGTCGGCATATTTGAAGATAATCGCAGCGGATTTTCGCGCGGAACGTCTTCTCGATTTCGGGCAAAACTCGGTCTCCTTCGCAACAAACTTGTCGAATCAAATCTGTAACATACGCATATGTTAAAAGATCGAGCAAACGCGTCGTTCTTTTCTCACTGCGGTTTTTAAACCTGAGCGTCAGGTCAACTTTTTTAATTATCGAAACGCTGGAAGTCTAATGCAGCAAATAAACAAAGAAAAAGGCGTAACTATGCGAAGTAAACTATTGACGACAATTTTTACAATCCTTTTGACGTCTTTCTTCTCCTTGCCGATCAAGGCCGCTGAAATACCTCTTAAAGAGGCGATTTCAACGTTAAAAGCGGCGGAAAAAAAACTGAAGTCGGTAAAGTGGGAGCGTAAGACCATACCGAGAATCCTGCTTAGAGACGACGACCAGGTAAACAAAATCAACATTGATAACGTTGATGAATTTGCTAAGGCAGATCATCCCTATTATGTAAATAACTCTGTTGTGTTCGATCTTGCCTCTAAAAGGTTTATTGTAGAAGAAAGCGCCTGTTACGAGTGGTTTAGCGGTCAAGGAACAGAAGCCTCCCCTCTTACGTACGTTGGCGCATATTCCTATGACGGCAAATATTATTATGCTTGGGAACGCTCGGCGCTTGGCGAGGAAGAACCAAACGCAGACGAGTACACAGACGCTCAACTATCTGTTGACCCAAGCAAAGTAAGAAACGTTTCTCATTTTTTGGAGACTAACGGGGCGAGCGTCGATTTTGGAATGGGTTTTCCTGGTTACCTTGCGCATTCGGGCGTCGACGGCGTTTTTGCAGCACGCACGCTTTCGTCCACGCTGTCAGAATGGAACAAAGAAGGGTTTCCGATTTCTATCAACGAGACGCATGGCGGCAAATGGGCTATTGAGGCAAAGGTAATATATCCAATGATTATATACGAAGAGGACCCTAGTGGAGCGCCTAGAATGGTAGAACGCATCAGAGAAATGGAACGTATACTTCACAATGCCAGTACGTTATCCTTTTCAAACGTTTGAAAATTTAATGTCATCATCGACATGACGTCGTTCTTATAGTCGGTTTCAAGCTTTGCCAAACAATCGTCGATTGCGGTCTTGAA
>JAQVHZ010000061.1 GCA_028695965.1 Thermoguttaceae bacterium | reverse complement strand
CGCTCTCCGGAAGAAGATGGGAGCGACAGCATTGAGGACGTCGTTCCCGGAGAGCCGGATGATTCCCCGACGCGCAGCGCCTTGCGCAGACGCTTGTGCGACAATAGTATCGTCGGTTGCCATGTGTTTTCCCATCATCCTTTAATTGGCGCGTTGACGAGGGGCGTCGTCTTGCCCTGCAGTTTTGCCGAAGCCCATTCGGAGAGCAATTCGCGATTGATTTTCGCGTTATGGCGTACGTCGACGGGGAATTTTTCACAGACAAAGACGCGTTTGATCGATTTTGTCAGAGGCGACTTATGCAGCATTTCGAGGATCTCCGCACAAAATCGTTCTTCTTCCACTTCGTTTTCGGGCCGTTTGTTAGGAAAGGGCTCGACAACCATTGCTGGTTCTCTCCAACTCTCTCTAAAAGCTTTTGCTCGTTCAGAGAGGTTTGGAGGAGGCGCGTAGTCGCTGGGTAATGGCAGGCTGACAAGCGCAGAACGAAAGACCTTGGGAGATTCGTTGGAAATCGCTTCGCAGGGAATGCTAAACATTGGTCCTTCTGCCGTTTCAACGCGATGCGACTTTCTTCCGCAAAACCAGAATCGGTCCTGGTCGTCAAAGTAACCGACGTCGCCAACCCGGCGCCAGAGACGGCCGTCGTCTCCTTGGACAAGCGCTAACTCGTTTGCTTCGACGCGCGTAACATACCGAGGTGAACACTGAGGCCCAGAAACAAGCAGTTCGCCAATTTCACCCTGCGGAAGGACTGATATATCGCTCAGTTTATTGATAGGGCTGTCGGTAACAGGAATGATTAATCCCTCAAGCGGCTTGTCGAAAAACTTGCCAACGCATATTCCGCCGCCAACCCTTGTTTTTTCACTTGTTTCTTCAAGCGCTTCACGCGATTCGATCGCGGCGAGGGGAAGGCATTCCGTAGCGCCATAAGGCGTGATGATTATTGCGTCGTCCGGCAGGATTTGCCTGAATCGTCTTAGCAAATCGAAAGAAACGGGCGCGCCGGCAATGGCAGTGCGTTTTAGCGTTTCTATTTTGCGGTTATTTTCCAGACAATAGTCGACGACTCGGTTCCACAATGCCGGTGAACCAAAGGATTGAGTGATTTGCCAGTCGTCGGCGGCTTCTAGAAAGAGAACTGGATCGACATTTCCGGGTTTTGTCGTGTCCATGTCGGGAATGACAGCAGTCGTGCCCATACCGGCGTCGAATAATCCAAAAAACGGGAAGCCGACAAGGTCTACGCCCCCGGGCTTAATATTTAGGCGCTTTGAGATTTCTTCTACTTGGCTCTTGAACATCCGATAGGTATACAAGACGCCTTTGGCAACGCCCGTGCTGCCGCTTGTAAAGATGATAGCCGCCGGGTCGTCTAGCTTCGTTTGCGGATCTTCCGGCTTGACAATAGGCAGGGTGCGAATTTCTGCAAGGGAAAGACCGCCCCAAAAGCAGCGCTTGCCAACGGTAAGATTGTATTTTGCCTTTGGAAACCAGCGTCGATAGAGGATACGCGCAACATGAGCTTGCGGCACGCCGACCAATCCGTCGAGCTCCGCATCGCGCAAGCAGGCTAGCATACGTTTAACGCCCATTCCAGGATCGATGAGGACGAGGGTCGCCCCCGTCTTGAAAAGAGCGAAAACAAGGGAAATAAAATCGACGCCCTGACGCACCATGAGGGCAAGGCGCATTCCTGGTTTGACGCCATAGCGTTGGAGCGCTGCGGCGATACGATCAGAATCTTGATCGAGTTCTGCGAAGGTTACGGCAGCGTATTCTCGCTTGCCAAAGTGGTCGCGACGGGGTTTTTTTCCTTTGAATAAGGGTTCCGCAATTGCAATGGAATTGGGAATAAGTTTTGCCATTTGCGTTAAGCGTTCGGCAATGTTGTAATATTCAGATTGCATAAAAATTGTTATTGTAATTGTGTCGAGCCGCGTTGTTTGTATCAAACGAACAGCGCGGCGTTTTGAAGAGCGGTCAGTCGGACGTGTTTTCTAATCCTTTGACCCAATCGTTTTGGAGCATATCCGCTTGCGGACAACAACGCTTCAAGTTGGGTTCGGTCGATACTTCAATTTCTCCGACAACAACTTTGAGGAGGTCTGAAATGAGGTCGTCTTGTTTGCCGTCGGACCAGAAAGAATCATTATGTCCAAAGGCGCAGTAAGCAACAGTTCCTTTTTGCTCCTTACGCGTCCAGACGCACGGGAAAGCAGGACGGTCATAGCACTTGTTGGGACCGTCTTTCTTCATGTCTGCCGTTTGAAGAGACGCGAGGACGTGCATATCCGGCGCGAAATTCTTATTGGCGTACCACTCTTCATACCAACGATAAGAGGGCGTGCGCGCGGCAAGAGACG
Source organism: Thermoguttaceae bacterium (assembly GCA_028695965.1). Classification (GTDB taxonomy): domain Bacteria; phylum Planctomycetota; class Planctomycetia; order Pirellulales; family Thermoguttaceae; genus RUG369. The sequence continues at coordinate 18,576 of JAQVHZ010000061.1, read as the reverse complement.
GAAGAATATCGTCATGGATTTCAACAGTTGCTTCTTGCTGTTGACCGTGAACGATGAATTCGCCGCCGTGCATCCGGATATATTCTGTTTGGTCATAGTAAGGGTCGACGTGGTAGCCCGTTCCGCTCCGGAATGTGTCTGTCGAACTATGGAAGCCGAGGAATCCAACGCCGTTACGAATAGCTTGGAAGAAGTTCTTCATGCCTTCGGCGCTGATAGGCGCAGCTCCGTCGCCGCCTTCCTGGTCAAGATTACCGCTCGTATAAAAGACGAATGCGGCGAATTCGCTTAAATCGCCGTCAAAGACGGAACCGTCTTTTGTACTGACAAGTTCATAGCCAAGATCTTTAGCAATTTTTTTCAGCGCGTCGCCAGCGGGACAATTTCCATCCTTATCAAATTTGATTGGCGAATGTTCAAACCCTTGTGATCGGCTGAAAAAGAGGATCTTTTTCGCGCTGTCTTCCGCGGCAACAAGCTGAGACAAAGTAGAAGCGAACGGTAAAGCTGCCGCAGTCAACGCGGAAGCGGTTAAGAAATCTCGACGTCGCATTGCGTTTGTTCCTGTTTGACGATGATGGGCAAACGTTGTAAACCGGAAGTTTTGTAACGTAGCCGTTGATAAAATGTTGAATGGTAACTCTCTGATTATTCAGACAATTGTCGGTTAATAACGCGACAATTACCCTTTCAGTCATTATAAACGACCTTGAAGGTAATTTCAATGTTTTTCCGGTTTTTATCAGTTATTTTTCATAAGCTCGAATTTTCAGCTGAACGCCTCGTTCCTCACAGATTTTTCTGCATAACTCTTGGTCTTGTTGAGACGTAACGCCTTCTATAATCGTCATAACGACTTGGGAAACATACCGTGTGCAATCCTGCGCGTATTGGAGTACTGCTTCAAAGGAATCTATTCCGAATTTCGAACGCGTCAGTCTGAGATATTCCTCCTTGTTGCTTGCGTTCATACTAATTGAAACGACGTCGACGAGCCCTGCAAGCTTATTTGCCGTCTTCTCGTTCCAGATCAAATCTGCAAGTCCGTTCGTGTTGATTCTAATCTTAATGGAGCTTTTTGAACGAATATAGACCGCAATTTTGAGAAGCGCGTCGAGTCGTACGGTCGGTTCGCCATAACCGCAAAAGACAATTTCATTGAATTCTTCAAAATTCCATTTATCCAGGCTTCTGCACGCTTCCTCAACAGTCGGTTCGTGTTCAAGCCACAGAGACCCAGAACCGAAAACGCCGACGCCCTTTTGACGCAGACAAAAGAGACACGCACACGGGCATCGATTGGTTAAATTGACGTATATGTTTTTGTTGACAAGATAAGTGAAATTCTTTTCTTTGATCATGTTTGTTCTCTATCGAAACGCTCAAAGTCCCATGAGATATTCTTCGAAACTGATTCTGACGTTGGATGAATTTTGTTTGCAACTTCGTTGTATTGTTTTAACAACTGTCAGCGCTTCATCTGACTGATTTATTATTATCAGATCTACTCCTTCTTTCGTTAAATTGGCAGGAGTATATAATAAATTTGGTTATATGAAATATTCAAAACACAATAATTTTATAAGACCAGATGAAATATTATATCGACAGAACAAATAAGAAACCCGCCTATCTGCAATTGTACGAGCAATTGCGTTCCGACGTCGTCAAAGGCGTCTTCCTTTTTAACGATAAACTGCCGTCAAAAAGGCTATTAGCAGAGGAGACTGGCGTCAGCGTTATTACTGTTGAACATACGTACGCGCTTTTGTGCGACGAAGGGTACCTTGAATCTCGGGAGAGGAGCGGGTACTACGTTATTTTTCGTCCGGGAGACGAATTCGACGTTTCTAGTGAACCGCAACGAATCGTTCATTCAACGCCCCATTATGCAGGCGGGCCGTCAGGATTTCCTTTTTCTGTTTTTGCTAAGACTGTTCGGCGCGTTTTGAGCGAGACAGGCGAAGGGGTGTTCGAGCGTTCTCCGAATCCGGGGCGCTTGGAATTACGCGACGCATTGATGAAATATCTAGCGCGGAATTACGGCGTTGAAGTAGAAGTCGATCAGATTATCGTCGGCGCCGGCATAGAGTATTTCTATCGTATGATCGCGGAACTTTTAGGACGTCATAAGCGTTATGCAATTGAATCGCCTTCGTACAACAAGATTGAACAAGCGTACGCCGCTTCTGAAGTTTGCTATTACTCTCTGCCTTTGGAAAAGGACGGGATAGAAAGCGCCGCTTTATGGTCTTGCGATGCGGACGTACTGCATGTGTCGCCGTATCGCAGTTTTCCGAGCGGCGTAACAGCCACGGCGTCCAAACGCCATGAGTATCTGCGTTGGGCGAGCGTGAACGACCGTTTTGTCGTCGAGGACAATTTCGAATCGGAGTTTTCGCTGGCGTCAAATAATCAAGAGACGTTGTTTTCTATAACGGATAATGAAAACGTCGTTTACCTCAATACATTTTCCAAGACAATTTCTCCGGCGTTACGCGTGGGATATATGGTTTTGCCAAGGAGACTGGTTTCGCCCTTTGAACGAAAACTTGGTTTTTATTCTTGTCCTGTTTCAACTTTAACCCAATACGTCTTAGCGGAACTGATTACTTGCGGCGATTATGAACGTCATATCAATCGAGTTCGCCGCCGAAAGAGGAAGGGGCTTTTATAGGTTCGGAGAACGTTTAGTTCATTTGTCCGATTATTCTGGAAAAAGCCTTAATTTTGAACTTGTGCGAAAGGCAATATAGAATTGACGTAAACGCAGGGGCGTTTATAATAACGCGGAAGTAGAGTTAGCGTTTTTCACATGGACGGTTGGCGACGTGTGGGAATAATTTCATGAGCCAACGCGAGGTATGAACCTATCGAAACGTTTGAACAAACGATCGTCTACGGAGTTGGGTTGCTCGGCGGTTCAGCAGGACTTGCCGCAAAAATTGCGCGTTGCGGCGGCAAGATTATCGGCCTTGGACGATCGGAAACCAAACTGAGGCGCGCCGCTGAGCTTGGCGCGATCGACGTCGGCGTTACTTCTTGGCGCGGGGCGTTTGAGCTTTGCGAGCCCGGCAAACCGACTATGGTACTATTTGCGTTGCCGGTTGAAAAGAATATCCATGCGTTGCGCGAACTTTGGGATCTTCGTTTTGAGCCCTGGTTTTTGGGTCGCGATTACGTTATTTCCGACGTTGGAAGCACAAAAAAAGGGTTTGCACAAGCTGGCGAGGAACTCGCAAAGACGACTGAAGTTCCGGAAAATACGCGCGTTGTTTTTGTGCCTTCGCATCCGATCGCTGGAAGCGACAAATCGGGCGTTGAGTTTGCGCGCGCCGATCTGTTTAGGAATAAGTTGACGATTTTGACGCCGTGGACGACCGCTGCAGAACGTCAAGAGGCGCTTGAAACTATGAAAGCGATTCCGTCTGACTTTTCGTCGATGGCGTCGCACAGCATCGCTGGACCTAACATCGATATGATTCGTCGCGTGCGCGTCTTTTGGAGCCAAGTTGGAGCGCGCGTGCTTGAAACGTCGGCTGAAGAACATGATCAAATATTGGCGCGAACGAGTCATTTGCCGAATTTGGCGTCGGTATTGACGATGAGCGTCGTGCCGTTAGACGAATTTTTATTCACAGGAACCGGCTTCCGGGACGTTACGCGCCTGTCTGGAAGCAGTCCGGAGATGTGGGTGGAAATATACAGCGCGAATCGCGCAGCGGTACTCGATGCGCTGGAACGTATGGAAGAACAAATTCTTCGCTGGAAGCAGTTCTTAAAGGACGACGACAGCGAGTCAATTATAAACTTTTTGCACGAAACAAAGAAGAAACGAGATGCTTTGGGAAGTTGATATTTTTGCCGCGCCGGGACTACCCGACATTATTGGCAGCGAAGCGGCCGCCGACGCCGCCGACCTTGGTTTTTCCTCCAGTTTGACGCTTGGAGCCGCGCACGGATATTTAATTCAAGGCGACTTGACGCGCGAACAGATTGACCTGCTCGTCAGCAAGCTGCTCGCTGATTCTGTTGTCGAACGCGCAACGATTGGGAAAGTTGGAGACGCGTCTTTGGACGTTTCGTTGACTGGAGCGAAGGGTAGGATCGTCTACGTTCTTCCGAAGCCGGGCGTAACAGACACGGTCGCCGACGCGGCGCGTGAAGCTGCGTCGGAATACCAGGTCGTTCCGGAAGCGGTTCGCACGTTCAAAAAGTACTGGATTGACGGCGTCGACGATGAAGAATTGGATCGTTTGGCTCGTAAATTGTTGTCGAACGACGCAATTGAACAGGTCGCTTACGACAAGCTCGGATTTGATTCGTTGCAGGTCGGTTCTCAATATAAATTTGAACTAGTAACTGTCCCGATACGCGCGATGAGCGACGACGATCTTATGACGCTGAGCAGAGAAGGACAGTTGTATCTTTCGCTCGTCGAAATGCAAACGATCAAAGAGCATTTTGTCAAACTTGACCGCGACCCAACGGACGTCGAACTTGAGACGGTTGCGCAGACGTGGAGCGAGCACTGCAGCCATAAGACCCTTGCTGGTATTATTGAATACGACGATGGAACCGGCCAAAAGCGTCGTTTTAACAATATGTTGAAAGAGACGATTTTCGATTCGACCGTTAAAATTCGTGAGAATCTTGGCGACGACGACTTTTGTGTCAGCGTTTTTGTCGATAACGCCGGCGTCGTTAAATTTGACGACGAGTACAACGTCTGCTTCAAAGCGGAGACGCATAACCATCCGAGCGCGCTGGAACCGTACGGCGGCGCGAACACCGGCGTCGGCGGCGTTATACGCGACTCGATGGGGACCGGTTTGGGCGCTAAGCCGATCTGCAATACTGACGTTTTCTGTTTTGCGCCTCCGCACCTCGACCCATCTGAACTTCCGGACGGCGTTTTGCATCCTCGCCTGGTCGTTAAGGGCGTGGTTGCCGGCGTTCGCGACTATGGCAACCGTATGGGCGTTCCGACGGTCAACGGCGCAGTCTACTTCGATAAGCGGTATCTCGGCAATCCGCTCGTTTACTGCGGCAACGTCGGGCTGATTCCTGTCGACAAGTCCTTTAAAGAGCCGAAAGCAAACGACTTGGTTGTTGTTATGGGCGGACGCACTGGACGCGACGGTATTCATGGCGCGACGTTCAGCAGCGCCGAATTAACGAGCGAAAGTGAAACTCTTTCTGGCGGCGCGGTACAAATTGGAGACGCCATCGTTGAAAAGATGGTCCTCGACGTAATGCTTCAAGCGCGTGATCGCGGTCTTTACAATGCGGTAACCGACTGCGGCGCGGGCGGTTTCTCGAGCGCCGTTGGGGAAATGGGCGAAGACATTGGCGTCGAGGTCGACCTGAACGCTGCTCTGTTAAAGTATGAAGGCCTCACCTATGACGAAATTTGGATCAGTGAAGCGCAAGAGCGAATGGTCTTTGCCGTTCCAAAAGACAAGTGGGCCGAACTAAAGGCGTTGTGCGACAGCGAAGACGTTGAAGCGTTTGTTCTCGGCGAATTTAAACCGACGGGGCGTCTCGTTCTTAAATATGACGGTCAGACTGTCGCCGATCTTGAAATGAAGTTCATTCACAAAGGTCGTCCGCGCGTCGTTCGTCAAGCGATTTATGAACCGATGAAGGCGTCTCCTATTACTGAAGCTACAGAAGAACTTCCGGCGCAAACGGTTGTGTCGAAGTCGGTATGGGCGTGTTGTAATGCAGGTAAGACTGACGCTGAGCTCGACTTGGAAGCGATTCTTTCCTGCCTCAACGTTGCGAGCAAACATTGGATGATTCGCCAATACGACCACGAAGTGCAGGGCGGAAGCGTCTTGAAGCCGCTTGTTGGCGTCGCTGACGACGGACCTGGCGACGCCGCCGTTCTGCGACCGCGTACTTGTTCGCGCCGCGGTTTGGTCATTTCGAACGGTATGAATCCGAATTACGGCGATTATGATACGTATCATATGGCTGCGAGCGCTATTGACGAAGCAATTCGTAACGCTGTTGCTGTAGGCGCTAATCCGAATACGATTTCAATTCTTGACAACTTCTGCTGGGGCAATACTGACAGACCCGAGGTTCTCGGTTCGCTTGTTCGTGCCGCGCTGGCGTGTCATGACGTCTCTCTTGCGTACGGAACTCCGTTCATCAGCGGCAAAGACTCGCTGAACAACGAATTCCGTCCGGAAGGCGAGGAACCGATCGCAATTCCGCCTTCATTGCTTATTAGCGCGATGGGGCAGGTCGACGACGTTGCTGCGTGCGTTTCGATGGACCTTAAAGAAGCGGGCAACGCGCTCTATCTCGTCGGCGAGACGAAAAACGAACTTGGCGGTTCGCATTTGTCTCTTGTTCGTAATTGGGTTGGCGGTCAAGTCCCGACCGTTGACGTCGAACAGGCGAAACGTACTTATAATGCAATGTATCAAGCGACGCAAAGCGGATTTATTCGGTCTGCTCACGACTTGAGCGAAGGCGGTCTTGCGGTTGCCGCCGCAGAATCAGCGTTTGCTGGAGGACTTGGCGCCGAGATTTCGTTGGCGGCGATACCGTGTGCGAAATCGGACGACGAAGCGTTGAACGCTCTTCCGGGCGTCGACGACGTCGGCAGCTACGTCAAATTATTCTCTGAGTCGAACTCTCGATTCCTCGTCGAAGTTCCTGTTGAGAAGAGCGGCGGTTTCGAAGGCTTGCTTGCCAATGCCAATGTTCCGTTTGCGCCTATCGGTAAAGTCGTCGAAACACCGCGACTTAAGATTGTCGCCGCTGACGGAACCGCGATGATTGACGCCGATCTGGAAGATTTGAAACGCCGCTGGCAAAAGCCGTTAGATCTTGGCGACGAATACGCTGACTGATTCTCGACCATGCGGCGCGTTGACGCCTGGTATAGATAGCCGAGGCAGTTTACTTCACTCGACTAAAATACCGCGTCAACCTAGTCGAACACAACCACAAGCCAAAGTTGATATAATAAAATGAAACCTAACGTATTAATTCTGAGAGCGCCAGGCACTAACTGCGATCTTGAAACCGCTTATGCTTTTGAACAAGCAGGCGCGACGACTGAACGTATTCACGTTAATCGAATTTTGGAAAATACTTCCATTTTAGACGATTTTCAGATCATGTGCTTCCCGGGCGGTTTTAGCTTCGGCGACAACATTGCCGCAGGTCGCGTTATGGCTACGAAGATCCGTGTCAATTTGTTTGATACGATTCAAAATTTCCGTGAAGCGGGCAAATTGATCCTCGGTATTTGCAACGGATTCCAAATTCTTATCAAGTCCGGAATTCTTATTCCTGACGACGAACAGGGAGCGCGCGTTACGTTGACTCGGAATAAGTCTGGCGTTTTCACCGATCGTTGGACCCACTTAGAAGTCAAAAGCGACAAGTGCGTCTTCTTGAAGGACCTTGATAAAATTTATCTTCCCATTGCGCACGCCGAAGGCAGATTTATAGCGCGTAATGAAGCAGTTCTCGACGAGTTAGAAGCGAAAGGCTGCTTGGCGCTTCGTTATCTCTCGGAAGATAATGCAAATGGCGCGATGCGCAACGTCGCCGGAGCTTGCGACGAAACTGGGCGCGTCTTTGGTTTGATGCCGCATCCGGAACGTCATATCGACAAAACGCATCACCCGCACTGGACGCGTTATCAAAACGACCCTGATTTCGCAACGAAAGTAGGCGACGGTTTGCAAATCTTCAAGAATGCCGTCGAGTATTTTGCTTAATGGAATCGCGCTTGTTTGCAATAATAGAGAATGGCCGTCGTTTTCTTAAATTTGGAGAACGGCGGCTATTTTTGGTATTGCGTCAATGATTGCGCAGAACTAATTTTAACGCCTTTTCTCGCTTCGTTAGATTTTCTTCTTGCGTCTCTTCGTCGACCAGTTCGCCCAGAGCGTCAAGAATGGGCTCGCCTGGACAAAATACGACGCATTGACCGCACCCGACGCAAAGGTCCTCGTCAATTGTCGGAATATTGGCATAAGCGTCGTCCGACCATAAGAAGGAGATGGCTTCGTATGAACATTCTCTGCGACAAATAGAGCACTCTCGATTATAGTAGAGCAGACATTTTTCAAGTTCGAATTGAGCTAGCGCTATTGGATATTTAGGTTTATCTAAGATTGATATTGGTCTGATTGCCCCAGTAGGGCACGCTTCCGAACAGGCGACGCACTCTTTTTCACAAAAGCTTTCGTTATATTCAATAATAGGCGTTTCTGCGATTAAATTAGCTTGAAGCGTCGGAATCCCTGCTTCCTTTGCTTGCGTTAGCTCTAAGGGTTTAATTATCTTATTGGGACAAGCGGCGACGCATCGACCGCAGTGAGCGCAACGCGCCAGGAAATCGCGTTCTGTTCTTGCTCCGGGCGGGCGAAAGAAGACAGGCTTCAACGCAGTTCCTAATTTATTGAGCGCTGCAAATGCCGCTCCTCCAACCGCAGACGCGCCGACAATTCCGAAAAATTTTCTTCGCGAGCGCGTTTTATTTTGGGAAACGGACGATTGGACGCTTCTTTTCAAAAGTTTGCGAACGGCGCGGTGTGGAAGGTAGAGGAGTTCCTGTAAAGCGCCGCATGGACAAAAACTGTAGCGCCAAAAGTAGGGAGATATAATAAAGCAGAGGATGAAGACGACAAGGACGATCGTTATTTTGGGAAAATAAACGACGGCGCCAGATACAATTGCAAGCGGGTCAAATGCCAGAAGGGTAAACCCTTCAATTGTTGTGCAAAAGTTTTGACTTAGGAGGAAAGTAGAGCCCCAAGAAAGCGTCCATAGGGTTGCAAAGAACGCAAAGAACGCTTTAGTTTTGATTCGCAAGCCATTTTTTAATAGATGTTTTTTAAATAATCGACGCCTTAGCGAACAACCGGCGTCAAGCGCTAACCCAAGAGGGCATAAATGTTTGCAAAAGAAACGTCGACGAATCATACAAAAAATAACGATTGTCGACGAGAGGAGCCCAAGTCCGATGGCGCTGAGCGTACGAACGGTTTCTGAATAGGTAAAAAGAGAAGTCAAGAAGAGCAGAGGACTGGACCGACAGACGCCACGATGGAGGTCTGTCGGCCCGTAGAGTAAGACGGCAAGGATCATGAAAAGCCAAAGAAATCGCAGTATAGCAACAACGCGGCTGCGCGCTCTCTTTTGAAAAGCAAGCTTTTCTTCTGACAAATCCTGATTTCTTACCATCATGAGTTACGTCAGCCCAAGTAGGCTTTTTGTGCAAGGAGATTCTTGCGTACTTCGGGAATATCCACGTCGCGAGCTGTTACGTCTGATTTTACTGCGAGAGCGGCGGCAACGCCGGCAGCGTGTCCGCTAGCCCAGCAGTTCGGATAGACGCGAACGAGATCTGACATGAACGGTTCTGCCGAGATTGAACGACCAGCAGTAACGAGGTTCTCGATATTTTTCGGAAGCAGCGCGCCGTACGGAATTTGCCAACCGATGTGATCGCCGCTCCAAGCTCCGCCTATAGCTACGCAGTCGTCGTACTCCTTTCCAGCTCTTGCATTTTCCAGGGTCAAAGTTTCGACGCCTTCGATGACGCGCGTGATGCGAACGCCGATCTGGGGAGCAGTTTCCATAAGATAGACGTTTTCATAGCCTGGCGTCGAGCGCACTTCTTCTACTTGCTTCCAGATTTGCTTGCGGTGCTTGAGTTCAAGCTCAGAGAGGACGCGGACGTCGCAGCCGTCTAGCGAGGGACCGGCCATGTTGACCCAACGCACGCCAGGAACGGGCGACGCGTCGCCGAGATAACGAGGCGGTTTGGTTCCAGCTGGAGGATTGACGCGGTCAAGATTAGCGATCCGGCTGACAAGCCCAATATCATATTCTCGTTGCGTGTGAATTGCGCCTGCAGCATAGAATACGTCCCCGTCTCCCGTTGTGTCGACAACTTGTCGGGCGATAATTGCCTGGGGACCGAGCTTCGTTTGAACGACGGCGCCGCGAACGATCGGATTGCCCGTTTTCGGATCGGGGGCGTCCGCCATGATAGCGTCGCAACACCACGAATGAAGAAGTACTTCGATATTCGCCTCGGTAACCATCTCGACGAGCAGGTATTTATAAGCTTCTGCGTCAAGGGTTGGGTTTCTGGCAAATTCGCGATTGATAATCCCGTAGGGCATTGCCTCGAGACGCTGCATCATTTCTTCACCGATACCTTGGACGACTTGAACAGATTTTCCGTCTTGCTTAGTCCAATGTCCTAAGACATGGAGAACGAGTCCGCCGGTAGCAAGACCTCCAAAATGTCCGTAACGCTCAACGAGCGTTACTTTAACGCCAAGACGAGCTGCGGCGATTGCGGCGCAGCAGCCCGCAGGACCAGCGCCGACGACGAGGACGTCTGTCTCGCTGATTTTCGGGAGCGATACTGACGGGCGCACTATTGAACCGTCTACTTGCAGCGTGCAGGGCGCAGCCTGCGATCCGTCGAGGAGTTTGCCGGTTGTTTTGTCTGTTTTATGGACAAAATCCGCTTGTGCTTCTCGGTTGGTCAAGCCGACAGAAGTAAACGCGGCGGCGCCGACGCCTAAGCCTAATGACTTAAGCCATTCTCGGCGCGTAACTTCGCTTTGAAACATGATGAGACCTTTTCGTTTCCTTGAATTGACATATTGTAGACAGCGACTTAGTGCATTTCCGCTTCAACTTTCTTGATAGCCGGACGGTAGTAGTGGAAATGAACGTTTGGATGCTCTCCTAAGAGGGACATGGGAACGGCCGAATCGCAGAGTTTGTTGGCGATCATAAAGGCCGTCAGACGCATACCGAACGGGTTGTCGTGCATACCCGCGTGCCAAATGCTGACTTTTTCGGATTTCCATGTTTCGACCGGTCCGATGGTGCAAGCTTTATTTGGCACGTTAGCGACATATCCGCCGCCGCTTGTGCGCGCGTTCTGCAAGATTGTAATGGGGTGCAAGTCGACGACGCGCGTTCCTAACTTACGATATTCCTCAGGGGAAGGCGGATTGTCAACATAATCGCCTTCGCGTCGAACTGGGTCGTTGAACGCCCAGTGCTTTACGTCGCCTTGACCGCCTTGCATAGTAGCGCAACGGATTTGATCAAAGGTTGCGGAGAACGCGTCAAGATCGCCTGACGGAAAATGAATATTTTCGAGCGGCATTTTAAGTTTTTCATCGATGCGATCAAAGCACAGACCGAAGTTGGCGCGCGAAAAAGAAAGCGGATGGTCCATACTGACGGGGACGCCGTCCTCAACCCATTCGTCCATACTCCAGAAGTGCGCGTGTTTCAAATCGATTTCCAACGCATTGACGATTCTCGCAACGAGCGGAAGTTGTTCTGTTGGCCCGATCGGTCCGCATAGACCCACGGGGTTATCGGCAGTCGCCTGTTTCCAAGCTTCGATATACTCGAGCGCTTCTGTTACGTAGAACTCTTCCAACGTTTCGTAATAATGGACTTGGAATCCCGGTCTCGATAAATTGAACAGAGTTTCTTCTGTTAATTTTGCAGCGTCAGCGAGAATTTCGGGATCGATAGTCGTGTAGTCCCACCAATCGGGCGCAATTTTACTAAACGGTCTTGCCATTGTAATACTCTTTCTAATACAGTTCAGAATTATTAAACGGACACAAGGGGCAAATGACAGCGCGAACACGATATGAAGGAAAAGCGCAGTCTATCCAATTATACTCAGAACAGAACGCCGCGTCTAGTTTTTACAAAAAAATGGCTGCGGCGTTCTCAACGTTTTTACTTTTTCGTTAGCACGACGTTCCAGCCGCCGTCGCGAACGGCGTCGATTTCAAAGACGTCTCCTTTGCGGAACGTTTCCTTTGAAATTGCAATTTGCGTCGCGTCTTGATCGGCTTCAGGAGAGTCTGCATAAACAGTCCCTTCGTAATCGCCGACGCCGAGAAAATCAAATTTTGTGGAGAAGGAACGCGCTTGCTCGTTGGTAATTCCTGAGACAAACCAAGAATCGCCAGAACGGCGCGCGACAACATAGAATTCGCCAATTTCACCGTCGAGCGCGATAGTTTCGTCCCAGACTGGCGGAAGGTTGCGTAGATATTCAAAGCCAGGCTCGCCTTTGTAATTTCTCGGCAGGTCGGCTAGACAGCGCAATGGGGAATCGTAGATCATGCAGAGCGCCAGTTCGCGAGCGCGCGTGCCAATAACGCGGCAGTCGGCAGATTTATCTTCATAGGCGTTAAGGGATTTGAACGTATCGGAGTGTTCATTGAGGAAACCGCCCGGCGTATAATCGGCAGGTCCAAGCATACAGCGCGTGAAGGGAAGAGTCGCCGTGTGCGCAGCAGAATTTCGCGACCAACGATTGTACTCGTTCCCGCGCACGCCTTCCCTCGTAATCTGATTGGGATAAGTCCGTTCCATACCGGTTGGCTTGTACATACCGTGATAATCGACGATAAGCTTATATTCAGCGGCCATTTGGCACGTTTCTTCGATCCACTGGACCATTTCTTGCGTGTGCGAATCCATGAAGTCGATTTTAACGCCAGCGACTCCCCAGTCAGTGATCTGCTCGAACGCATTACGCACGCCTGCGTCGAGAAGACTCGTGTAATGGAACCAGATTAAAATACGAACATCTTTCTTTTCGGCGTATTTGACAAGCTCAGGGAGATTGAGATCTTTGGTATAGGCCACGCCTTCTTGGTTTCTGTCTTGCCAGCCCGCGTCGACCAGCGTATAACGCCAACCATTTTCTGCGGCGAAATCGACCAATTCCTTCATTATGGCGTCTGTTGGATAACCGACTTTTGGCGCCCACCAGTTCCAAGAGCTGTTGCCCGCTTCAACCCATGAGTCGTCAATGAGACACGGCGTCGCGGTGTTTAAAATAATTCCGGAATTGTTGACAAGATCAACGGGACGTTTACCAAGCAGAACGACGCGCCATGGAGACGCCGCTTCACCTTTGCGAATAACGCAACCGTGTCCGTCTTTGCGCGGCGTGAGGCGTACTTTTACGACAGGCGAGGCGTCAGAAGCGCCAGCGAATTGCGCGCCTGCCCAATCAAGGAGATCAGATTCCGTTAAAGCCGCATAGAAACCGTCGCATTTGACGACGAGCGGCATGCCAATAAAGGCGTCCGGCTTGACGGCGCTGAGTTTAGTCTTGAGAAATTCCTCTTCTTGGGACGTGTTAAAAGCCCTATGAGAAGTAGCCCAAGCGTCATAGTCGTCGTCAAAGACGAATTCCGTCTCCTCCGACTCAATACAGAACTCGCCATTTTCATCCGCAAAGCCCGAGTCGGCGGGCACAACGTAACGAAATGTAAAACCGTCGTCGTAGGCGCGAAAGACGAGCGTTAGTTTACGTGCAGAAGCGCCTGTTTCCTGTATTTGAACGGTTGTTTCAGTGCAGTTGTCGACGTATTCAGCTTGTTTTCCCAACCGACATTTCCACGTTTGGTTGATTGTTTTCGATTGAGAATCGACAATTTCCATCTCGCCAAGCGGTTCGGCAGATTGAAACGATATGCCAAGCTTAGACGGCTTAGTAACGATTGCGCCGTCAAAGGCAGCAGAATAAGTAACGGCGTCGCCAACGGTAAGCGTGATAGCCGTTTTAGCGTTGGGAGAGGTTATTTGAAGCGTTTGAGCAGGCGCATACGCAGCGCTGATAAGAATCGCTGCAAGCGCAAATAGAACGTGTTTTCTAATGCTTTTCATTGTTAGTTTCCTTTATATGGAAGGCGTGTGTAAGATTGATTTGATAGACGCCTTTCCTGTGATTATCAATATTTCCAGCAGAAAATCAAGTTTTACGCTTAGAAAACTAAAATAAAAGCTTTTGAATTTCTAACGTTCCCTGTCAAGAGAGGACAAGAAATAAAAAAAGCCAAGTAACAACCTGGCTTCCTAGTACACCCAACCTGATTCGAACAGGTAACCTTCGGTTCCGTAGACCGATGCTCTATCCAATTGAGCTATGGGTGCTTACCATAAGGGGCTCGACACATCGTCCCCTTAAAGTAAAGGTAATTAAACCACAGGAATTCTATTTGACAAGAGTCTTTTTGAAATTTTTTCAAATACCCAAGGACGAATCCTTGACGACAACCTTGCCGTTAGAATTTCAACGTAAGGGGCGAGAAGGTCGAGTATCCGAACTCTGGCAATTCGTCAATGGTTTTCATATCCTCGTCAGAAATTACGAAGTCGAAAATTTGCGCATTCTCTTGAATTCTCTCAGGATTCACTGATTTCGGCAGGGGCAGAAGCCCATGTTGGAGCTCCCAACGCAGGCTCAGTTGAGCTGTTGATTTGCCGTAGCGGTCAGCAATAGCCTTCAAACGTTCGTCAGTTAGTACGGTTCCGCGTCCGAGTGGACTCCATGCTTCGACAACAATGTCGTGTTGTCGGCAGAACTCGATCGTTTCAAATTGCGGATAGCCAGGATGACACTCAATTTGATTCACAGCCGGCTTAACTTCACAAACGTCAAAAATCTGCTGTAAATGCTGTTCCCAGAAATTACTCACGCCAATCGAACGCACAAGCCCGTCTTTTTGAAGTTTTTCAAAGGCGCGCCACGGTGCCGCGTTGACGGCTGCAGGATCGTCGTAAACGACGTCGTTGGCAGGCCAGTGGATCAAGTAGAGATCGATAAAATCGACGCCAAGTTTTTTTAGCGAGAGCGACGCTGCTTTTAACGTAGTCTCGTAGCCGCGATCAGTGTTCCAGAGTTTAGTGGTGAGATAGACGTCTTCACGCTTAAGTCCGGATTCCACAACGCCGCGTCCAACGCTTTCTTCGTTGTTATACGCAGACGCCGTGTCGATGTGACGATAACCAGCTTCCAGAGCTGCTTTTACTGAATTTGCGGCGGCGTTGCCGTCAGGTATCTGCCAAGTGCCAAAACCGACGCAAGGGATAGTTTTACCGTCATTGAGCTGATATGTGTCTGTTAAAGATGTTTTCGTATTCATTTTAAAATCTTCATTGAGGTTTGGTTAGCAATTATTATGCAAAAATTATACAAAAGCCAACGCCGAAATACTCCGACGTTGGCTCTTTGTTTTTGCTAAATCACGATGTGAAAAAGGTTATCTTCCGCCGGAGATTCCGCCCATCTGTAACGTTTGGTCCGGATTCGCCATCGGGTCGGTTCCGAAACCGGAGCCAAATCCAGGGTCTGAACCGTAGCCGCTGGTTCCATACCCCGCGCCAGTCCTAGATCCGGAATCGCCGTAATAGCGAGCGTTGCCAGGAACGCGCCAAATGCTCGCGGCGCCGTCTGCGCTGCCGGTAACAAGATAAACAAGGTCTTCTGAAACGGCAACAGAAAAAACGGGACTGTTCACGTTAAAGCACGCCAGTTCTGTGCCCTTCGGTTTCCCAGGTTTGCGCACCGGCTTGCCGACAACTTTTTGCGCTTCATTTTGGCCCTCAGGACCCGCAGGATATCCGCTGCCCATTGTCGGTCCCATAGAGACGCCCGTGCCTGGAGGCGTCATACTGCCCATAGAACCGGAAGTCATGCTCCCCATGCTTCCCATGCTCCCCATGCCTCCCATGCCTCTATCGGCTGTCGCATCGGACGTTTCGGAAATCATGCTCCACAAGCGCGCCGTACCGTCGTCGCTGCAGGTGCATACATAGGAACCGGCAAAGACCGCTTCGCGAACAGCGCCAGTATGTCCGACAAACCGGCAAATCTCTTCACGGGTCGTCGCGTTAAAGACACGCGCTGTTTTATCACGGCTAGCGGTAACGAGGAGGGATCCGTCAGGTGAGAATTTGACCGAGTAGACTTTATCTTTGGAAGCCTTAATGACGCCAACTTGGCGCTGGAGCGCTAAGTTCCAAATACGAACGGTACCGTCTGCCCCAGCTGTGGCGACAAAACCGCTGTCAGGGGAGAAGGCGACGTCAAAAACAGGCCCCTCATGCCCAACGTCTTCGAAGCCTTCGCCGAGTTTCGAGGCGTCTTCACGATTCGGCAACGAGCCCAGCCTTTTGACTGTCATCGATTCCCAGAAGTAAATTCGACCGTCGTTGCAGGCTCCGGCAACAAGTTGACCAGAACTAGCGACGGCAATCTTCCATAGACGATCTTTTGAACCGAGGTACGCGCGAATATTTTCCTGATTGCCAATGTTCCAAAGACGACCGTTTCCGTCGTAACTAGAAGTTAGGACGAATCTGAAATCCGGCGAGAAGACGGCAGACGTCAGACCTTGTTTGTGAACGTCTTTGTACGTCTTGTACATACGCGCGTTGGTAACAAACCACTCGGTCGTCTCCTGATCGAATTTTCCTTCAAACATCCAAAGTTTGGCAGTTTTGTCTGCGCTGGCGCTTAAAACGGCGTAGCCGTCGGTTCCATCAGGGAACGTATAGAAATTCAGCGATGTAATGGGCTCTTTTTCAACGTGTCCTCGATAGACGTATTCAGGGGAGTCAACTTCGATCGATTGCCATTTGTCTGAGGTCAGCAGCGCCATGCCCTGCGCGCCCCAAGCTCCCATGCCGCCCATACTGGCGCCCATAGGCATGGCGCCAGCGCCCATCGACATATTGCCAGCTCCGGAACCAAAGGCGTTGATACCCTGCGCAGACTGATTTTGCATACCGAAGTTAGCGCTGCTGGCCCTGTTATAGACGCCCATTGTCGCCGGAGATTGAGCATACGCGAAATCTAAAGACAGTGAGGCGGCTATGACGCCAGCCAAAATTTGCGCGCCGAACACAAGACGTTGGCGAGAAAGCAAACGTTTCAACATGTTGAATTCTCCGGGTCGGGAATTTGCATCGGAAAGGTCGAACGACCCACCGAATGGTTGGTTTATGTTAATTGGGGAATAGTTTCAAAAAGCGAGGACGCTATGCAAAGCAAAAGCGCTTTTCTGATCAGTCAGTCGCTGAAAGCGCACAACGACTTCTATTTTAATTTAACCCTCCCTTTCGAGAGAAGTCAAGTTATTCGTTTAAATTGCTTGAATTTCTGCCCAATTTCTTTGAAAAATAGACTGAAAATAACAATGGTGTAAATTATTCGGACTATGAGGACGAGAAGAATTCAAAGAATTTATGGTTTTTTCGACGTAATTTCAGACGATTAAAGAATGCCTCTCTAACGTAAAGAACTTGAAACACAGCTATTGGTTTTTAAAGTTATAAGGGAATTACTGCTTTAACGACAAAGTTTTTTGTGCGTTTGCTTCCTGATGTTTCATTGTGATAGATTACAAAACGTGAAGAGGAACCAAGAGTCCCATTTTTTGGTCTAAAATAACGCTGCAGTTGCGCCTTTTACCAACGCTTTTGAACTTTAAATATCGGAACAAGGAATAATCTAGAATCTCTTTTTAGCCCGTTTGCAGCTGAAGAAAGTGAAAGTATTCGCAGCGAATTGATTCAAACGCAATCATTGTTGCTGGTATCGCAAGCTGAACGAGGGATTCTTAGACGTTGTTACGGGAACGACTAATCGATTTTGATTGTTCGACAATCCCCCTGAGCTTAAAGGCATGGACAGTAAAGTACGGACGCATAATTGAGGAATTCTTATTATATGCTCTAATCGCTCATTTACCGTTGTGGGAACGCGTTTAACTAACGTAGTAAAAGTATCTGTTTTCAAGTAGTTTTTCAAAGAAACGCTTTCCAAAAATGGGCGATTGAGAGTTAAATGGGTTAGCCCCACCCAATTTTTTAAAAAAAACAAGGGGATACCCACTAAAGTGGGGTTTGTTTTTGTGCAAATGTAATCATTATTAATTGCGTGTGGGGCTTAGCGAAAAAATTATTTTGCCGGTCTCCGAAATGTTGTCGTTCCGGTTGCGTTATGAAAAACGACAAACGAGGTCGACGTGTCCCAAGTAGTAGTTGGGTATCTTACGCAGTCGCAGAGAGACGTCCCATGGGAATATTAGCAATACAGTATCGTATGCTTGAAGACGCGCCTATTTTAGTCGCATTTAATCGCGAGGAGCAAATAGCGCGCCAGTTTTCAGCCCCTCGAATACAATCTGGAAGACCGCGCGTTGTTTGCGGAATTGACCGCAAGACGGGCGGCACCTGGGCTGGCGTTAACCAGCATGGTATGTTTGTCGCCGCCATTAACGCGCCCAAGCGTCGAATGCCGTTTGAGCCTCGTTCACGAGGGCTCCTTTGCAAAGAACTTTTAGCTTGCCATACAGCCGCAGAGGCAGTTGAATATGCAGAACGCGAATTATTAACCGATTCCTATGCTGGAGTGAACTACCTTTGCGTTGATCGAACGGCCGGATTTGTCGTCTACGGAGGGTTAGAATTTGGCGTAGAAGCCTTGCAGCCTGGGTTGCATATTTTGACAGGCAACCGCATGGACGATCGTGAAGACGAGCGACAAGAGTACGTTCGAAGGCTTTTAACGCTTCATCGTTTAGATTCCTCAGTCGCCTTTCTTGCAGCGACGAGCGGCGCTTTTTCACGCGCTCCGGACGCCTCAGGTCTTCGTGGGGTTGTTGTTCAGGAGCCTGGTTTCGGAACTGTCTGTTCGATGTTGCTTTCGCTTTCTGATCGTTCCCAGAAATCGATTATGCA
>JAQVHZ010000060.1 GCA_028695965.1 Thermoguttaceae bacterium | reverse complement strand
GCTTCGGCCTTCTCGGCAGCTACTCGTTCCGCTGCAGCCTTTTCAGCAGCTACTCGTTCCGCTTCAGCCTTTTCAGCAGCAGCCTTCTCTTCGGCGGCAATACGTTCAGCTTCGGCTTTCTCGGCAGCAGCCTTCTCTTCGGCAGCAATACGTTCAGCTTCGGCTTTCTCGGCAGCAGCCTTCTCAGCAGTGGCCTTCTCTTCGGCAGCAATACGTTCAGTTTCTGCTTTCTCGGCAGCGGCCTTTTCAGCAGCGGCCTTCTCTTCGGCAGCAATACGTTCAGCTTCTGCTTTCTCGGCGGCGGCCTTTTCAGCAGCGGCTTTTTCTTCGGCGGCTTTGCGTTCTGCTTCAGCCTTCTCAGCAACAAGATTAAAGTTGAAAGCAGGAGTTGAGGCAGTGGTGCCGGCTGTAGCTGCACTAAAGTTAAAAGCGGGTGCTGATGCAGTAGTACCAGCTGCAACAACATTAAAGTTGAACGCAGGAACTGCGCCAGTGGTACTGGATGCGGCGGCGCCAAAGTTGAAAGCGGGAATTGCGCCGGTCGTAGCGGCAGACGCAAAATTGAACGCGGGAACCGCTCCGGTCGTAGCGCCGACGCCCTGTGTAGAGACAACGCCGTCAGCGCCGACGGCGCCGCTCTTCTTCATCTCTTCTGTGAAATTTTGAACCCAAGTATCATATTCAGAGTCGTCCGACGCCACCGACGCTTCTTCGTCGTCGACAGGCATAACAAAATCGTCTTCATCATTGCAACCGACGAACGCGGCGCAACAGATTAAACACAAAGCGGCGCAATACTTAGCCGAAGTAATAAATCCAAAATATTTGCTCATGTTATTCCTTGCCTATTCGAAACGCTATTCAACGCCTCTCGGCGAGCTCCAACGCGGCGGCATACGCATCTGAAACGCTGCTGACGCATACGACAAAGAGTACGATCCATCGCTCTTATATATAGTATGCGAAAAACGCGCAAGAACCGTCGGATTTCCGAAAAAAGCTCATTTTTGAGCTTCGTCCACCAAGGAAGATTCGAGAATATCAACAAATCCACCTAGTCCAACACTTAGTTTTGCATTATAATGGAACCAAGGATTTTTTCGAGGGGGCGAGAAATAAAATCGAGCCTTTTATGAGGAATTACAAATTGTCCCTTTTGCTAATCCTGTACAATCTGCATATTTAGAACCTCCTTCACAAATAACGCCAATTAAAAAATGTCCAGTTTAACTTCCACAGTAAGAACGGCTCTTCCGGCACGTCACGTTGAAGCGCCAACCTATGTGTTTGAATCGAATGCTGACGCCAGCAGGCACGTGGCGCAACAGATTGCGGGCATTATTCGCGAACGCAACTCGCTAGGCCGCTCAGCAACGCTTGGTCTCGTTGCCGGCTCCAGTCCAATAGGCGTCTATCAAGAACTCGTTAAAATTCACGCAGAACACGGGCTTGATCTTTCTAACGTTTCCATCTTTATTGTCAATGAGTATTACGGAGTCGAACCCGATAGACTTCAAAGCCTAAGACGCTGGCTTTTGGAGAATTTCGTCAATAAGACGAACGTTCGAGTGGAGAACGTCCATTTCTTCGAATCAAACCTGGAACCAAAATTGTTGGAATCGTATTGTCGTCGTTATGAAGAAGAAATCAACCTCGCGGGAGGCATTGACGTTCTTCTGCTTGGAATTGCGGGCAACGGCGCAGTCGGCTTCAACGAACCCTATACGTCTAAAAGCAGCCGCACAAGACTTGCAACCCTTGACTATCAAACGCGCATGGACGCCGCGTCTCTTTTCTTCAGCGAAACGAATGTTCCAACTCATGGATTAACCATGGGATTCGGCACAATGCTCGAAGCAAGGAAAATCGTCGTGTTGGCATTTGGCGACCGAAAAGCCGCCGTTATCCAACGCGCTCTGGAAGAACCCATTTCAGAAGACACGCCTGCCGGATGGTTGCGCGTTCATCGCGACGTTTCCTTCATTGTTGACAAAAATGCAGCAGCCGCTTTACAAGACGTCGCTACCCCGTGGCGTGTAAGAAGCGTTGAATGGGACGACAACCTCATCAAACGCGCCGTCTTATTGTTGTCTGAAGAATCGGGAAAATCGCTCCTAAAACTGACTGATTCCGATTTTCGCGCCCATGGTCTTCATACTCTCCTGCGAGACGTTGGGTCGGCGACTGTCGTTTCGGAACGCGTTTTCACGCAAATGATGGAAACGATAGCGATTCACCCCTGCGGCGAGGATAAGAAGAAAGTACTTGTGTTTAGCCCGCATCCGGACGACGACGTCATCAGCATGGGCGGAACAATGATCAGAATCGTCGACGACGGGCACGAGCAACACGTCGCCTACATGACAAGCGGAAATATCGCCGTCAACGACTACGACGCGCATAGAATTGGCGACTTGATAGCGGAAATTGATCGTGAATTTGGAGACCACGACACAAACGAAGCCGCGGGAGCAACAGATCTTGCCGAGATCATCGAAACTAGAGTTATAGCGCCATTACTGAGTAAAGAACCGGGCGATATTGATTCCAGGGAAGCGCTCGACCTCAAACGGCTCATTCGGTGGAGTGAAGCGCGCGCTGCGGCCCGCGTTTGCGGCATACCGGAAGAACGCGTCCATTTTCTCAACCTGCCCTTTTATGACACGGGAGCCGTTGATAAAAAACCGGCGTCAGACGTCGACCGAGAACTCGTGTACAACCTCATCGAATCGATTAATCCTGACGTGATCTTTGTCGCGGGCGATTTGACTGATCCTCACGGAACCCATCGCGTTTGTGCTCTTATTGTCTTTGCCGTCTTGAAACAAATGAAAGAGGAGGGTAAGAAGATTCCGCAAATCCTGCTCTATCGCGGCGCCTGGCAAGAATGGCCGCTCGATCAAATTGAAATTGCCGTGCCGCTATCCCCAAGAGACGCAGAGAAAAAAAGAAAAGCGATCTTCCGACACGCTTCTCAAAAAGACGGCGCGCTTTTCTTAGGAGGCGATACAAGAGAATTTTGGCAACGCGCCGAAGATAGAAACTTGGAAACCGCAGCGGCGTATAATCGAATTGGGTTGCCGGAATACTATGCCATGGAAGCGTTCGTCCATTGGGACGGCACAACCGATTTTTGAAGCAAGAGTAACGTAACCGCAAAAGGGAGCCGACAACCAAAACAGGTCGTCGGCTCCCTTTTTTATATCCTCTGCAGATCAAAAAGACGCGCCGCTGCGAACTTAGTGAGATAAGAAGCCTAAAAGGCTCTCCATTATCGACAATCGACTCTTCTCGATTCAGCGCAATTCCAATCTTAAACTTCAAGCGTTTCGAATCGCAACAAGGGACGCTCCCAGATAGAAACGTCCCTTGTGCAAATCTCAAAGCGGCATGAATCTGCCGCTCATAAGGTCAAGCTCAGAATTCTTCTTCGAAGTAGTTGATGAAGAACGAATCAACGGCTTCGTTATCGAGCAAATTGTTCGAAAGAGTTTCAAACAGATCGTCTTCCTCGTCGGCAAAAACTGCGCCTGAAACGCCAGAAACGTAGAACTCTTCGCTATAAACCCAGTCGGAAGCTCCGTCCGCATTGTACGCGCAAACGCGGAACTGGTACGTGCGTCCGGTAACTAGGCCCGTCGCTGTTCGACTGGTAACGTTGCTCTTGGTATTTTCCGCAGCATACCATTGGTCGTTGGCGTTGTGGCGGTACTGAACGCGGAAGCCCGTCTCGTTGTTCGAGTTATCGACCCAAGACATTGCAAGCGTCTTTGCCGCGGCGTCATAAGCGCCAATCGTGAAATCGGTCGGAGCGTTGGGCGCGCTGACAGATCTCGGAACTTCAAATTCGCCCGTCGTCCATTCGGAAGCGCCAAAGTAGTTGTACGCGCGAACGCGGAATTGATACGTAACGCCAGAACGGAGCTGAAGAGCCGTCTTTGTCGTGACGTCCTTGTTGGTGTTTCCAGAAGAAACCCAAGTCACGCCGCCGTCGATCGAATACTGAACGTTAAAACCAACTTCTGTTCTCGAATTATCGGTCCACGAAAGTTGAACTGAATTATTTTCAAAGTTCGAGAACGTCAAATCGGACGGAGCGCTCGGAGCGCCGGACGGGCTCGTGTACGCGTCGCTGTAAAGCCAATCGGAGTAAATCGCGCCGTCGTAAGCCGCAACGCGGAAGTAGTACGTTCTGTTCGGAGCCACGTCCGTAGCAACGAGTTCGTTTACGTTGTAGGCAGTGTGACCCGCGCGGCTCCAATTGGCGCCGTCAAAGGAGTACTGGACAATAAAACCGCCATTTTCGGAAAGCGTTCCTCCGTACGTCCATGACATTTCAAGAGCGCCGTCAGAATAATCGCCGATAACGAAACCTTGCGGCGTAGCAACCGTCAATTCCGCGTTGAAAGTCGCAGTCGCCCAGCCGGAATCGCCCGCCGCATTGCGCGCGCAGACGCGGAAGTAGTAATCGCGTCCGACAATCATACCAGTTGCGGTTCGAGTTGTAACGTTGCCGTTGGTCGTGCCGGCGCTGCGCCACGTTTGACCGTCGAAGCTGTACTCAATGACGAAGACGTCTGCCGCGTCGCTTTCGCCCACGCTCATGTCTGTCCAGGACATTTGGACTTTGCGCAGCGCGTAGTCGAACGCGCCAAAGACGAGCCCGCTCGGAGCGGCAGGAGTTACCTTACCGTCGACCGGAATTTGATAAGAACCGTATGCATACTCGGAACCGCCGAAATTATTCCAAGCGGAAACGCGGAACTGATAATTCTTACCTTCGGTAAGGTTGAGCAATTCCAAGGAAGTTACATTAGCGGAAACTTTATGAGCGCCGCCCCACGTTTCACCGTCGAGCGAACGTTCAACCATGAAGTAAAGTTCGTTCGTCGAATTATCGGTCCATGAAACTTCAAGGACTTTGTTGATGGCGTCGTATACGCCGAACGCAACGTTGGACGGAGCAACGGGCGCGCCGCTCGGAACGGCATATTCAATCGAAACCCATTCTGATTGTCCGTACTGATTCGCAGCGGCAATTCGATAGTTGTAAGTTGTGCCGCGATTCAAATTGGAGATAGCGCACGAGACCTCGTTCGTCCCAGGATACGCGACGTCGACCCACATCTGACCGTCAAGAGAACGTTGAATAATGAAGTTATCCTCGTTTCTCGAATTGTCCTTCCATATGAGTCTAGCGGAGAGAGTCGCTTCGTCGTAATCGACAACTGCGAAGCCGGAAGGAGCTTTCGGGGGCGCGGCAGGATGCGTGTCAAGCGTAACTTCAACCCACTCTGAGTAACCTTCTTCCGCCGTGTCGCCAATGTGGTTGCAGGCGCGGACGTAGTAGGTGTATTCCATATCTTCGACGAGACCTTCGACCGTATAATACGGGACGTCGGTTTGTTTAACGACGTCACCGCCGCCAATCGTCGTCTTAACTTCATACCATTCGGCAAAAGCAACAGCGGTCCACGTAATCGTCGACTTGCCCGTCTCTACGACAAATTCGCCAAACTCGGCGTCGGAAGGAGCTGCCGGAGGCGCGAACGTAAAGATCTCAACAGCGTCTGAAGAACCGTCGCCAACAGCGTTAAACGCAGTAACCCTGACGGTGAACGCCGCGTTGTCCGAAAGCGTAACTGCGTAGTTCGTATTGGCGGTCGTCCAACTCGAAACCAAGTTGTCGTTTGCGTCTATAACGTCGACTCGGTAACCGTTTGCATTTACGACTGCAGTCCAATTAGCCTGCGCAGTATTCGCAACGTAATTGTAAGCTCCAATCGTCAGGCTAAGGTCGCCTTCCGGAACCCATGTCGTGTCGATCGAAACGGACGTGAAGTCGGAAACAAGGTCTTCGCCGTAGAGAGTAGCATAGGAGGCGACCCCAAATTCGTAAAGGTTAAAGTTTTGCATACCGGAAACGGCGTACGAAAGATCGGACGTCTTGGTAAGGAACGTCCAATTGCCGCCTATCTTCTGAGCGACATAATAACCTTCAGCATGATTGACTGCGTTCCAAGTCAACGTCGCTTTGCCGTCTCCTTGATACGTCGCGTGTTCGCCAAACGTTACGGTAACAGTCGGAGCAGCGGGAGTAAGGGTCGTTTCGAGCGTCGCGGTTTCGCTGTAAGCCGATTCGCCTTGATCGTTGAACGCCGTAACGCAGAACGTGTACTTGTTGAAATCTTCGAGCTCAGTCAGACGGATAAGATTCGTCTCAGCGCTCAAATCGTCGCCAATTTTTTGCCAACCGGCTCCGGTTTGGAGATAGACGCGATAACCGTTGGCGCCGTCCACGGCGTTCCAGTGCATATACGCCGCGTTGTTGGCGTAAGCGTCAAACCTGAGACCCGTCGGCGCTGCCGGAACCGCCGCAGTGTAAAGCGAGTAAGTAGTCGCCGACGAATCGCCCAGATCGTTGCTGGCGACAACAACGTATTTGTACGTCGTGTTTTCAGCAAGATTATCATGCACAAAACTCGTTGCGGAGCCCGTGTAAAGAAGCGCGCCTGCTTCGTCCTTAACGGTGTATGTCGTTGCAAAAGCAGAATTAAACGTAATCGTTGCAGAACCTGATACGGAATCATAATGAGCGGCAACGGTCGGAGCGCCAGGCGCCGCCGCCGTGAAGAACTCGACGACGTCAGAAGAGCCGTCGCCGATCGCGTTTGTGGCGACAACCCGGAACGCATAGTTCGTGTTGTCGGCAAGCGCTAGGGTATAGCTCGTCGCGCCAGTCGTACCGACAGACGTCCAAACGCCGTTGACAAACTGCTCAACTTTGTACGCAGTAGCTGCCTGGACGGCGTTCCAAGTCAACTTAGCAGACTTCGAAGCGGAATCGTAGGCGCTTACGTTTAGAGTAAGTTCCGCAGTCGGAACCCATGCGGTATTGAGGCTTATCCCTGTATATCCGGACGTCAAACGCTCCTCTCCACGCATGGCGTAAGCAGCGACGCGATAGTCGTAGGTCGTGTAGTTCGCCAATCCAACGATATCGTAGCTCGTCAACGCCGTCGTCGTAATGTTCGTCCAGACGCCTTCGACCTTTTGTTGGATCTGATAACCAGATGCGTTTGCAACAGCGTTCCAAGTCAGCGTCGCTTTGCCGTCTCCTTGATACGTTGTGCTTTCGCCAAATGTGAAGCCCAAACCAGTCGGCGCGGCGGGCGCCACGGCCGTGTTGACAGTAACGTCGGACGACTTAGCCGATTCGCCAAGGTCGTTATACGCCGTAACGCAATACTGGTAGATTGCGTAGTTGGAAAGCCCCGTCGCTGTGTATTCGGTAGTGTTGGCTGCAAGGTCTGCAACGACGCCCCATTCGCCGCCCTGGCGCATATAAACGCGATATCCGGTCTCGGCTTCAACGTCGTTCCAGGAAAGCGTTACAGAACCGTTGGCATAAGCGCCAGCGACCAATCCTGTCGGAACCTGCGGAACAGCTGCCGTATGAACCGAAACTGTCGTAGCGGCAGAGGAACCAACTTCGTTCGACGCGGTGATTGTAAATATGTACGTTTCATTTTCTGCAAAACCGGACGCCGAGTAGGAACCGTTAGGACCTTCGTACAAGACGGCTCCGGACTCGTCTTTAACAACGTAGGAATTGGCGTGCGCAGAAGAGTAAGTAAGGGTGATGGTTCCGCTCTCGGAATCGTAAGCATACGACGCCGTCGGCGCAGCAGGCGGCGCGGCTGTGTAAAATTCGTCGGAAAGACCGACGCTTCCAGCGCCCTTGGCGTTATGTGCGATAACGCGGAACTGGTAAGTCGTATGTCGTTGCAGCCCGGCAAGCCCGTAACTCGTCGTCGTATTGGTCCCAGCAGGAACGTTTGAAGCGATGATCGAAAAATCAGCTTCACCAGCGAGTTTTTGTTCGACTACGTAATAGGAGGCGTGTTGAAGGTTCGTCCAGGTCAGCGTCGCCGAGTCGGTCGTATAATCGTAACCAGAAACGACAACAGTGATATCGCCTTGCGGAGCGACTAACGTGTCAAGATTCGCAGCGGCGCTCGGGGCAGCAACGGTAGCAACTCCGGCAACTTCATTGAATGCAACAACGCGATACGTGTAGAACGAGTTCTCTTGGACGGCGACAGCATATGTCGTGTCGGGCGTGACGGCGACGAGGACCCAATTCTCGTTGACCAATTGTTCGACGCGGTAGCCGGTCGCGCCGCCAATGGAAGCGCTCCACGTCAGATTCGCGGTGGCGCCGCCAGTGTATTCGGTAAAGCGAACGTTGGTTGCAGCCGCGGGAGCTACAACAGTGTTGAGCTTGATCGCAGCGTAGTCAGAGTAAAGTTTATTCGCGCCAAGTTCCGAATAAGCGGCGACGCCAAAGGTCAAAACTTGGTTGTTCGCAAGATCGCTCAAGACGTATTGGAGATTGGTCGTCTCACCGAGCACGGTCCAAGAGCCATTTTGATAGGCGGCGACTCGGTATCCAACTGCGCCGTCAGAAGCAGTCCACTGAAGCGTCGCAGAATGATCGGCGTAATCGCCAACCCATGTAAGACCAGTTGGAGCGTTGGGAGCAACAGTCGTAACGACAGAAACCTCAGCGTACTCGGAAACTAACTCGGCGCCGTCTCTAACCGCATAAGACGCAACCCCGAAAACATAGGTCGAATTATCGGCCAAACCTTCGACCTTAAATGTCGCGTTCGTGGTGGAATCGACAGCGACCCATGCGTCGCCAACTTTCTTTGCGATCTTATAACCGGCGGCGTTTTCAACCGTATTCCACGTAAGAGTCGTCGAACCGTCGCCCGTATAGGCGGATGCGGCAAGACCAGTAGGCGTTGCAGGCGCAACGGTCGTATTGAGCGTTACAGCCTCCGAAACAGCTGTGCCGCGAGAGTTGACTGCCGTAACCGTGCAGGAGTAACTCGCAAAGTCGGAAAGACCGGTCAGCGTATAGCTCGTTTCATTCACGTCATGCGTAGTGGATTGACCTGTCGCGTCATTCTTCACCGTCACAACATACGAAGCGGCGTTCGACACGGCTTGCCAAGTCAACGTGGCGGAACCATTTGCGTAGTCGCCAAAAGCGAGACCGGTTGGCGCTGCAGGCGCAACAGTTGTGTCGAGCGTTACCGTACGCTTAGCAGAAACGCCATATACGTTGAAAGCGGCGACGCCAAAGGTATAAGAACTGTTGTCGGCAAGGGTAACGTAGCTCGCAAGATTCGCCAGCGACGTTTCGGTTACCGTCGCAATGACCGCGGCGCCAGAATAGACATAATATCCGTCGACGCCGTCGGTCGCCGTAGAAGCTGTCCACGTCAGCGTCGGGTTCTTAGCGGAATCGACGTAATCGGAAACGGTAAGCTCGCCAGGAACAACAGGCGCTGAACCTTGATATTCATAAGCGCCGGCGTCAACTGCCGCGCTGAAACGGGGCGCGCCAGCCAGATCGGTTGTAAGGACGGAACCGTCAACCGCAAGCGCGTAGTCAGCAGAACCAATATTCGCGGCCTGTGAACCTACTGCAAGCGCGTACCCCTCTGCAAAGAGCGGCTTGCTCGCTTCATAAGTAACAGAACCTTCTTTTGTCGCGTTGATAAGGTTATTCGTACCGGCAACATTGCCGAAGAACGGCGCGGAAGCGTTGACGACAATGGAGTTCGCAACAGTTGCGGAGCCGTTGATATAGACGGCTGCGTCAGCAACGGCGTTATTGGCGATCGTAGAGTTGTAGATACAGGTAACGCCGTCTGAAGCAACATAGACGGCGCCGGAACCAGAGCTGTTGTTGTCTGCGATGAGGGAGTTGGAAATCGTCGACGTGATACCGGATTGGGACGTGTTCAAAATGAACTCGCCAACAGCGCCAGAGGAGTCTGCGTACGGCAATCCCATATGAGCGGCATAAGGCTCAGTTGACGTGGAAACGCATCCGGAATAAAGAATTTGCGACGGATCGGGGAATGTCGGCGTTTTTGCTCCAGTATCCGGATCCTCGTACATACGCGACGCAGACGGTTTCGACGGATCGGTCGTATACTGAGAAACTTCAACGCTGACCGGTTTGCTCGGATCGATCACTTGAATTTCCAGCATATCGAGGAGCAGAGCGTCGTTATATCCAAAAGGAGCTCCGGTGGGATACGCCGGTTTAATGACGTATTTCCCATTGCCGTGATCCTCGCACTTATAACTGTCGCGGACAAATGTAGCGGCAGGAAAAGTGTTGGTAACTGTCGCGTTGGTAAGCTGGAGAGTGACGACGTAACCGATAGTGTAGAAGTTGTCTCCGGCGTTCCATGCAAGTTCCGATTCTCCGTCGTCGTAGCAAAGATCGCTCGTCCAAACCTGGATGTACAAATTTTCTGCTGCCAAATCGACTACTTCAGAAGGCGGTATCGTATCTGCGGCGAAGCCGTCAAGTATCTCCTTCTTCCCTTGCTTATGCGTTATCGCATACACGTCGTAGACGTCGTCGTAGCTCTTATTCGAAAGAATGGCGGAGATCTTGATCGCCGCTTGGTCTTTGTGCGACGCCTTGAACGTCTGGGAGACCGTCGTTGCGCCGTCGCTAGCGGTAACAGTGAATTCGACGCCGGAAAGATCAAGATCGTCCCTGTAGGCAGAGTTGCCAATGAAACTCATCGTCAGGACGCCGTTGGAAATTGACGGAGCGACAGAGAAAATATCCGCGTTAGGATTCGAACACGTAAAACCGTAAGTCCAATTGCCTTCAGAACAATACTGAGAAAGATCCAAATTAATCGTCGCGTCTTTCTCGCCAACTTGATCGGGTATTTGAGCAATCCATTCAGGGGCAGAAACTGAAGGCCACGCAAAATCCCCGTCGTAGACTGCGGCGCCGCCTTGAGTCGCGGTATTCTGCGTCATAACGGAACTTTGAACGGCCAAAACGCCCTTATTCGCAATTGCGCCGCCGAAATTCGACGCTTTATTGTTCGTCAATTCGACGTTTTTTAGCGTCAAAACCCCAGCGTTTGCGATCGCCCCGCCGTAATCAGCGGAACCGCCCGTTATATTAATCGATTCGAGGGTAACGTTGCCGTTCTTAATGGTAAAAGCGCGACCTTGGCTATTTGCGTTGATCGTAACGTCGCCGCCTACGGCAACAATAGCAATCTTACCATAGACGTCAGCGTTGTAATCGACCATGATCGTGTCGGAGGGGGACGAAAAGGTCAAAGTCCCCGTGGGAATGCGGATGATTTCGTCTTCCGGAGTGGCGGCAGCCGCTTCGATTGCGCCTTTGATCGCGTCGATGGAGTAGTCGGCGGAGGTGATGTTGATGATGTTTGGAGTTGCATAAGTCGCAAGCGCGGAACTCGCGCCGAAGGCGTCAACAGCGAGAAGCTGGCGTTCTTCAAGCGCTTCCGTCAAGAGACGACGAGGCTTCAAAGGAGAACGGTCGCGACCGGAGCGCGCTTTTTTCGAAGAGTTCGATTGTGCTTTGCTATTAAAAAACTGAAAAAAACCAGTCGTCATCCTACATCTCCTTGCGTCAACGCGCAATACTTAGCGTCGAACAATTGATAAACGTTCAATACGAAAAAACTCGCGAGGTTCTCTCGTAAGGAACTCTGATAGCATTCCATCTCACAGGGCGCTGCCGCTCTCGCGCATGCATTTTCGAGAGCGCGCAGTGTTATCATTTTTTCGTCCTTTAACGAACATTTCTTGAACTAACTCTCAGCTCCTGCGGCTCTCTAAAAAACTTGCAAACGCAAATTCCGCACAATGCGTAAAAAGCGTTAAAAACAAATTTTGTAAAATTCACTAATGTGAAAGGGGAAAAAACCGCCACAAGCTTAGATGAGCGAATAACCCAAAAATTCTAGTTATATGTCCATTTTCTCCAATAAACGCGCGTTGTGGCGTTTTGGTGTAAGGGATTTAAGTATTATACAGAAATTCTCAGCTCTTTTAAAGAGCAGTAAGTACTAATTTACGGAAAATAAAACTTCGAATTCGAGCAAAATACACTAGGAATACCTCGCAAAGAATCTGAAACGTCGTTTACTTCTTTTGTGTTTTTTTCTTTTTTAGCAAATTTATCAAATATTGCGGAATTTATAGCCGATACAATTCGAAAGTATGGACGTATGGACCGTTAAAATTCGGGGCTATGCGTTAAAATAGAAAAACAAACAAAATGCCGTATTGTCAAAAATGACAGTATGCGTATAATCCTTTTAACCGTTGCTTCCAACAAGCGTAAAACTCAAAAAGCAGGTCGTCACCCTACTCAAAGCGATTCGCGCGTTGGAGATTATCCGATTTGGAGAGTAACGTTGAGCAATTGCCTACCAGACGCTGCGATATTGCGCGGCGCGTCGACATTTCCCCTTTGCCTACGCTTCATTTTGTTTCGGCAAGTCGCTCCGGTAGCGCAATTACAACGTTAAACGCGAGGTTGCAATGCGCCGCTTGTTCACTACCCTTTCACTCGTTTTATTTTCGCTCGCCTTTTGGGCGGCAAATGAACGCGTCGTAGCTCAGTACCATTCCACTGATCGTGTCTTTATGGAAACAAGCTATGACTTTAAGGGTATTCCTCGCTACACCACGCCGCGGCGTCCTTTCGTGTTCGTCAATAATGCGAAAGAGGATTTGCAGTTAGTCGCCGTTCGGACAACATGTCAGTGCGTGCAAGCGTTTGTACCTGAGAAACGCGTCTTCAAGACTGGCGAAAAAGGCGAGGTTGCGGTACAAATTGACGCCGTCCGCTTCACCGGCGCGCGTCACGCAACCGTAACGGTAACCTTCGAACGAGCGGGCAGAATTTTTGAGGTCCCGCTTGACGTTGTCGGTACGATTCTGGAAAATGTGCGCGTCGAGCCCAATCAACTGAATTTGGTCGTTAACGAACTTTCAAAAGAGGAGCTTGGAGAAGACCCGCAAACGTTGCGTCCTAATCGTTCTCAATATGCAACCGTCTTCTATCCAGGCGCGGAAACAGTCGTTCGTGCCGAATGCTCTAATCCAAGCATAAGCGTTCAGATTGGGCGTGCAGTTCGATTTGGAGGAGGAACTCAGACGCCAATAGCCGTCTCCATTCGTAATGACGCCCCCGCCGGTTATATCAGCACAGTCGTTCGACTTTGGTCCAACGGAGCATTTAGCCAAGTTCCTCTTTCGCTTAACGTTTCCGGTTCTGTTCGTCCACAACTGAGCGTATCTCCTTCGACATTGACTTTTTTCACGTCCAAGGGTGAAAAAATTGTCAAGAATGTCGTTATATCAGCGACGAACGAATTCATGCTGAAAAAAATCGAATGCGAATCGAAAGCAATAGAATGTAATCTTCCGCAAAGATCTCTGCGTCCAGCAAAAATTTGCGTCATTCCGATTTCGTTCGATCCTTCTAAACTACAAAACGAATCGGGCATGACTAGAATTAAGTTTGAGACGGTTGACGGGCGAGTCCTCTATCTTCCCACCTATATTTCATCTGGAAACTTCGATGAACTAGGGATGATTCAGACAGACAGAGATATTGAGATTCCAGAATTTGATGGGAATGAGGAGTTGAAAATCGTCGTCAGCGACGTTCAGGAAGTCGTTCCGACAGACGAGCTGGCGACCGCTGATTCCGAGGGCGAGGTCATTCAGGAATCTGAGACCGTTAGCAACGTCCCGTCGAACCAGAACGACGCGTACCCCCAAAGAGCTCCAAGCCGCTCCTACCAGCAAAGTCGGTCAAGAGCCCAGTTTGCCTCGCCTTTCAACCCCTTTGGGCTGTTCCAATGGCCTCAACGCTAATGACGCGGTCTCGATCACAAAAATGAGCAAACGTGCAAAGAAAAGAACCGAGGGAAGTTCCCCCGGTTCTTTTTGCATTATTAGGACTAGTTCGGCATACGCTAAGAACTATTTGTCACAAAATGAATTACGACATTTACGACGACAGTTTCGACGATCCCGTTAACCGTCTTTTGTTTGGACTCAACGACGCTCAACGCGCGGCCGTTACGCATAAAGACGGTCCTCTGCTCGTCCTCGCTGGACCAGGAAGCGGAAAAACACGAGTAGTCATCCATCGCGTTGCGTGGCTCCTTCGAAACGACGTCTACGACAACCAAATTGCCGCGCTCACATTTACCAACAAGGCCGCCGACGAGATGAAACGTCGGCTAGGCAGTCTTGTGCCTGGCAATAGGGTCTGGATCGGTACTTTTCACCGTTTTTGCGCTGTTTTGCTCCGAAAATATGCAAGATATGTCGGACTAGAGGAAAATTACGTCATCTACGACGCCGATCAAAGTAAGAAACTGCTCGAAGAAATTGTTCCCAAAGCGTCTTTACCAAAAGACGTTGATATTTCTAAAATTGCCGCCTCGATCAGCTGGGCTAAGAACTCGCTCGTGTCGGCAGACGACTATTGTAGCAAAGAAGGCAGCCAGCTAGGAAAAATTGTCGAAGACGCATATCCAGCATACCAAGCGGCGCTCAAAAAAGCGAATGCCGTTGATTTCGACGACCTGCTCTTCCACGTCGCCGTACTCTTGCACGAACAGCCGGAAATTCGGGCGGCGTTGGACGAGCGCTTTCGCTACATTCTTGTCGACGAATATCAAGACACTAACTTCATTCAATATGCGATTGCTCGCGCTCTATCGCAAGACTATCCCAATATTTCTGTTACGGGCGACCCTGACCAGTCGATTTACGGTTGGCGCGGCGCCAACATCCAAAACATTCTCAATTTCGAACAGGATTTTGAGGACGTAAAAGTCGTTCTGCTTGAACAGAATTATCGAAGCGACAAAAGCGTCTTGCGGCTTGCTGACTTCTTAATTAAACACAATATTCTCAGAAAAGACAAAGATCTCTTTACCAACAACAAAGAGGGCGTTCCTCCGCGGATTGTCCAATGTATGGATCAACAAGAGGAGGCGGAAACGATAGCTGCTGAAATTGCAAGCGAAATCGCTGCAGGAAAGCGCAGGCCCCGCGACTACGCTATCTTCTACCGAATGAACGCGCTCTCGAGGAACCTTGAATACGCGCTTAAACGCTATGAAGTTCCATTTCAACTTGTTAAAGGATTGGAATTCTTCAATCGCAAAGAAGTTAAGGATCTGTGCGCATACTTGCAGCTCGCTTACAATACGAGCGATTCAATGGCGTTCAAGCGCATTGTCAATTTGCCGACAAGAGGAATTGGAACTGCGTCGTTAAATCGTCTCATTGCCTATGCAAATCTAACTAATGAATCATATTTTGAAGCGGCAAGAAAAGCGGACGAAATACCCGGCCTTACAGCAAGGGCAAAAAACTCTCTTCAGAAGTTTGTCGTTCTGATCGACAAACTGAGAAAAATGGTCGACGAAGGAGACGACCTCGAAATCGTTTTGAGCGTCTTGATCCAAGACGCCAAATACCTAGATCACTTAAGACGATCAGCCGATCAGGAGGAAGCTGAACAGCGCCTCGCCAACATTCAGGAACTCCTTTCTGAAGTTCGTGAATTCGACGCCGATTTCGCAGCTAGCCAGGCAGAAGACGCCCAAGACGCCCTTTGGCCCGACGCAGCAGTTGATAGACTTGGAAAGTTCCTAGAACAGATCGCATTAGTCAGCGACGTCGATTCATGGGATTCTGACGACGACCGAGTCTCGCTTATGACCCTTCATGCGGCAAAAGGGCTTGAATTTCCCATCATCTATCTCGTGGCGCTCGAAGAAGGCGTTCTTCCCCACGAACGTTCTTTATTCAATAAAAAACAACTCGAGGAAGAAAGAAGGCTGCTCTTCGTCGGTCTAACTCGCGCCAAAGAAGAAGTAAGACTTTCGAGAACAAGATTCCGCGAATACCGAGGAAGTTTTTCGCCGTCAACCTCAAGCAGGTTCATATTTGAGTTTCCAAAAGAAGGGTTTGATAGCTACAATAGCGTCAACCAATGGTTCGACGCCATCAGGGATAAAAACGAGGCGGATCCCAACGCCGACGTCGTCATACCGAAGATGATTAACCGTCAACAATCGACTGACGAAAACGAACAAGCGCCCGGACATGATCAAGACGAATACGACGTTCGTATAGAATCAGAAGAGAGGCGTCCGAGTGGAACCTCTCAACGCCAAGCAGTTTGGGAATCTCCAGCAGAAAAAAGAAAAAGGTATTTCCAACGCGAAGAAACTGCCAATTTTGCCGAAGTCGACGAACCGCTCAACGACCAATTTGACGGCATAGACGAGCAAATTGACGACGAAGTCTATTATGCAGACGAACCTCATCTAACAACGGAAGACGCATACGCGGGCTATACCGACAAACCGGGAAAATACATTGAAAGATTCGGGCGTCTAATCCCCTCGTCCGCTGTCGACAACGACGTCGAACAAGACGATTTCGCCGTGGACTATCGGGATGAAATCGCTTTAAGACGAAAAGCTCCTCAAAAGCCAAGAAGTTTCGTTCCGCCGCACGCCGTGTCTATCGGCTCGGAAATTGGCAAGTCGGGCGACGAACAAGACGACAAGCGACAAGAAAATAGTTGCGCAAGCTCCGTTCGGGTCAATTCATTCGTTCGTCATAAAAAGTATGGCGTAGGCGTCGTAAAAGCAATTTCTGGCCCGTCCTTTGATCGAACAGCTGTCGTCTCCTTTTTGTCAGCTGTAGGCAAAGTTGAGTTGTCGCTCAACGATCCCGAATTATCCCTGGTTGCAGTCGGCAGAAAAACCTGACAAAATAAAACTGCTGTTTTTCCGGTATTTTTATGGGAAATTGTACCGTTTGCTTTTATGCAGATTCCTGTTTGCGTTGAAAAACGACCTAAAAAACCTTTCTTAACGGCTAATGGGACATTCTTGTTTTCTCAATGTCGACGTTTTGAGATTGTCGACAAAGAACGATTTTTTCTGTCAAAAATGCTCTTGAGCCTTTCTCTTTTTTCCCGTACTATTACCCCGTTATTATCCTTAGCATTATTGGATTTTAGAAAATACCAGCGCCAAATCCTATCGAATGGCGTTATCGTAAGTTCTGAAATTGTATAAAGTTTAAAGGATGTTTAAAGGCGACGACGCCGCTCGTTTTTGCTCGTTTACGCCCCAATATTAAGATCTTCAAAGGATTGAAGTCTCATTTTGGGATAAAAAAACAAGAGTTCGGTTATGTTACAAAATCAAAAGACGCGAATGCTGTTCCGTTTTCGTCGGATTCCGAGTTCCGACGCTAAACGACGTTCTCCCCTCGCCGCGTCGGCTTGGAATTTGATCTCTGTTTTAGGAATATGCATGATTGCCGCCTTCGGAAGCGTTCAATATGCACAAGGAGCTCAACGCGTTACTCCTGTCAACAATCAAAAAACCGCCGCCGAAAGCGCTTACAACTCCGACAAAGACGCTCAACCCCAACCTGGCGGGAGAGAAAATCGCGTTAGAACGAGCGCTTATGCCAAAGACGCCTCGGTGCAAGAAAACGAAAGCTATTCTGCGGCGTCTGAAGAGAAGTCGCCTCTTTATGCTTACGGCGCCCAAGTCCGCAACGAACGATGCGTTCAAAAAACATTCGCCACGCCTGTCGACAAAGAAGCCGCTTTGATTGGTACTTTCTTGTTCCGCTTGCTTCCGGAAAATCTCCGTTCGCAAACTTCTTGGCGCTACGACGAAAAAGAGAACACGCTGACCATCTACGGTCCCGAAAAAGCGATCGAACTTTCTGAAAAGCTTTTGAACGAATTTAGCGAACCGCTCTATGAAGCCTTCTTAGCCTCGGGCGAATATGGTAATTTCGTCGGCGTCGCAGGCGTCGCTCCTACCGCCCCTTCTACTAAGGACACAAACGCTCAAACAAAAAAGCCTGAAAAGAATTACTACGATCCTGAACGAAACGATATTGTGAAGATCGCCTACGAAGCTGAAGGCGCTATTGTGCCCGACAGACAAGAATATGCTGTTGCATTTGGCGCAGGCGTTGCCCCGCAGCCTAGCGCGCCTCAACGACCCGTTCAAAACGCGCCAACCCTTTGGGGACAACCCAGCGAACGTCAAGAAGTCTTAAACAGCGACGACTCCATCCTCGACGTCGTTTGTTATCGTTGTCTGCCTAGCGCCTGCGAACGTGTCGGCCTTCTTGTGCGACGTGAATTCGCGGGCAATCCGTCGATTGCGTTCAGCGTAGATCCCACGTTGGGCACAATAGTTGTTCACACTAATCGCAAATTGCAGCGAGAAGTTGGTTCCTACCTGGCGTCCCTGCAAGTCTATCCCGACGTACAACGAGCAGACGCGCCCGATTTGCGTATTGCAACTGGCGCGGTTACTGCTATCGACGGTTTTGACTCGGAAGAAACCGCCAATGAGAGATATATGCGACAAGCGTTTACCGGAGGCCAAACGAGCATGGTCGCCGGACCGGTCGCCGAGCAAGTAACTGGCAACTTAGAAGACCTCTATCGTCCGCAGCATCGCAAGGCGACTGAACTCCAAGACGCGTTATTACAACTCTTTGGAGAACGTCTCCAACGGCTTGATTCAAATCCGAACGATCCCTATGCCAAGCGGCAAATTGTTACTTACCGATTTGTCAAGCGTCAACGCCCCGAGGATACAGATTTCCATGCCTGCGAAGTTGGCGTCGACGCGCTTCGCAACCAAATTACCCTCCAAGGCAATCCGGTACTGTGCGCTCAAATGATGACCTTGCTCCAAGCAATGGACAAGCCTCCGCTCCGAAATGGAAACGTGCGAAAATTCATTCCGATTCGCAATGGGGACGCATATAAACTCAGACAAATATTTGAATACGATTCACAAAAGAGCACAAGGGTTCTGTCGCCGACGCAATCACGTTTTGCCGCCAAGCAAATCTACAATCGCAACCTGCCTCTTACCGAACGCTATGGAAAATACTTCTCGGAAGTTGCGACTGCTAATGATCGCGCAAATCTTGCCAAGGTCGAACAACGCAGCTTTCAATCGCCAATGAAATCTCTTGAAGCGGCGTGTCGTTCGGCAGAAATGCTCGCAAAGGCTGACGAGCTCAAGCAGACGTCCGGCGTCCGCCAAGTCAACTACCAAGAGGACGGCGGCTTTGGCGATATCGCGTCCGGTTTTTCTGACGAAGAAGATTATGAGAACAGCCGCTTTCCCGGCGTAGGCGTGGTCCAAGACTTTACTCCTACCGTCCTTCAAGATCTCGACGTCGTTATAGTCGACAACGCGACTGACGCTGAATTCGAACGCATCAAACAGATGATCGAGCAAATCGAAGAACTCGCGAAAATTGCCGAAATCCAGACGGAAATCTACAACTTAGAACACGTCGATTGCGCGATGCTCCATGGAGTCCTAACGACCCTTTACACCGAAATGTTCACGACCAAACAGGGTCGAGTCGTCTTCTACGCGCTTCAAAATCCGAACGCAGTTCTCATTGCGGGCTGGGGCCAAGCGTTTAAAGACATGAAAGATTTGATCGTACTTTTCGATCAACCTATCCTTGAGGGCGCTGGAACGATTCGCGTCGTCCGCTTGAAGTACGCCGCCGTCGATGAAATTGCTTCCCTCCTGACAGAAACGTTTATTACCCCCCAAACGACCGGCACGGGCGGTTTCGCGCCTCGTATCCGGGCTTTTGCCGACGTTCGCACGAACTCTTTGATTGTCCAAGCGGCTCCAAACGACTGGAACGAGATCCAAAAGTTGTTGCTCGAGCTCGACGTCAACCAAGCGTCGACTAAGTTAACGACTCGAGTCTTCCGGCTCAAAAATTCGCTCGCCGAAAACATTCGCACGACGATTATGAACGCTATCTTGCCCGCCAAGCAAGGAACGCTCGACACCTCCGCCGCTAAATTCCCCGTCTTGGAGCTGCTCTCCGTTGACGACTCTGGAAAGCGACTCGTGGAGTCTGGCATTATGATGGACGTCGACGTCGTTGCAGACGTTTATCACAACCAACTCATCGTCAACGCTCCGGAAGACTGCATGGAGTTCATGGAAAAACTCATCGAACTGCTCGACGTCGCGCCGAAGAAGGCCCAGATCAGATTCTTCCAAGTCCGGAATGGCGACGCGTCGCAAATCATGCAGACGCTTCAGTCTCTCCTTGCCTCCTCTGACAACAATTTGTCGACGCCGACTATCCCGCAAGCAGAAGGCGAAGAAACGTTCGTGCCCGTAAGGTTTGCTCTTGATACGAGAACAAACGTCATTATTGCTGCAGCCGCGCCGAAGGAATTGGCGATCATCGACGCGCTCATCGTCGCGCTCGATATCAAAGACACAGCCGTTCGTGAAGAAGTTGTCGTACAACTGCGCAATATTCAAGCGCTCGTTGTCGCCCAAGCGATCGACGAGTACCTCTCGCAAAAACAAACGTTGGAAACGGCGTCCGAAGTCCTTTCCAACTACCAGCTTTACGAGTCCCAAGTTATCGTTATTCCGGAAACAATCTCAAACTCGATCATCGTCAGCGCCTCGCCTAACCAGATGCAAAGCATCCTCGACATGATCAAGACGTTTGACCAAGATCCACCGCAGGTCGTTATTCAGGTCCTCATTGCCGAAGTAACTTTGACTAACCAGGAAGAATTCGGTATCGAAGCGGGCTTGCAAGACTCTGTTTCCTTCGACCGCAGCCTCATCACCACAACCGGCTCAAACGTTACCGGCGTCCCTGGTTTCAACATTAGCGGAGTACCCGGTCAAAATATGTCTCTCGCCGCCAGCGATCCCAAGAACATCGCAGGTCAAGTTCTCAACAACTTCGGCGTAGGCACGAATAATTCATCTCTCGGGTACGGCGGATTTGTCGTTTCTGCGAACAGCCGTTCGGTCGACGTTACGTTACGCGCCTTGCGTGAAAAGAACAGACTTCAAGTTCTAAGCCGCCCCCAAGTTACTGCAATGGACAACCAACAGGCGTTCATTCTTGTCGGTCAGCGCGTCCCGCGTATCAGCGGCACCACGACCACCAACTACGGCGTGCAGATGAACACCACCGACACCCCCGTCGGCTTAATTCTGCTCGTAACTCCGCGTATCACGCAGGACGGAAAAGTCGTTATGGAACTCGGCGCTGAGAAGTCCAGCTTAGGAAACGAGGCGGACGCTACCCCGATTTATTCGCAAGATGGCGAAGTCATTCGCTCGAAGTCGATCGACACGATTCAAGCAATGACCGCTGTTAGCGCCCGCGACGGCGAAACGGTCATGATCGGCGGACTGCTAACATCCTC
>JAQVHZ010000059.1 GCA_028695965.1 Thermoguttaceae bacterium | reverse complement strand
CCGGAACCTGTTACGCCGTAAGCGCCGTAACCGTATTCAGTCGTACTGGGTAGCAATGTCATTATTGCCGTTTCAGAGAGTTCCTTTTCTGCGTCGTTGTTCGGACGAAGCTCAACCGTTGTACTGAACGAACCATGCGGAATATAGACGCCGCCCGTATAGATATAAGTCTGCGTCGTCTGATCCCACTGAGACGAAATAGAAATACTTGTGCCAGAAGAAGTATACAGCGTATAATCAGAAGGAGTAGAAGTTCCGGTCATTTGAAAACGAACGTACAATTGGTGCGTCGTGTCCGTTTCTCCTGCGCGCGTAATGGCGTACATACCAAAATTAGAACTAGACGGAGGAGCTTCCTTTGCGGTTCCGTCTGTGGTCGCCACTGAGGCGGTCCAAGAGTCGTTATCGTTAATCGTAATCGAGGCGCTTCCGGACGCCGGACCTGATTCTTGATAGCAATTATAGCTGATCAGTTCGATGGTCGCCGTTTCCGCCTGTTCTTTTTCTGCGTCGTTCGTCGGACGAAGTTGAATCGTTACGCTTGAAGCGTTAGGTTCGATCCAAACGTGAGCGGCGGGATAATATTGTTGAGTGTCCGGATCGTAATAAGACGACGTCGAAATTGAATTCCCGTCAGCCGTGTACAGACTGTAGTCGGAACCGCAAGAAGCTGTTCCCGTCAAGCGAAAGTAGACCGAACAGGTCAAATTATTCTGACCGCCGCTCCGGGTAATTTCCCATGAACCATAATCGCTACCCACGCCTTCAGCGGCGATCGAATCGATCGTGCTGACGCCGATAGCTGTCAATAGACTGCGGTCTTCAAGAGTTTCCAGCCGC
Organism: Thermoguttaceae bacterium; assembly: GCA_028695965.1. Classification (GTDB taxonomy): domain Bacteria; phylum Planctomycetota; class Planctomycetia; order Pirellulales; family Thermoguttaceae; genus RUG369. Next base: position 20,731 of record JAQVHZ010000059.1, on the reverse strand, counting down.
AACTTGCGGCGAGCGCTGTTGTATTGTTCGGATTGCGGCGACCGCCTCGACGGAGTACGAGCAAAGAGTTTCTCCACCCAATTTTTTCGTTTATTAGTCATTTGTTCACCTATTCCTTGTTACTACTTTTACCTGCCCTCCTATCCCTTGATTAACAAAGAAGCCGAATCAATAGTAACACTATACAAGGAACGGTGTGAACGAGGTTACTAACCTCTTAGAAAAACCCAAACCTTCTTTTTGGAAGAGCTACGCTCTCCCGCGCCTATATACAGAAAGAATACGTTGCAAAAACGAAATGGACGAGGTTACCGACCTCTTAGAAAAACGCCAAATCTTCGTTTCGGAAGAGCCGCGCTCTCCCGCGTCTATACAGAAAGAATACGTTGCAAAAACGAAATGGACGAGGTTACCGGCCTCTTAGAAAAGCGCCAAAATTTTCATTTCGGAAGGGCATACACCCTCCCGCTCCTATAATAGTATGCAAAATTTTAAGAAATGCAACATAAAAATAAAAAATTTTTTTCATTTTTTGTTCCAATGAAACAATCCAGTCGGAAAATACCGGACTTTAAGCCCTTTGTTGAATCTAAAAATTTTTTCCGAATCACAGCGTTTTTGGGCAAAAACGCCATACGCATTAGGTTTCGCTTTGTTTCAACCCGTTGATTTTGACCATTAACTCGTCCTATTGATCTAGCGGTAACGTCCTATTTCGCGAAACCTGATTTTTTTGGCGTTCTTGCGTCGTATTTTTGGGACCGCATTGCGCGTTTGGGCATAAAATTCCAACGTTTCCCAACATTTATTCGGCAATACGTTTGCAAACCGAAAAAAATTCGCTAAAATGAACGCTAAGATTTCAGCGACGTAATCCGGACGGTAGATTCGCGACAAGTCGCCACACAATTCGAATTTGTCTTCGGCGTTGCGCCTTGCGTTTGGACGCCGCATTTTTAGGAGTTTGCTATGAAAATCGTATTTGCCGCCGACCCGTTCGCACTTGGCCTTCGTAAAGCGATCGTCGACCACCTCAAGAGCAAGGGGCACGAAGTCATTGATTTCGGCGCTTCCGAAGAAAACACCGAGATTCCTTATTTCGACAGCTGCGTTAAGGCGTGCGAAGCGCTCCAGCGCGGCGAAGGCGAACGGGGTATTCTCCTTTGCGGTTCCGGGATGGGCATGTGCCAAATTGCGAACCGTTTCGAAGGCGTTCGCGCCGCGGTCGTGGAATCTGTTTTCGCCGCCAAGATGTGCCGCGCGATCAACAACTCGAACGTCCTGTGCCTGGGCGCGATGATTTGGGGCGACTGGATGGCGCTCGAAGCGGTCGACACGTTCCTGAACACGAACCTCGGAGACGGGCTCGACGACCTGAAAGAATTCCTCGAAGAAGCCGCTAAGACGGTTGCGAAGATCAACCCGTAATCGCCGCGGCGACCGCTTCGCGCTCACGCAATAAAAAAACCGCCGAGAACGCTGCGTTTTCGGCGGTTTTTTTATTGTTCCGGGCTTCGGCTACGCGGACTTCAACGATTCCTGGGGCGGGATCGGCGCGACCGGCGTCTTTCCTTCGACCATTTCTCGGGTAATGTAGTACCGTTCTCCTTCCGGCCGGTCGGGCAGTTCGAACATCGGCTCGAGCATGAGCGATTCCAAGACGGAGCGCAGCCCTCGTGCGCCGGTGTTCGACTCGAGCGCCATCGCGGCGATCGCGCGGAGCGCTTCTTCGGAAAATTCCAGGTCGGCGCCCTCCATTTCGAAGAGTTTCTGGTACTGCTTGACGAGCGAGTTCTTCGGCTCGCGCAAGACGCGGCAGAGCGCCCCTTCAGAAAGCGGATCGAGCGAAGCGACGACCGGGAGACGCCCGACAAGCTCGGGGATCAAGCCGTATTCGCACAGGTCTTCCGGGACGACGTTTTCTAATACGGACGGTTTTTCGTCGCCGTACGCGCTTGCCAGACTGCGCAATTTCGAGCGGCCGGAGCGTTTCGATTCTTCTATTCCCGAGGAGCCGAACCCGATCGCGCGCTTGCCCAGCCTATTTTCGACGATCTTGTCGAGCCCGACAAACGCGCCCCCGCAGATGAAGAGAATGTTCGACGTGTCGACCTGGATATACTGCAACTCCGGATGTTTGCGCCCGCCCTGCGGCGGCACGTTGGCGATCGTTCCTTCGAGCAATTTCAGGAGCGACTGCTGCACGCCTTCGCCGGAGACGTCGCGCGTGATCGAGACATTCTGGCTCGTCTTGCCGATTTTGTCGATTTCGTCGATGTAGATAATGCCGCGCTGGGCGCGTTCGACGTCGAAATCGGCGGCGCGCAGGAGCTTCAGGACGAGGTTCTCGACGTCTTCGCCGACGTAGCCCGCCTCCGTCAGGGTCGTGGCGTCGCCGATCGCAAAGGGCACGTCGAGCGTCTTGGCGAGCGTTTGTGCAAGCAGAGTCTTGCCGGACCCGGTCGGACCGAGCAGGAGGACGTTCGACTTGCCCAGCTCGACGTCGCTGGCGTCGAATTGGGACATGACGCGCTTATAGTGGTTATGGACGGCGACGGAGAGGGTCTTTTTCGCGTAATCTTGCCCGACAATATATTCGTCGAGCCTTGCGAGAAGCTCTCTTGGCGCCGGGACGCGCGCAAAGGGCTTGTTTCCTCGCCGTCGTCGGCGCTCTTGCTCGAGAATCGTCGTGCAGAGGTCGACGCATTCTCCGCAAATGTAGACGTCGCCCGGCCCTTCGACGAGCGGTCCGACGTCTCGGTAATTCTTTCTGCAGAACGAACAGTACGCGTTTTTCTTCCCTTCCGAGCTCGAGTCGTAAGATTCAGAACGTGGTTTATCGTGTTCGTCGAACATAACGCAGCCTTTCCATAATGCGCGCCCTTCAGGCGGTCGACATATTCTAGCCTCGCGGCCAATCGTGTAATCGCGCGATCGCTTAGTTGTTATACGTTCCCAACGAACAGAAGTTGCAGCGGAAATTTAAAAAATGGTCGGGCGGTCGAACGTATATGCAGGCGCGTCTGCGCCGCCGAGTCTGCCGGTCGGCGCGGACGCAAGGAGTGTGTGTTGTAATCGTCGCGCTGAGCGCCGGGCCTCGCTTCCTCCTTCGCGAAATCCGACGCCGCCTATTACCAATCGGAAAACGACGGTCCCGCTCTTGGAAAATTCTCGAGAAGGACGTTCTATTGAATTTTTAGAGATAAAACGCAGAATCTCTCTTTTGAGAACTTTGGGATTATACTTGTTACTTTAACTATTTTGACGTCAACAGCGCTCAGGACCCGTTTTCCACGACCGCAAAGGAGACGTCCGAGAACCCGGACTGCGCGCAAATAATCAAAATCGGCTCGATCGCTCCGTAGGGAACGTCCCGATTAGCGCGGATGCGCACGGAGATCGGTCGGGTCGCGCGCGCCTTCTCGCGCGTCATTCTGGCGCGCAGCTCGTCGAAGTCGACGCGCCTGGCGCCAAAGTAGACGTAGTCGGCGCTCTCGACGTTAATAATGATTTTATCAGAATCGGTTTCGGTAATCAACTCCCCGGACGATTCTCTTGGAAGACGCATCTCCATCGCGAATTCGTCTTGAACCATCTGATTGGACAAAACAAAGAAGACGATGAGCAAGAAGGTAACGTCGATCAACGGGGTCATGTTGAACCCTGACGGCTTCGGTTTAATCTGGGGCGATTTCATAGGCTTCTTGCTCCGCTTTATTCGGGAATTCCGCTTGCCCAGCCGGCGTATTTTTCACGGCAATAGTCGAGGTATCGATCCTGTTCGATCGCCTGTCGGGCGCCTTCCATCAGGCGCTGGTAGTAGGTAATGTTGTGGATCGTAAGAAGGATCGGCCCGAGCATCTCCCCGGTCGTGAAGAGGTGCCGAATATACGCTCGGCTCCTTCGGCACGCGCGGCACGGACAGTTCTCTTCGAGCGGTCGGTCGTCCCGTTCGTACCTTGCGTTCCTGAGCCGCATCGGGCCGCTGTCGGTGAACGCCATCGCGTTGCGCCCGTTCCGCGTGGGCATGACGCAGTCGAACATATCGACGCCTCGCTTCACCCCTTCGAGCAGGTCGGCGGGCGTTCCGACGCCCATCAGGTAACGCGGCTTGTTCACGGGCAGACGCGGGAGCGTCGCGTCGAGGCAGTCGTACATTTCCTGCGGCTCTTCCCCGACGCTCAAGCCGCCGATCGCGTAGCCGGGAAAGTCGAGCGCTGCCAGTTCGTCGGCGCAGCGTTGGCGCAGGTCGCGCTCGAGCCCGCCCTGAACGATCGCAAATTGCGCTTGGTCTTCCCGCGTATGCGCCTTTTGGCACCGAACGGCCCAGCGCAGCGTGCGCTCCATGGCGTCTTCGATCTTGTCGCGCGCGTTCGGAAGCGCGATCACGTGGTCGAAGACCATCGCGATATCGGCGCCGAGCGCCTCTTGGATCGCGACCGACCGTTCCGGCGTCAACTCGATCTTCCGTCCGTCGATATGGGACCGGAAGACGGCGCCTTCTTCGGCGATCTTCGTGAGCTGCGCCAACGAAAAGAGCTGGAACCCGCCGCTATCGGTCAGCATCGGCTTATTCCAGCCGCAGAATTCATGGAGTCCGCCAAGGTCCCGAACGATCTCCTCGCCGGGCCTCAGCATGAGGTGGTACGTGTTGCCTAAGACGATCTGCGCGCCTGTTTCCTCCAAGAGCCCGACCTCGACGCCTTTTACCGTTCCCCTTGTGCCCACGGGCATAAAGGTCGGGAGCTGCACGACGCCGCGCGCGGTCTTGAGGACGCCGCGGCGCGCTTGGCAATGTCGGTCTTGACGCAGCAGTTGGTATTGAAAGAGGTCTGGCATTGGCTATCTCATGAAGGGCGCGGTCGACGTCGGCGAAACGCTCTGCTTGCGCCTCGTCTGCGCCGTAGATTCTAACGCGAAACGGTTTTTGCACAACCCCGCGACGAACGGCGCCCGCGCAACAGCGATAAAAAGACGTTCGCACAAAATCTTGCGCGAACGTCTCGCTTCGTTTCAAAGGTAAACGCGCGTTAGAGCGCTCATTCTCCGCGCAGCTTGAGCCCTTGCTGCGCCATCTTCTCGATGACTTCGTTCAAGCTGGTTACACCGAAGTTCTTGCAGCTGAGCAGTTCGTCGGCAGTCCTCTTGGTGAGGTCCCCGACCGTCTTGACGTTGAGCCGAGCCATGCACTTTCGGGCGCGCACGGACAGATCCAGGTCGGTAACCGGGCAGCTGAGCAGCTGACGGACTTCCGGCGGAACGTCGTCGTCGACGTGCGGAACCGCTTGCGGCGGGACCGCCGGGGCGGTCATGCCGAGGTGCAGATCGTAGTTCTCCAGGTGCCGCTTGATCTCGTTCAAGCTGGTCTCTCCGAAATTCGGCATACGGAGCAGGTCCTGCTCGGTCAGTTTGCACAGGTCGCCGAGGGTCTCGACTTCCATTGCGGTCAGGCAGTTGCGCGAACGCTGCGACAGCTCGATTTCGGCAATTTTCTTTTGAAGACTGCGCATCTTCGCTTTTTCTTGAGTCGACGTCGTTTCGGTTACGCGTTCGAGGTCGACGGCGGCTTGAGCGTCTTTCAAGTAGAGCGCGGCGCGGCGATCCTGAGGGTACGCGTCTAAGACGCGCCTGAAACAGACGACCGCTTCTTCGTACTGTTCGCGGTCTTCGTACAAAATACCCAAATTAATCAGCGCGCCGACGTTGGTCGGAATATGGGCGACCGCTTGTTGGTAGTACGCAAGCGCCTCGTCGTCGTTGCCGCGCCGCTCGTTCTCGAGCGCAAGCCCGTAGAGCGCGCCGGGGTGATTCGGGTCCGCCGCGACGGCGCGTTCGTAGAGCGCGACCGTTTCGCTCGGATTGCCGCCGATCGCGTTCACGGTCGCGGCGCGTTGGTAAAGGTATTCTGCGGTCTGTTCGATGGCGCCGGAGAGGTAGTCGAGCTCCTGCAGGCTTTGCTGCAGCTTGCCCATCTCGCGGTAGGCTTCGGCGCGGCCCAAGGCGCAGAAGTCGACGTTGTAGCCGGCGGTTTGCGCCGTGTTGTACGAGTCGATCGCGTCGCTGTATCTTCCGTTGACGACGTGCAGCTTCGCAAAATAGTAATGCGCGAGCGCGCCGCCGTCTCCTTTTTTCAAGGAGGCGAACGCGTCGGCGAACGCGCCGATAAGGAATTGACAAACGCCCAACTTGACGCGAACTGCGGGACTCAGTTCTTCTTCGTTCCTCACTTTGAGCTCGTTGACAGCCGCTTTCAGTTCTTCAAATCTCTTGACGTCGCGACTAATTTCCTTACACAATTCGTCGATCTCTCGCGGCCCGAACGAACCGCTGTACAGAACCAATTGTCGTATGTCTAAAACATGGGCGTTGGTCGCCATAACGATACAGTCTCCACAAAACTCAGGTCGCGCCGACGCGGCAATTTCCAAGGAAACGCGCGGCGGCGCCGGAATATTCCGTAAGGGAACGAGCGTCGGCTACAGGCCGCGTTTACGCGCGGACAAACGCCCATTCTATTCTTAAATTTTTACGTCTCCATTTTAGCAAGAAAAAATTTTTTGAAAATCCCCCCAGAGGCTCCTCGGCGGCTGGATTAACCGCTTAGATAAGCTAGGCAAAAAATTTTTAGGAGATTGTCGAAAAACTTTCGCCAGCATAGAAACAGAGCCGAGCGTCAGAAGGACGCTCGGCTCCCAATATCAGCATAGCGGCGTTGTTCGTCAGTTTCTGCTGTTGAGTATCGCCAAGATGCGCAGAATGTAGAAGAAGAGCATCATGACGGACGAGAAAAGCATCACTGACATGAGGACGTCGTCGCCTTCGCCGGCCTCGTGAATCAATGTCGACGTCTCGTAAAGAATGTACCCGCAAGCCAGCGCTATCAACAGGCTGGAGAACAGCAGGCCAAGCGCAAACTGGAATATGAACGCCGCAACGATCGTAATAAGCGCCGCTATGCTGCCAAAGACCAGGGCCGTTCGCAGGAAGGAGAAGTTCTTACGCGTCATAAAGACGGAGGCGGAGAGCGCAATAAAGAGCGAGGCTGTGAGACCTATCGCCTGCCAGATTAAGCGCGTGTCGCCGGTGAGAACCTGCGCGAACGTAAGAATCGGAAGGAAAATGGCGGCGTACAACACGACGTAAAACGCAAGCAACCCGTACTGGGCAGGGCGGGACGGTTCAGATCCGATGATCATGTTCCCTAACGCAGGACCGCCAAGGCAAAGCCCAAGAAGGATCAAACTAACGAGAGTAACGTTTTGCTGAATGAACACAGCGAGCGTATTCACCCCAACCAACGCAAAGATCAGAGATTCCAACGCGGCAAAGGCGAGCACGGCGCCTGTCAGATTCGCGTAGGTTTTCGTGACAAGTCGTGATTGAGAAACAACGGCGGCGCGAGCGCCGAAGTCACGCGCGTCGTAAACATTGTTGGGGTTGTTCATCAAATTCTTTCCTTACTACGGTTGAGATTAACTAACCGCCTTGCGAAACATTTTCTTCCGTAATCGAGGTCTGCGAACGGACCGTAGACCTCTCTATACCTATAGTATGCCAAATAAAAATTTTCTTTCAATAATTCTTGGAAAATTTTGGGTTTTTTTGAAAGTTTTTTTATTTTTCTGCGCCGACGACACAGAAGCTCCCTATTTTCACGGGCAAAAGGGCTCTTCATGCGTCGGCGGGGTTTTCAAAAAACTGGAACGGCGCTCAGCCGCCGACAGATTTTACACAAAAACCCGATCCGTTTCAAGCGTGTGCCTGCGTCGATACAAAGTCAGCGCCAAATTTGCCAAGGCGCGCTGACGACGTCTTCGCCGCTGGAAACGCCGACGTTTCGTCAAACGTATCGACGCCCGATCGCCGAACAATTCACAATAATCGCCGAATTGAAATAAATTTTCAATAATTCATGCCTCGCGACACTTGATTTTATTCGTTTCCTTTGGTAGTATTTGGGCGCTAATTTGGAAGTTTCGTGAAAATTTCCAAATTTCACAACATTTATTCAAGACGCGGTAACGAAAATTTGCGCCCTATGCAATGATCTTAGCGCTTCAGACGAAGATAAATGTCGTGAGTCAGTATCCTGAAGCGCTGGGACTCCTCACAACAAAGAGCCCTGCGCTGCAATCTAAACGAGGTGTGAAATGAAAAAGTACGTTTGCGTCATCTGCAGCTACGTCTATGATCCCGAAGTTGGCGATCCCGACAGCGGAATTGAGCCGGGCACGGCGTTCGAGGATCTGCCCGAAGATTGGGTCTGTCCCGTGTGCTCCGTCGGCAAGGACGATTTCGAGCCGATCGACGACTAAACAGAAACGCAGCGGGACGTCGTCGTCGCCGACATAAAGACGTCCCGTTCGCAGCATGAACCTACAGCCAGGGCGTTCCACGTTCCTACGCCCCTGGTTTGGCGCCATAACGACGCAAAAAACGCGCGTTGTTATGGCGCTTTTTTTATGCGCGACTTTCCGACGCCGACGCTCAGCGCTGGCAATAGTCAATGATATTGTCGAGCAAATTGAGGGTTTCGGGCCGATCTTGGATTAGGTCGAGCCCATAGACGCGCACGGCGGGCTTGGCGGCGTCTTTGGCGTCGAGCAGGTAGGCGCAGTAGCGGTAAAGCCCGTCCCCTAAGACGAGCGGCTCCCATTCTTTGGTCAGCTCGGCGTCGTCGATCGTCATTCCGCCGTCTTTCAGCATCGCGAACCAGAGGGGCGAGATCGTCTCCTCGCGCGGGAAATCGCCGAAGAGGGGCGAATCGAAGGACGCCGTCCCCAGCTGCGACCCGAACGACCACCAGCCCAGGCGGATATTGTCGGCGCCGGGGTCGAGGTCGAGCGCCAAGACGGGCCTGCCTTCAGCTTTTGCTTTTTCAAACGCAGGGTCGTCCTTTGCGACGATGAGCAGCCCGGTCTGCGCGCCGGAATCGTCGGCGCGTTGGAGCCCGTCGTAATAGGGCGCGAGCGCGTCAAAGATCGGCTCGGACGCGGCGACGTTCTCCAGGGTCGGCTTCGCTCGTTTCGGGAAGAACCAGAAGGGCCATTTGTTCCGGACGTTCGCGCCGGGAATTTCTGCATAGAGGGTGAGCGCGACCGGCTTATCGACGTCGGGTACAACGAGTTCGGTCGTCGGCAGGTCCGTCGCGGTCCCCGCGGGGACGGCGTCGAACGCCGTTTCGCCCCCGGCGTATTCTTTGCCGTCAGCCGACCGGAAGGACCAGACGAATTTGCCGGCCTCGAGCGGCTGCTCGTCGAAATGCGAGATAAACCATTTCAACTTGAGCGCGTCTCCGGACGTCAAGATCGGGAGCGGCTCGTCCCAGTCGGCGATGAGCGCGGTCGGGCCGTTGAATTCGATGAATTCGCCGATGGGACAGCCCCCTTCTTTCTCTTCGTAAAACGCGTTCAGGCAGCCTTGCGAGGTGTAGACGCCGCTCTGAATAACCATCTGGTCGATAAAATTCCAGAAGCTGTATCCGTCGCAGGCGGGGTCGTTGCGCGCGATTTCCAGCCCGTCTTTGTTCCAGAACGCTTGAATCGCGTGCGCGGCGCGAATGCACGCGTCCCCTTGCTCGCGGGTCAGTCCGAAGGCTTTCAGGGTGTTTTCGTAGACGTCGATCGAGACGATCGCCGGGAGAGCGCCGACGAACTTCGGCTCGAGGCGCGGGTCGAGCATGACGGACGAATTCATGTACTCGTGCGCGAAAAAGGGCATATCGAGGTCGTCGCGCGTTCCTCGCCGCCACGGCAGGATCATCGAGGCGTTCACGCCGTCGACGCTCGTGAGGACGTCGGAGTTCGTCGCGTCGCAATAGCCGCCGTCCTGGTGGATAACGAGCCGTTCCGGGTCGTTTTCTTTCACCCACTGATAGAGCTCCGCGTCGAGCGGAGGAGGGATGCGCCCTTCGTTCCCCATCGAGTAAATAGCGAACGAAACGTAGCGCCGATAGCGCCGCCACAGCTCCTGCAGGTCGCGCATGGGGTCGAACTCAAAGGCTTCGCACGTCTTCTCTTGATAGTAGGGCAGTTCCGGCTGGACGAGGACGCCGCTTTCGTCGGCGGCTTCGAAATATTCGGGGATTTCGCAGTGCGTGTGCTGACGCGCCAGGACGAATCCGCATCGGCGCACGACGCTCATGTTCTCCTTATGGACGTCGACGTCCGGCGGCGAGATCAGCGTTATCGGATAGATAAAGGTCTCGCCGTATCCGCGCATGAAATAGGGGACGTTGTTCAGGAAGATTTGCGGTCCGCGCGCTTCGAGCCGACGGAACCCGAACCGTTCGACCCAGCCGTGCGACGCCGGTTCGTCGGAGCCCGCTTGGCCGCCTGAAAAGAGCTCGAATTCGGCAAGATAGAGCGTCGGGCGTTCCGGCGTCCACGTCTCGACGCCGTCGAGTGGGAAATCGACGCTGAATTCCTTGCCCGGCGCGACGGCGCCGAGCCAGATCTTTTGGTCGAGGACGTCCCCTTCGCGCGTCTTAATCGTAATGCGAAGGGCGCTCGGGGCTTTGTTGAGTTCGGTCGAATCGAGCGTGAAACGAACGCGCGCGGTCGTGGCGCCGACGTCGTCGATAAGGCCTTGAACCCAGGCGTCGTCGATCCAGGTCTTTGGGGTCGCTTCGAGCTCGACGTCCCGATAGAACCCGCCGAATTTGTGGAAGTCGCACATTTGGCCCTTGCGGCTCGGCGTGTCGTTGCGCGCGATCGCGACAATTTCGAGCGGCTTACCCGGCTCGGCGCAGTCGGTGATCCGGAATTTGTAGGAGCCGCAGTAGGCGTTGATCGAGCCGATCCGCTTGCCCGCGACGAAGAAGAGCGCTTCGGTCCGCACGCCGCCGACCTTCAGCCAGATCTCGCGGCCGTCCCAATTCTCCGGGATATCGACCGTCTTGCGGTACCACGCCGCGCCCATGTAGACGTGGTCGAGGGGCCGGGGGTTGTGGTCCCATTTGCAGTCCCACGTTTGACTCATGCCCGGCTCGCCGACGCCTTGCGCTTCCCAACAGCCGGGGACCTGGATCGAGCGGATTGCGTCGGCGCTCGGCGTTGGAGGCGGGTCTTGTTCGTCCCACGGCTCCGTCTGCGCGAACTCCCATTCTCCGCGCAGGGACAGAACCTCTTGCGCGTCGGACAGGACGACCGGATGAACGACCGCAGGGGTCGGCGTTTGATCGGCTCCTTGCGCGGTCGGCGCGGACGCAAGCGCAGCGGCAAGGGCTAGAAAAATCGGGAGTAAGCGCGGGAAGGATGCGGACATATCTGTTTCTTCTCGGGTTAGCGTTATTGGCGTTCATTGCAATGCGGGCGGAAAGCGCGCGTTCTTTCGGACGACGTTTTCATTATACGCGTTCGTTTCCGAAAAGCAACTTTTTTGGACTCTTTGCCAGAACACGGGCAAAGAAAGAAAAAGCGCGCGGTCAAGAAACGCTTTTCGCCGCAGACGTCGAGCGCTTCCGCGGCGAAAAGACGGCGTTATGTTATGTTACAGAGAGCCGCTCAGTTCGTGAGCGATTGAAGGGGCGCGGGGATACGTCCGCCAAATTGGACGAACTGCGCGCTGGCGCCGACGTTGCGCACTTCCATGACCGGGGACGCGCCGAAGAGCCCGCCAAATTCGACTTTTTCGCCCGCCTTCTTGCCGGGGATCGGGATGAGCCGCGTCGCCGTCGTCTTGTTGTTGATGACGCCGATGGCAAGTTCGTCCGCCATGATCGCGGCGATCGTCTCGGCGGGCGTGTCGCCCGGAATGAGGATCATGTCGAGCCCGACCGAACAGACGGCGGTCATCGCTTCGAGCTTTTCAAGGGAGAGCCAGCCGGCTTCGACCGCCGCGGCGAGTCCGGAGTCTTCGGAAACCGGAATGAACGCGCCGCTCAGCCCGCCGACGGAACTCGACGCAAAGAGCCCGCCCTTCTTCACGGCGTCGTTCAGCATCGCGATCGCGGCGGTGGAGCCCGGCGCGCCGACTTGAGCGAGCCCGAGCGTCTGCAGAATTTCGCCGATACTGTCGCCGATCGCGGGGGTCGGCGCGAGCGAAAGGTCGACGATCCCGAATTGCGTTTCGAGTCGGCTAGCCACTTCGCGGCCGATGAGTTCGCCGATGCGCGTTACGCGGAAGCTGGCCGTCTTAATTTCTTCGGAAAGATCTGAAAGGGTGAGCTTTGTTCCCGTCTCTTTAGCGATCGCAATGCGGCGCTCGAGCGCGCTCTTCACGACGCCCGGCCCGGAGACGCCGATATTGATCGCCGCTTCCGGCTCGCCGGCGCCCATGTACGCGCCCGCCATGAACGGGTTGTCTTCCGGAATATTCGCAAAGACGACGAGTTTCGCGGCGGCAAATCCGTTGTTGGCGGCGTCGAGGTTCGCGGTCTCGAGGATCGTGTGCCCAAGGGTGTGGAGCGCGTCCATATTGATTCCGGCTTTACGAGACGCGGCGTTCACAGACGCGCAGACGCATTTGGTCGAATTGAGGACCTCGGGCAGCGCTTCGATCAAGACGCGCGCTCCTTCGGCGACGCCTTTCTGGACGAGCGCGGAGAACCCGCCGACGAAATCGACGCGGCACCGTTCGCCCGCTTCGTCGAGCGCCTTGGCCAGCTGAACCGCGGCGTTTTTGTTGTGTCCCGACAGGAGAACTGCGGCGGGGGAGATCGCAATACGCTTGTTCGTGATCGGAATCCCGTACTTGCAGCTGACTTCCTCGCAGACGTCGACCAAGCGGCTCGCGCGCTTCACGATCTTATGATAGACTTTCTTGCACATCTGATCGACGCTCGGGGACGCGCAGTCGTTCAAATTGAGCGCCATCGTCACCGCGCGGACGTCCAGGTGTTCGGCGTGCAGCATACGGATAGTAGAAAGGATTTCGTCGGTTCTAAGCATAGCGTGTCTCGATAACGGATTGCAAAAAGGTGAATCAGGGCGTGGAAGAAGCACAACGACAAACTTCCAGCCCCGGTATTATAAACGCAAACGCCGCCGATTCAAGAGGGGAGAGCCCTTACGCCGAGCTCCTCCAGACGTCGGTTCAAGCAGCAGTTTTTCTGTTTTTATTTTCTTTCAGGGCGTCAGTATCGACCCAAGCTCTTCGCGCTTTGTAAGAACCGGCGCTCTTTTCGCCCTGCGAGGGTCCGCGGCGCCGACGCCAGCCGGACCGCGCGCAGAATTAAGCGGTTCGGGACACTTGTCTATTCCGTGCGAATTAGGCGGTTCTCTTGCGGCGTCTTTGGGAACAAACGCGCCTCTTAGAACGACTAATAAATATACAGGGGTCCTACTGACATTAATTCTGAAAAAGGTTAGAATAACGTCAGGAAGGTTAGCGCGGGAATAACTTCGCTTACAGCCCCAGCGCCAATTTGGCGGTTTACGTTTATCGGCGGCCTCAACGGCTATTGTACTAAAATTAAGGATTATTAGATGAGTCTTAACTCAAACACTTGCAGACGCGGTTTCACCCTTGTTGAACTTTTGGTCGTTATTGCGATCATCGGCATTTTGATCGGTCTTTTGCTTCCTGCCGTTCAAGCGGCTCGTGAAGCGGCGCGGCGTATGCAATGCACGAACAACTTGAAACAATTAGCGCTCGCGTGCCAAACGTACTCGGATCAAAACGGGCAAAAGTACCCGATGGCGATGCAAGTCGGCGGCAGCGGCGGCGGCGCGGATTTCACCGACACGTTCTCTTGGCACGCGCGCACCTTGCCCTTCATTGAACAAACGCCGTTGTACGACACGCTCGACTTCACCAAGCGCGTGAACGGCGGCAACCACTACGACTACCGCGTCGCGCTCATCAGCACGCACCAATGCCCGACCGAACCGGAAGCCATCGGCGAAAAGAACAACCGGAACTGGTGCGTCCGCCGCTCTTCGTACGTCGTCAACCTTGGAAACTCCAACTACCATCAAGACAACGTCAACAACTGGGACGGCCGCGGCTCCTACGACAACAAAAAGGCTCCGTTCTCGTACAATAAAGCGATCAAGCTCGCCGAGATAAAAGACGGACTCTCGAACACGCTCTGCTTGTCCGAAGTTCAAATCAATCCGAACGAAGACGACTACAGCGGCAACTACGGAACCGTCATGTTCTCGAACGGCGCCGGGTTCACCTGCTACCTCGGGCCGAACTCGACCTACTCCTGCGACCACGGTCGTAAAAGCTGGGACGCCGACGACTTCACGCCCCGTTCCCGAACCACGGCGGCTCGGGCGACCACTTGTGGGGCGCCGCGGCGTTCTGCGCGCGCAGCTCGCACTCCGGCGGCGTGAACGCGGCGATGTGCGACGGTTCCGTCCGCTTCGTTTCGACGACCGTCGACCTCAATGCCTGGCGCGCTATGTCGACTTCCAAAGGTCAAGAGGCCGTCGGCATGAACTGATTACAATAGTCCGCAAAAGGATCACACGCCGAAAGAACGGTTTCGGCGTTTCGGCTCGACCGGGAGAAATCTCGTTCGGGTCGCTCGGCGCGGTCCCAGCGTCGATACACCGCGCTTTCAACTCACTTTGTTTTTGAGAAAGAAGACTATGCAAAAGAATATCGCTAAATTTGCCGTTCTCTCCTGCCTTCTCCTTTGCCTGACCGCGTTCGTCGGCTGTAAGAAGGACGACGGCCTATGCTCCGTCGAAGGAACCGTAACTCTGGACGGCGCCCCGCTTGCGCAAGGCACCATTAACTTCGGACCGGCGGTCGGAGCGTCCGGAACTGCGACCGGCGCTGAAATTAAAGAAGGCAAATATTCCGCGCGCGCGTCAGAAGGCGAAATGAGCGTTACGATTCGCTCGCAAAAGGAAGAAACGTTCCAAGACCCCGAACGCGGCGAAATTACCAATTTGACAGAAACCATTCCTTCCAGATACAACCAGCAAAGCGAACTGAAAGCAACGATCGGGCCCGGCAAAAACACCGTCAATTTCGATCTGACGTCTGACGAATAAGGTCCCGACCTTCGGCGCGTTTCAGTTGTTTGGAGAATAGAATATTTGAGCTTAAGCGCGTCTTTTGCATTAGGCTCAAATTATTTAACCCTTCCTGAGTATTTTGTCGATTTCGTATAGAAGTAGGGGGAAGTTACTGAAGGCTTTTGTAGAAGCGAAGCGTTCTCTATTCTTTTCACTATTTTGGGCATAACGCAATTTTGCGTCCTTAATACCACTTTTTTATGAGGATGAACTGAGATGATTCACCGAAAATTTTCACGACAAGGGTTCACCCTTGTCGAGCTCTTGGTCGTCATTGCGATCATCGGCATTTTGATTGGCCTGCTCCTTCCCGCCGTTCAAGCGGCTCGTGAAGCGGCGCGCCGTATGCAATGCACAAACAACTTGAAACAGTTGGCGCTCGCGCTCCAAAATTACGCGGACCAAAACCAAGGCAAGTTCCCGATCGCCGTCCAAATTGGTCTCGGAAACGATCCGAACCAGACCGACACGTTCTCTTGGCACGGCCGCACGCTGCCGTTCATTGAACAAATGGCGCTCTACGACACGTTCGACTTCTCGAAACTCGTCGGCGACGGCAACCATCCGGAATATCGAAGGGCGTTAATCTCCACGCACCAATGCCCGACCGAACCGGAAGCGATCGGCGAAAAGAACAACGCAAACTGGTGCGTCCGACGTTCCTGCTATGTCGTCAACCTTGGCAACTCGAACTACCGCGCCGACGACGTCAACAACTGGGACGGCCGCGGTTCCTACAAGGGCCGACCTGGGCCGTTCGAGTACAACAAGGCGATTAAGATAGCCGACGTCAAAGACGGCTTGTCGAACACGATGTGCCTCTCGGAAGTGCAAATCAACACCGACGAAGACCATTACAAGGGCAACTACGGCACGGTCCTCTACTCGAACGGCGCCGGGTTCTCCTGTTACCTCGGTCCGAACACGACCTATTCCGTCGACTTCGGTCGTGCGTCGTGGGATCCGGACGACTTCACGCCCCCGATGCCATGCCACGGCTCCGGCAACTGGTTCGGCGCGACGTTCCCGGCTCGCTCGGCGCACTCTGGCGGCGTCAACGTTGGAATGTGCGACGGTTCCGTCCGGTTCGTTTCGACGGTCATCGACCTCGAAGCGTGGCGCGCTGCCTCTACGCGTAAAGGGGCGGAAACTCGCGGCTTAGACTGATCCTCCAGCTCGGCTCGCAGCCGCTGAGGTTACGGTGTAAAATTAGGGCTTGTCTCCATTGCGAGACAAGCCCTTTTTTAGGTCGTTTTCTGCGTCGTTTTTTGGCGCGTTCTCTATTCCGCTTCTTCTTGTTCTGTTATTCCAAAGAACTCGTCCGCCATGACGGCGACTTCTCGAAAGCGTTTCGCGGGTATTTCAAAGGTTCCCCATTTTGGCGAGATGAATTTCGCTTCCGCTAAGAAGATCTTGACAGGCACGACGAAAAACGCGTAGGTCGCGCCTTTGTCGACAAAGAGCTTATTCTTCGGCGCGGGGAATTTCGGGCCGGGCGCCCAGTACGCAAAGACAAACGCCGACCTGTCGATGTATTGGTCGCCGTTCACGCTCAAGATATTTTCCCACCGAAGGAGCCCGGCAAGGTCGTCGCGCGTCGTCCAGTTCTTCCAGTACTTTGTCGACCGCGCGCCGCCGGGAAAACGACGCCCTTTCACGTCGACGATCCAGTTCTCGCCCGCGGCGCTCGAAACGATGTAGTCGAAATTCTTCAGCGTCGAGCCGTTAGGAAGAAGAAACCGGCGCTCTTGACGATTCGAGAGAAAAGGACGGCGGCGCGAACGCAGAAAGCGCTCAAACGCAAGCTCGTATCGATTCTTGTCCATCGTTTCAACTCCGAAATAGAAGCGCCGTCGACGCAGCGCTTATTTTTTTTCACCCCGAAGGAGTTGTTCCAATCTCATGTCGCGGTCGGAAACGCGCTCTTCCTCGCTCTTCTCGCGCGCAGTAACATAATTAGAGATCGAAGCCGCAAGATGGTTTCTAATCGCTCGATACTCTTCAAGGGACAGGTCGCCCGATTCGTACATCTCGCTGAAAGTATTGAGCATATCCTTCGGGGAAAACTCGTCGTTGACGTCGGCGGAACGAATCTTCGACAGAATATACCACGCGATCGCGACGAAAATTCCCAATGCGACCAACGCCATAATCAAGCTGGGCAAGCTGTCCAGGCCTGATCGAGACGCGGCAAATAGTGTCGAAACGGTTGTTATGTCGGACATTGTCTACCTGGCGCCGCAGACGCCCCCTTAATAACTGCAATAGTATATTTTATCTAACCCGTCCAATAGGAACTTTGGGAAAAATCTTCGAGTTCGCCGTTATCATCGGACGATCCATGACAAGAAGGAGCATTGTCGCAGGGACGCGGCTTGTCCTTAACCGTTTCGCCGCTCAGCGTTTCGCCGCGCCGAGCGCCGCTACTCGCTTTTGCCGCCAAGGAGGCGCGTTATGGATCATCGTCGAACAGGGCGTCAATTATTCTCGCGTCGAGCTTTCCCGCTCAAAGCCGCGCTTGTGGGCGCGTTGGCGCTCGTTGGCGCCGTCGAGTTGTCCGACGCGCCAGGAGACGCTGCGCTCTTCGCGCAGTCCATTATAAACAAATCAAACGTCTCCAGCAATCGTTTCGTCGGTTTTTCTACACAAAGTAATAAAAAAATAGCGCTTTGCGCCGCCAATTCTTATTCTGTCGGCGGCGCCGCGAACGATCCGTTTGACGCTGCCGAGCGCCTGACGCTCGATTTGCCCGCGCCGAAAGCAGTCCCGAAAGAGATCGACGGCGGATCCTACTCCATGCCTTTTTCTTTCCCTCAGAACGCTAATTCGACCGCGGCGACGTCGATCGAACTGCTCTGTTCCGACGACCAAGGCGAATCGTGGTTCGTCTACGATTCTGTCGACGCGGCCGATACGCGCTCGGCGTTTGAATTCGAAGCTCCTGCGCCGGGCGAGTACTGGTTCGCGCTGAAAACGCATTTCACGAACGGCAAGGCCGCGTACAGCTCGACGCGCGCGTATCAATTCAACGACGATCTCGACGATTTCGCCTTGAACGACGACGCGCCCCCGCTCCTGCAGCTGCACGACGATCCGCTCTACATCGAAGAGACGTCCGCGCAAGAAGAGGAAGCCGCGGCGTCCGAAAGCTTTGCGCTCGCCGAGCCGAAAGAATCGGAATACGAGACGGCGGATCCGAACCTTCCGCGCGTCGGCAAGTTGAAGTCGGCGTCTTTCGGCAAAGAAGAAGAGTCGGGCAAGCTGCTCGTCATCGTGCGCTGGTTCAAAGCGGACGAGCTCGCCGAGCAGTACCGAGGAACAGGCGGCTCCTTGACGATCGAACACGGTCCGACGCCGACCGGACCTTGGGAACCGGTCGGCAAAAATCTTTCTCTTAAAGAAAGCGGATATAGTTGGTACGCGACAAAATTAAATATGGAGCCGTTTTACGTTCGCCTTATTGTAACGGACGAAACCGGCAAATCGGTCGCGGAAGTCAGCTGCGGAGCGCTCGACGCCAATCACCCGGACGTCAGGAAATCGCTCGAGCCGGTCAAGACGCCCGTGCCATTTAAGGATCTGCCCACAGAAAAGACCGAAGAAGCCAAGCATACGTCGAAATACGCCGAAAGCGCCGAACCGAAGGAAGACGCCGTCGCCCTGATCGGCAAGACGTCCGCCGAAAAGAACGCCGACGACGATGAAAAGGTCAGCGACAAAGCTTCCGATATCGAACGATCGCGCAGCGAGTTGAAGACGACCGACGACAAAAAGACGAAACCGGAGACGAAACAGCGCTGCGAACGGCCGAACATACCCGCGCCGACTAATCCGAACCAGCTGACGCTGAACCCGCTCTTTACGCGCGGACCCGGCGTCCTCTATCGGTCCGCGCAAACGCGGCACCCTTGCGAGGAACCCTCGGGCGCAAAACGTTCGATCTTTACGCCTCCGAGCTACGCGGCAAGAGCGGCGGCGGTTCCGCCCGCGCAGCGGCTCCAAAGCTCCTCGCAAATTGCCATGGCGCAGGCTAAAGAAGCGCGCGAAAGGTACGAGAAACAGGCGCGGCAAGCGCAAGAAAATGAAATGGCGATGTTCGAGGAGAAGCCCGAACTCATGGAAGGGCGCGTCTTCTATATGGACGAAGCGGGCAACATGACGACGACGCCCCCCGCCGAGTTCCTGCAGGCGCAGAATCAGTGGCAGCTGACCGACGTCGGCGAGCCGGTTCCCGTCGACGGGGCGCAAATCGGCGCCGACGCGCAGGTCCTCAGCGGCTCCAACGCCGAACCGCCGATCTATATGCCCAGCAACACCGACTTATACGACGCCAGCGCGCGCTCGGGCGCCGCCATCCTGCCGGGCAACCCCGGCTCGAGTTCGTCGCCGATCAATCAGCGTTACGACGCCGCGCCTAATACGTCGACGCCCAACGGCGCGGGCGTTTCCTACCAGTCGTTCCCGCAGACGTCCTACTCGCAGTCGTTCACGCCGGGCGCGATCCCATACAACTACAACGCGGCGCCCTCCCCGGCGTATTTCCCGCCGAGACCTAACGTTTCCCGTTAAAAACGGCGCGTCGGTCGGAACAGCATAAAATCGCTCGCGCAAGGCGTCTTGCGCGGGCGATTTTTTTGTTGTTCCGTCCCAAACGAATCCGCGCTGGATTCTACGAACGAAATTCCTTGACAACTTCTTGTAATCGCTCGCTTTCCGTTCGACGTCCGTACCGTTCCAACATCTGTTGAACATATCGGTTCATTCTTGCCGCTCCAATAAAAACTTGACCAATAAGCTCATTCTTCCGCGCGCCGTCTTTTGTAATTCCTCGAGAACGGACCGATTCAGCACATCGAGCGAGTCTTCGTCGACGCGCAGATCCTCCAGAAGATATTCCTCAATTCCCTCTCCTGTAAATCTTTTGTCGACGAAAACTTTGTCGTAGAGCGCCTTCTCCGGCGAGGCGATTAGATAGCCGACTCCGCTTAAGTCGACGCGCTCGACGCCGACGGAATAATCGGCGCCGCGGCGCTGATGGTAAAAGTAGTTTCCGACAGGCGTTTCGAACCGGCGGGAGCGGCCCGGCGTCATCGAAGCGACCGCTTCGACCCTTTCCGGAATCATACCGTAATAAGACAACGCATAATCGCAGCTGACATAGCTCGGACCGTAAATCATATTAGCGATCGCGCAGGAATTCAACGGACCGCGACGGAGATAGTCGGGAAACGCATAGAGCCCCTTCTTGATCCGAATGATCTCGCCCGAAGCGATCAAACGCCCGATCTTGCCGCGAATATTCGCATAGTCGGCAAGCGCGTCCGTCAATTGAAGGTAATCAAAGACGTCGGTCTCGATTTGTTTTCGCAATAATGTTTTCATAGGACGCCAGTAAGCGCTGTTTTTTAGCGCTTACTATACGCCGATTCAAATAAAAGTCAATTCTCAGAAGAATTCTCTAACAATTTTTTTGAACAACGATCCGTTTTCCAACGCGCTTCTATTTCTGACGAGCCAAAGGAGCCGGTTTCAGATCCAGATAAGACGACCGAACTCTATTTTCACAGGATACTAACACAAGATCTGCCGCCGACGAGCCTCGTTCCCGAGCCGCCGCGCAGCCGCAATCAAAAAAGCCGCTGGTTTTTGGACCAACGGCTTTTTCATATATCAAAGTAAAGTTAAACCATACAGTATGTTTGAATCGACCTTTTAAAACAGCTCCAAGAGCTGAGTTTCTAATTATCCTTAGAAAG
>JAQVHZ010000008.1 GCA_028695965.1 Thermoguttaceae bacterium | reverse complement strand
CTGAAAAAAATAATCGCGTTCTTCCTTTGTATAGCTCCCTCGTAACATTAGCGTCTCCTTTTTTGCTAGAGAGTACTATATTCTGACAATGTTGAAAAGAGCATTTTGTGAGATTGCAAAGTATAACGCCTTGCAATAAAGGGAAAATTTTACAATGCGGCGATATTTTTTATTATTGGTCGTTCTTTTCGGTTCCGTCCTTGGCTGCTCTCGCCCTAACTACAAGGGATATGTCCCCGTAACAGAAAAGGAAGCGGCAGCGTTTGCCCAAGACCTTATCGACAAAACCGAGAAAGGCGACGTCTCCTGGCTTCCAAAAATGGCGGCAGATATGGACGCTATGGCTGCAACCTATGCCCTTGTGGAAAAAAGAATTCCTGAAGATTTAGTCGAGCCGACGGAGGAGGATCGCGCCGAATGGAAGAAAGCTGTAGAGAAGCTCTTTGGGCGCTACGCAGATTACCTAGAGACCCTGACGCTGTCAAGAATCGAAGAAGAGGGCAATACGTACGACCTCGTCATGGAGTTTGACTTCAATCCCTTTAAGGAGAAAACCAGTTCTCAGCGTCGCGGTCCTTCCAGTCCCCCGGTTCTCCACGTCATGATTCGACCCATGAGGTTTTTTTTGCTTCACTCGGGGCGCCCAATGACAACACCTTTTATCTTACTCTTCTTAAAAAGAGCGACACAGGCGAAATTGTTGTTGCAAATGTTGCAATTTCAGGCAGAGGTTCGTTTCTCTTTTGATTAAAGCGCGTTAATTACGTTCAAAGGAACGCGGCTCCGCGCAGAGTATTCAAGTCATTGACGACAGCGCTGGAACGCAGCTCAGCTTGTTACGAGCTAGTTTTTGGCAAGATGCAACGATAAAATCGAACATTAGGGCTGAATTATAAAAAAGGTCTTGATTTTCAAAAATTTTTGTCTAAACTGAAGTCGGCTAGCATACTAAAGACATAGACGGCGCTAGAAGAAGCCGCCGTCGTACTGTCGGCGCGCTCAGCGTCGACGAATCTCTAACAGACGTGAAACAAGGACAATCATCATGGAACGTTTACACAAGTCGAGCGTTCGCGCTGTTATCCCTATGGCGTGCTGCGCTCTGTGCGCGGTTGTCGCGCTGTTTGCGAGCGCTCCGAAAGCAGAAGCGGCGCGCGTCTTCGTTGCGGGCGGCCGCGCGATCGTCGCCGCGCACCCCGGATTCGCGACGGCGCCTGCGCCGGTGGTCGTGAGCGTCGCGCCGCCGCGATACGTCGTCGCCGACCCTGTCGTTACTTATCGCGCGCCGCTGCTCGTGGCGGAAGAGTCGGTCGTTCAAACGTACGTTGCGCCGCGTAAAGTCGTCGTTACGCCGACAGCGCGTACGACGACCAGTTTCTCGCTCGTCATTGGCGGAGGGTCCCACTATCCGCCGCCGCGACCCTATTACTATCCGCCTCCGCGGCCTTACTATCCGCCGCCGCGCTACTACGCTCCGCCGCCGCCGCGATATTACGCTCCGCCTCCGCCGCCGCCGCGCTACTATGCGCCGCCTCGGTCCTATCCTCCGCCGCGATATCCCGGTTACGGCGGACCTGGCGGTCCTCGCCCCGGCGGACCTCCTGGTCGTCCCTTCTAGATTTTATCGACGCAAATGCGCCCGCTAGGCGGTTTGCGTCGGTTTTTTTACTATTGCGCTGACAATGAAAAAGATAGCTAATCGTCGAACGTCTCATACTTTACGGCTATGCGCGCTTGCGGCGCTGCTGTGCGTCGTTGCATTTGCCGCTGACGCCGAGGCCGCGCGTCCGTTTGTCGTCGGCGGACGCGCGCTTAGAATCGACCGTCCGTTCAGACCGGGCCCCGCGCTTCGGCACGACCCTGCTCCGATAATCGCGCACACAACGCCCCCGAAATCTCAGGAAGTTATCAATAACGTCTCTCCTCCGCGCGTCGTCCCGCACTACCTTCCGCCCGAAGGCGACTATACTCCGCGCCATTATCGCGGCGGGGTAACGGTCGTCGCGATCCCTGATTCCTCCAGTTACGTTCCAAATCCTGCGACAAGCGTCGACTTGTCGCCCTATTCCAGCGGTCTGCCCGCGACAATTCCCGGTCCTCGTCAAGCGACGCCTTTAGGACTGCGTCCGGGGACGGATCCTTTTCGCGCTTCTCCGTTCGATCCTGACGTAACGCGGCGCCAAGGCTTCCGAAACTTCTGACGCCGATTTCATCTAACCAAGGTTTATTTCTGCCGTTCATTTTCCATCGCGTCCAGGACGGCGCGAGGTCGTCTTACACGGGCTTGGACGTCATGTTTTGAAAGAATTTGAAAAAATTTTTGAGAAAATTCATTTTTTTTGTAACTTTTCTGAAGTTTTCGCATACTTAGTAAATAGGAAGGGCGGCGCAATAAGCGTTTTCTAAAAATCGCGCGGACGTCCGCCTGGTCAATAATCGCTAAAAAGCATCAACGCAACTCTTCAAATTTAACAGACTTGATTCCAAGTCGCAATAAGGAGGCCTAGAGATGAAAAAGAACGCGAATCGGTTCTATCGGACCTCGTTTCTTCTGCTTGTTGGCGGCGTGTTTGCCATCGCGTTCCTTTGCGTTCCTGCTCGCGAGGCTGCAGCGTCGGACTTCATGTTCAGCATCAATGTAGGCGGAGTCAGCTTTGGGCTAGGCGTCGCCGAAGACTACTATGTTCCGCCGCCGCAATATTACGCGCCGCCGCCGAAACCGCGCTACGCGCCGCCTCCGCCGCCGTCGCGATATTACCCGCCAGCCAGACCATATGCGCCGCCCCGATATTACCCGCCGGTCAGACCATATGCGCCGCCGCGACATTACGCGCCAGCCAGACCATACGCGCCGCCGCGATATTACGCGCCGGCTCCAATGCCGACGCCACCGCCGCCGCGAGCATACCGTTAAAGAAATCTCTGAGGGGGGATTCGGCTGGGGCGACGCGCTCGCCCCAGTCGGAGTTAAGCCGGAAGCTGGAACCTCTTGATATCAATCGGATCTTGCTTTGAGAATTGGGGAAGCGAAGTAAGCAGACTTCATCGACAGATTAACCGACCAAACGGTCAAGGAGCCGCCTATTCGATAAAACGTTTGCGTCCTAGATTTAGGGGTTGTCAATTTCTTCTCGTCGACTTTGGGGAAAGTCCGGCGAGAGTCAACTTGCGGCGCGGTTCTGCACTCCATTCCGCGCCGCATTTTTTATTTTCTTGTTGAAATCTTCTCGTTGAGCGTTTCAAGAATTGCCCGCGCGGCGACGGCATAAGTCGGTTTGACGATCGATCGGCGGCTTTTTGTCGCCGTGCAAAGCGAAATATAAGATAAATAAGAACGCCGATGAAAACCCCCTGAAAGGCGCCCTTCCTCGAACCTCAATCCACGACGTCTTCTCCCGAAGACGTCGTGGATTTTTATCGCGATCGAAATAAAAAAAGAAAAAAACGTCAAAAAATATTCTATCGCTTGATTTTTTAGTTCAAATAAGGCACAATTGGAAATGAACAACGATATTCGTTTTTCCCTCCTGGGAACGCGTTTTCCTGCGTACGCGCCGTTCGACGTCCTACTTCGTTCGAACGCGTTGGAACGCGTTTGGTTATCATCAGCACAATTTCCATAAGGAATCATTAATGAAAACAACACGCCGCGATTTCATCAAGGCGTCGGCAGTAGCTGGCGCCGGTTTCCTGGTCGCTTCCGGGAATTTCCGCAAACAAGCGCGCGCTAACGCGTTGGAATCTGTAGCCGTTGCCGGCGTTGGCGTCGGCGGCAAAGGGGGCGGGGACGTTACCCACGCCGGCTATTACGGCAAAGTCGTCGCGCTGTGCGACGTCGATTACAACACCCTTAACGGCAAGCAAAAGGAATTCAAAGACGCAAAAACGTTCGTCGACTATCGCGATATGTACGACGAAATGATGGACAAAATCGACGCCATTACGGTCGGCACGCCCGACCATATGCACGCGATTATCAGCGCCGCCGCCATTAAAGCCGGCAAGCACGTCTATGCGCAAAAGCCCCTAACGCGCACGATTTACGAGTCGCGTTGGCTCGGCGAACTGGCAAAGAAACATGGCGTCTGCACGCAAATGGGCAACCAAGGCTCCGTCGACGACGGTCTGCGCAAGACCGCCGCTCAATACGCAGCAGGGGTCGTTGGCGAAGTTACGGAAGTCCACGTCTGGACGAACCGTCCGATTTGGCCGCAAGGGATTAATCGAACGATGACGCTCGAAAAGTTCGCCGCTCAAATGCGCGAAGAAGAACCGGACGACGCCGAGGAACTCATCGAAGAAAAGAAAGCGCAAATTGAAGCGGCGCGCAAGAACCTCGACTGGGACGCCTGGGTCGGCGTGGCGCCGAAACGCGAGTTCTGGCCCGGCGACTACCACTCGTTCAAGTGGCGCGGCTGGTGGGATTTCGGGACCGGCGCGCTCGGCGATATGGCGTGCCATAACGTCAACATGATCTTCAAGGCGATCGATCTTCGGAACCCGACGAGCGTCTGCGCGACGTCCTCCGGACACGACTTCGATTCGTTCCCGGCAAGCTCGACTACCGAGTTCGAGTTCCCCGCGACCGATTCGCGCGGCCCGGTCAAGTTCGTCTGGTACGACGCCGCCCAAACGCCTCCGACCGAACTCACCGCCAAGTACGGCTTCGACAAGGTCGACGGCGGCGGCGGATGTTTCGTCATTGGAACCAAGGGCGCCGGTCTTGGCGGCAATTTCCGCGCCGAAGGGGGCAAGAAGATCGACCCGATTCCGGAAAGCCAGACGGAATTCGTCATCGCTCCGATCGACGAACAGGGCCGCGGCGACGACGTGCGCCATAAGTTCGAATGGTTCACCGCTATTTGGGAAGGCAAGCCGGAAATCTGCTGGTCGAACTTCCCGAACCACGCAGGACCCCTTACCGAAACGATCCTTCTTGGCAACCTTTCGATCTGGACCGCCGCCAACGGTCAGGGCGAAAAAGTCGAATGGGACGCGAAAAACCTCAAGGTGACGAACCTCGCCGACCTCAAGACGCCAGGCGTCGCCGAACTGGTCAAGCCGGTCTATCAAAACGGGTACGATCCGATCGACGAATTGTTCTAATTCGCGCGTGTTGAAGCAAATTTTGCAACCCGTAAAAAGAAAGCCAGGTTCAAAGCCGTCGTAAAGACAACGTCCGAATCTTCGTAACGAGTCGTTATTCTTTGGAAGACCTTAGTTGTTCGGAAAAAGCGCCGACTTCGTTACGAAGTTTATACAAGACCTTGTCGTATTCTCATCGTCCTTTCCATTGGATTTTGACGGGCTGGTTTGAATCCTCTGCAGCAGCAAGCGTTCGCATTTCGCCAGCTTCGCGACTTTGATTCGTCAACGACGCGACGTCTTCAGGAAAGGGCGGCGCAAGCAGGAGCGCCGAGCGCCGCAGCCGACAGGATCGCGCATAAAAACGCGTGATTCTTAACGGCGGCATTACTCGATTGCATGGGAAGCGCCGTTCCGATTTTATTGCTCCTAATTAATTGCGCGCCAATGAACTTGCTGAAAAGTATGTGTTTTCGTAAGAAATATAATTTCTAGCCCATATTGCAGACTGAATCAATCCAGCAAACGATAGACCCCGTTATTGCTGAACCTCCTGAATTGGGAACGCAAAGTTTTGCTTAAAAAACAACTCAAGAGTGAAGGAACGCCGATCGGGTTTTGGCAAGGACTTGGAAATTACCACGAGCTAATTTGACCGCAATATGAGGACAAAACATACGTCTTTGGTCTTCATTCATTATTCTTTGACGTTGGCGCTGTCGTCGTTGGCGTCAACAGGTTCGGAATCAACAAAGCCTTCGTTGTTAAATATAGGTTTATTTCTTTGTTTTTCTATATCAGATCTGCTGCTGGCGTATCGATAAAGATCAATATGTTTGCGATTCTCAAGATAATATTCTTTGCTGTCAATTTCTTCTCCAGTATATTTTTCTACAATTGTGAAAATATCCTCGTCAGAGAATTTTGTTCCAAGTTTTTCCTCAATCTGGATACGCATCAGAGTAAGCGCCATCGTACACCCCTGTTCCATAACCTGCGCTAGAATTCCGTCGTCGTCTCTTATCCATTTTGTGCCTGGCGGATAGTACGTATAAGCATAGTCCATACCGCTCGCAATGCCTCCAGGAGTAGAAATTTGACGGTATCGAGCCGCACTGTCGTATATCATAAAATTGCCTGACAGATGCCCAAGCTGCACTTGCAAATAGTAGTGTTCAGCGCCAAGTTTCAACGTTATCGTCATCAAGATGACAAAAGCGTATAACGTTACTCTCTTCTTGCATTTATCTGAAGCTTTCATATTATGAACTCCTTACGCCGCTTTGGAAGGCTGCGCCCTTTTAAACCGCATTAAAGCAGATGAATCGTCAGTTTTGTTCTTCGTTATCTTCTTGACCTGATCCGTAGAACAACCGCAAACCGAGGATCGTCAGACCGCTTAGCGCGACGAAGCAAATTGAATTTACGACGCTCAGAAGAAGGCTCTCTCTAAGCGCTTGCCAAAAAGCGTTTAGACCATGCTTAGCCCCTTCGGCGCCATAAATGTATATCATTGAAGAAACCGCAAAAACTACAAACGACGCCAGAGCGGCTTTTATACATATTACGCCCAATCGCCCTTTTCTTTCTGCAAATATGCTTTTCTCCGCCATGTATACAAACACAACGGCGTTTAGGACCAAAAAAAGCGTAACGCCGCTATGAGGCGCAAGCGAGCCCAGCAACACAAAAGACGCGGCGAAAAGATAGAAAGATATGCCGACGACGCAAGCAAGCAATAGTAGCAATCCCATACTGCAACCTCCTGAATTTTGAAGTTGATTTCCTGCAAAACAAGGGGTTCTCGTTAAGATTCGGAGCGTCGTTCTCAGCGAAAACAAGCTCCGGAAGAACGAAACCGCCAACCCACACGAGCGTCGACAAGCTGGTTCGTTTCGTCGTAAGCGTGCAGCTTGTCGAAATTTTTCGAACGGCGCCGTCGACGTTTGCTCCGAGCGCAGTGATTTGGTCGTGAAGGATTCGTCCGAAATTATCGTAAACGTAACGGTGAACCGTTCCGTTTTGAGTCTTCTTCAAAATCCCCTCGCCCTGTCTATTATAACTAAACGCAACGCGGACGTCTGCAGAGTCAAGCCCCAATTCGAAAAAAGTTCAAAAATTATTTCCTAGTCCGCTGTCGCAATCGTCAGAAAAATTTACTCGCAACAATAATGAGATCCGTTTTATTGGAGCCAGCGCGACGACGCCAAGTTTTAAAGGAGCGCTATGACAATGTTGAAGGGCGTCGAAAAAAGCGCCAAATTTCCAAAAGAACGCGAAAAATTTTGAATCTCTCGCGGCGTAATTTACTTATGGCGCGGACCCCGGCGAAATTGGCTCGAAGCTGTGCCGCGGCGGGCTCGAGCGCATTCCGGCATAAAAAACAGAAATTAGGCGTCGTCGACTATATAGAAATTGGTTATAATAGAGACGCGTCAAGCGTGATCTGCGGCGCGGTTTGGGAGAAATTATGGAAAAATATATCGTTCGTTACGGCGCCATGCGCACCCTTGGAGTGTTCGAATGCGACCCCAAAGAAGCAAACGGCTTCTTCCACGGGGTCGTCGTCCTCGTTAAGACTCCCCGCGGTTCGGAGGCGGGGACGATTCTCTGCAAAACGGACGATGAAAAAATCGCTCAAGTCGCTAATCTTAACAAGGATCCCGTAACGTTCATACGCCGCCTGGCGCCTGAGGACGACGAACGGCTCTTAGAGATCAAACGCAACGAGACGAACGACTTCAATCGCTGTTTGAAGATCGTTGAGCGTATGCGTATCGATCTTACGCTCGTTCGCGTCGAACAGATTTTCGGACGCGAACGCGTCGTCGTCTATTACGTCGCGGACGGACGCGTCGATTTCCGCGAGCTTGTGCGCGCGCTCGCCGCCGAATTCCAGACGAGAATCGAAATGAAGCAGATCGGCGTGCGCGACGAAACGAAACTGCTCGCGGACGTCGGCGATTGCGGGCGCGAAGTGTGCTGCAACACGTACCTTGCGTCGATGCCGCCCGTCTCGATGAAGATGGCGAAATTACAAAAGGCAACGCTGGACCCCACCAAAGTTTCCGGGCGTTGCGGACGCCTTAAATGCTGTCTGCGCTATGAGTTCGATATGTACAACGAACTGCAGGAAAAGTCGCATCCGATCGGCGCGCTCGTATGGACGCCCTTGGGACGAGGGCGCGTTTTCGCACAAGAGCTCTTTGCGCAGCGAGTGATCGTCGACCTCGACGACGGCGGACGCCAATCTTTTCCGCTTACCGAAGTGGACGCCGCCGATCGCCGCTTTTCCAAACGCGCGCCGAAACTCGACGACGACGACGGCTATTACGATCGTCCGAACAGGTCGAATTACCGGCGTTGAGAACGCGCGATCAGGTACTCTAAGAGCGCTTTGTCAAATGGAATAGAGACGTCCAACGGGACGTAGTCGAATTTAGCGTTTGCGGCTTCGCGGTGAAACGTTTCCCGGAAGTCTTCGAGCGCTTTTCTATAATCGGCGCCCATCGAATCGGCGTCGACAACGAGCCGTTCTCCGGTCTCGGGGTCTTGCAGTTCGACGTTCCCGGTAAATGAAAACTTCGTCTCCGCTTCGCCGAGAATGTGGAACAAGATGACGTCGTGCCCCGCGTGACGCAGACGATAGATTGCGCGAAGCGTTTCCTCGGGGTCGCCCAGAAGGTCGGAAAAGACCATGACGAGGGACGCGCGCTTGAGCATGCCGGCAAGTTGGGTCAGCGCGGCGGCGACGTTTGTTTCGCCTTCCGGCTTGAGGTTGGCAAGGGTCGACAGAATCGACCCAAATTGCGACCGTTTCGACTTAGGAGGCAAAGAACGCCGTATCTTTTGATCGAACGCAATGAGTCCGACGGGGTCCTGTCTGCAAATCATCAAGTAGCAGAGCGCGGCGGAGAGGGAGATCGCGTAATCGAACTTGGTGATTTCTCCTTCAAATTCGACGCCCATCGACGCGCTCGAGTCGACGACCAGCCAGCCGGTCATGTTCGTTTCCGACTCGTATTTGCGGACGTAATACTTGTCGGTGCGAGCGTAGAGCCGCCAATCGATATCTTTGGGATCGTCTCCATGCTCGTACTTGCGATGTTCGCTGAACTCGACGGAAAAGCCTTGCAAAGGGCTTGAATGCAGGCCGTGCATGAACCCTTTGACGATAAATTGCGCTTTTAAGTCGAGACGACTGATCGTCTGAACGACGCGAGGATCCAAATACGCTCCGCTATTCTTCATCTGCGCCTCTCTTCCGTCGATCACGCCGCTTCGGTCATCATGAAGACCGGGAGCAATAACGCGATGATGATATAGAAGACCGCGCCGGCAAGGAGCAGAAGCATCATCGGTTCCAAGAGACGCGTCATCACGTCGACCCTCTTGGCAAGTTGGCGTTCCAGAGAATCGGCAAGGTTAATCAATACTTTTTCAAGCGTGTTCGATTCCTCGGCGATCGAGATCATCGTCATCGCGTTGGGCGGTATCAGCCCGCAGTCGCTCAGAGGTTTTGAGAGCGTCTCGCCGGCAGACACCGCTGCAACGGCGTTTTCGACGGCGGTCTGAAGGACCGCGTTGCCCGTGGAGCGCGCGCTGATCTCCAACGCGCGCAGTATCGGGACGCCGTTTTGTAACAGCGTGCCCAAGACGCGACACAACTTAGAGACGCACGACGCCTGCGCGACCGACCCTATTATCGGCAGCTTCAACTTCCACTGGTCGATAATGCGCCGACCGGATTTTGTCGACGCCTGAATGCGCAGCCAGACGACAAGCGCAATAATCGCTCCCAGCACATAGAGGCCGTACTTGCCGCAAAAAGAGCGGAAACCGAGCAGCCATACGGTAAAGATAGGAAGATCTTTTCCGCTTGCCGTGAGCGATTCAAACATCGGCTCGAATTTTGGCACAAACGCGATAAGCAAAACGGAGACGACCAAGACGCCGACGACGCAGAGGACGGTCGGATAGATCATCGCGCTGGTAATTTTCGAGCGCAGTTCCGCCTGGTCTTCCATAAATTTCGCGGTGCGCTTGAGCGCCGATTCGAGAAACGCGCCTTCGTTACCCGCTTTGATCACGCTCAACGTGAGGTTGTCAAAGACTTTATCATGCATGGCAAACGCGGCGTCGACGCTTTGACCGTCCGCCACTTGTTCGCCAATCTCGGTAACGACTTTGCGCAGCGCCGGATTAGGCGTCTGCTTGCCGAGCGCTTCAAACGCGGTCAAGACGGGGACGCCGTTTTCCAAGAGCTCCGCCAACTGCGTGAGGAACGCGGAGATTGCGGTGATTGGCGGCTTGCCCTGGAACCACTTGCTGATATCGACGTCGTTTTTATGCGCGTCTTCAACGGACACCGGGAAGAGTTTCTGGTTCGCAAGACGGTCGAGAACTTCTTTTTTCGTGTTCGCGACCATCATTCCGGAAACGTGTTGTCCCGCGCGCGTCTTCGCTTTATAATTAAATTCGGCCATTGAATTCCATATAACTGAACGCGCCCTCAGTCGCCCCTCGAGCGCGTTTATTATTCTTATTCGAGCAGAACCATTCACGAACGCCGCGCCGCGCCGTCGTCAATTTTCCGCCGTCATTTCCTCGTAGAGATTCAGGTATTCACGGGCGCTTTTTTCCCACGACAAATCGCTGCTCATCGCGGTGCGTATTATGCTCTTCCAATCGTCTTTCCGGCAGCGGTAGACGTAGAGCGCCCAGTTGAGCGCGCGGCGCATATCGTCGACGTTTTCCCAATAGAAGACGAACCCGTTGCCCGTGCCGTTGGCGATATTCTCATCGGACGCGTTGACGACGGTGTCATGAAGACCGCCGACGTCGTGAACGAGCGGAAGCGTTCCATAGCGGAGACTGTACATCTGGTTCAAGCCGCAAGGCTCGTAACGGCTCGGCATAAGGAAGAGATCCGCCCCCGCTTCTATTTTGTGCGACATACCGATCGAAAACTCGTTTCGAAGGGCAAAGCTTTGCGGGTACCGTTTCGAAAGCATATGGAATCGGCTTCCGAGGGTTTCGTCTCCGGACCCGAGAATCGCGAACTGGACGCCTTCATGTTCGATGAGTTCGGCGGCGCAATCGGCAATTAAGTCGAGCCCCTTTTGAGGGTCGAATCTGCTGACGACGCCCAGGAGCGGCGTGTTCGGATCCTGATTCAAGCCGAGCTCTTGCTGGAGCGCCGCTTTGCACTTCGGCTTGCCAATTTCAAAGGTATCGAGGTCGTAATTCGCGGCGATATACTTGTCGGTCGCGGGATTCCACTCGTCTATATCAATGCCGTTCAGTATGCCGCGCAGGGACGGCGAACGCAGCTGCAGAACGCCTTGCAGCCTTTCGCCAAATTCTTCCGTCTGAATTTCTTGGGCGTATTTCGGACTGACCGTCGTTATCATATCGCTGAAAACGATCCCCGACTTCAAAAAATTCAACTGGCCGAAAAACTCCATCTTGTCGTAGGTAAAGTAGCTCCAGTCGAGCCCCGTAACGTCCATGGCGCCGCGCCAAAAACGACCTTGATGTCGGAGATTGTGGATCGTGATGACGGATTTAATGTCGTCAAATTTTTGGGCGCGATCGGCTGTATTGTCAAATTGAGGACGAACGCTGTTCCCAAATCCTGACGAGACGTCGAATTTCGAGCGCGATTTGTAGACGGCGTCGAGATAGACGGGCACAAGCCCGGTCTGCCAGTCGTGGGCGTGAACGAC
This sequence comes from Thermoguttaceae bacterium, assembly GCA_028695965.1. Lineage (GTDB taxonomy): Bacteria > Planctomycetota > Planctomycetia > Pirellulales > Thermoguttaceae > RUG369. Next base: position 63,710 of record JAQVHZ010000008.1, on the reverse strand, counting down.
GTTCACGTCAAGGTCAAGCGCTGTAACAAGCTCGAGCGCCGCCTGGCTGAAAAAAGAAAACCGTTCGTGGTTGTCTTCGTAATCGATCCCCTGATAATTATACAGCCCCTCGCGGTTGAAGTAGTCGTTATGCTCGATGAAATAGAAGTCGACGCCCGATACGGTCGCCTTAATAACGCCTGCTCTTATTGTCTTGTTGCCAACAGGCGCGCTGAGCGTTACGCCATAGAGACTCTCGCAAGGTTCGCCCGTACGCTGAAAATAGTCGGCAACGCTCTTGTAGTACGGCGTTACAACAGAAACTTTACAACCGAGGCGGACAAGCGCCTTAGGCAATGCGCCGCAGACGTCGCCGAGACCCCCGGTTTTAGAATAAGGCGCTACTTCGCTCGTAGCAAATAAAACATGCATTATCTGTTCCTTCCACATAACGCGACGTCATGCGACTTTGGAGTTTTCAAAGGTCCAAGAGGACGACTCGCAAGCGCCGCGTTGAAGCGACGGCGGCAATGAGTCTCGTCGAATTACTAACGTTAGCGTGAGGAGTCGCATGAATATCGAACAACTCCAACAGGCCGCGTTCATTATATCGAACCTCTTGTGTTTTTCAAGGAGACGCAACGTCCTTTTTTCAATAACTCCCAAATTATTAGAGTTTACGTTCACAGTTCGGCATTCGGTCCGCAGACTCTTGAACAGCGGTTACCGCGCTCGTTCCCCGGCGCCGACGTCCTTGTCAAACAGTCTAAAAAACGCGTATTATCCGCTCAACCCCTTGACGCGCTCCCTTCCTAAGTAGTACAATAAAAGGAAACGCAGCGTCCTGCCAGGCGCCGCGGCAACGCTTTGCTTCTATCGTCCGGCAACGCAGCCGACCGGCGACTAAGCGGCGACGCCCACCCTCTCGGCTTCCGCACGATTATGATCAAGAATAAACAAAAAGTTGAATGGATAACGCGCCCCTACGACCCCGACCTCGTCGCCCGGCTGGCGCAGCAGACCGGAGTCGAGCCGATCGTCGTGCAGACTCTTATCGGAAGAAAGATCGCCGACCCAAGTTCCATCGTTAATTTCCTCGCGCCGCCGAGTCTCTCGCGCGGGCTCTATCCTCCGCATCGCCTTCCCGGCTGCCAAGAGGCGTCGGAATTTCTCGCCGACGCGATCCGCGCCGACAAGAAAATCGTCATTTACGGCGATTACGACGTCGACGGCATGACGGCGACCGCGATTCTGTTGAAGGCGATCCAGACGTGCGGCGGGAAATGCGGCTACTACCTGCCTAATCGTCTCGAGGAGGGCTACGGGCTCAATTGCGAGGCGCTCAAGCGCTTGCGCGAGGACGAAGGCGCCGACGTCGTCGTTACGGTCGACTGCGGAATCGCCAATCTTGACGAAATACAATATGCCAAAGAGATCGGGCTGGACCTCGTCGTAACCGACCACCACACGCCGCTCGTCGACGAAGAGACGGAAGAACAAATCCTGCCCGCCGCCGACGCGATCGTGCATCCGCGGCTGCAGATCGAGGGCGCCGCGCCTTATCCCTGCCCCGAGATCTGCGGCGCGTTCGTCGCCTTCAAGTTGGCGTGGGGGCTTGGGCTCGCGATGGAAGGCGCCGAGAAGACGTCGGCGGAGATGCGCGAATTCCTCATTCACGCCATCGGGCTTGCCGCGCTCGGCACGATCGCGGACGTCGTCCCGCTCCAAGACGAAAACAGAACGCTCGTTCGGTACGCGCTCGAAAACAGCTTTGTGCATCATATGCCGCTCGGGCTCAAGCGGCTCGTCGAAATCGTCGTCAGCAATCCGAACAAAAAGATCACGAGCGAAGACCTCGGCTATACGCTCGCGCCCAGGCTGAACGCCGTCGGACGCGAAGTTCTGACCGAGAATTCGCTGCACGATCAAGAGGACCACGAGAATTGGCTCTATGCGAAATCGCTGCTCAGCAATCCTTCTCGACTCGCCAGCGCCGGTCAAATGGGGCTCGCTATGCTCGGCGTCGAGCTGCTCATCACCGACAGTTCCGCGCGAGCAAACGAGTTGGCGCCCTTCATCAACAACCTTAACGCAACGCGTCAGAAGCTCGAACGGCGCATCATGAGCGACGCCGTCAAGATGATCGAGGAGAATTACGTCGGCGCGCCAGCGTTCGTGCTCGCAAGTTACGACTGGCATCCCGGCGTCATCGGGGTCGTCGCCGGACGAATCGCCGAACGCTACTATCGCCCGACCGTCATGATCGCGCTGCGCGAAGCGGACGCGAACGCCGGGTCGGCTCGAGGCGTGCCGGACTCCGATTTCAACTTGTACGACGCGCTCAATTACTGTTCCGAATATCTCGCGCGTTTTGGCGGCCATGCCGCGGCGGCGGGGCTTGGTATCAAAGAGGCGAACGTCGACTCCTTTCGAGAGGCGTTTTGCGCTTATGTCGCCGACGCCTTCCCGCCAAAAGAACGCGTCCCGAAGCTGCAGCTCGACGGAGAGTTCCCCCTGTCGTGCGCCAATATGCAGACGTTCGGCGAACTCGATCGTCTTTCCCCCTTTGGCGCGGGCAATCCCAGACCGATCTTTGCGGCATACGGCGTCTCGCTCGTCGGAAACGCAAGACGCGCGGGGGGCGGCAAAGCGAAGCCGGGCTCCAACCAGCCTCCGGCGCCGGGGAACGTCTTCAACGGTCGGTTCCGACAGTATCAGAGCGAAGTTCGCGCGGTCGCCTTCGGACGCGGCGATTGGGCGGACCAAATGAACGAAATCGTCCTCAACGATCCGGACGCTAAATTTGACGTCGCGTTCCAAGTCGTTTACAGCGACTACTTCAAGCAAGTCGAACTGCGGCTGCAAGATTGGCGCGTCGCTCAATAACCGCGTCCGACAGATCGATTCTATCCAATTCATTAATAACAAGGAGAAGCCCATGCGCGTCGTCCTTTCGTTCGTCGCCGCCGCGGTTATGTCAGCGTGTTGCTGCGCGGCCCTTTTCGCACAAGACGTCAATCCTCAGGAGAAAATCCGGTCCTTTGAAGAATACGCGCCTTGGCTCGATCCCAGCCTCGAGCTAAGAGACTACCACATTCATCTGCGCGGCGGCATGACGCCGGAAAGAGCGGTCGAGCGCGCGAAAAAGACCGGCGTGAAAAGCGGCGTCTTAGAAAATACCGGCAGCGAATGGCCCCTTTCAACCAACGAGATTCTCGACAAGTTCGTCGCCGATATCGAAAGCCTGAACGCGACCCTTCCGGAAGACGAACGGCTCAAAATCGGCGTTCAAGTGAACGACCGGGATTGGTACAAAACGATCGACCTGAAGATCTATCGCCGCCTCGACTTCGTCCTTGCCGACACGATGATCATGACCGAGCCCGACGGAACCAACACGCGGCTCTGGCTGCTCCCAAAAGATTATGACGTCGACCAGGACGAATGGTTCGAACGCTATTTCCAACATTGCATGACGGTCGTTTCCGAGCCGATCGATATCCTCGCCAACGTTACCTATCTGCCCGAATTCATCGCCTCGCGATACGACGAGCTCTGGACCGAAGAACGCATGACGGCGCTGATTCAAGCGGCGATCAACAACAACGTCGCCCTAGAAATTCAGGCGGAATCGGCGTTTCCGCAGCCGAAATTTATCGAACTGGCGCTGAAAATGGGCGCCAAGTTCTCTTTCGGCTCGAATAATCACGACGCCGCTCTGAAAGACGCAAGCGTCTGGAAGAAACGCATTGAGGAGTTCAATATCCAAAAAGATTCGCTCTGGAAAGACTCTTCCAAATGACGACGACGAAGAGAACAGCTCGAAACGAATCGTCCTCAACTCCAAGAAAATGAAGACGCGCGGCTCTCTTTGGAACCGCGCGTTTGTTATATTGCCGCAACCGCAAAACCAAGCCGATAAGGCGTTCGATAAAAAAGACGCGCCAAGAAACACAAGCGGCGTTTGACCAGCTCAATCATAAGCCGACCAAACGCAGCGCATTGCGAAATTGCAAAGAAAAAGACTACTTTTTCTTTTCGACGTGCAGCGTGTGCTTGCGGAGTCGGGGGCAGTACTTCTTCAGCTTGAGCTTCTCGCCGCCGGGCCTACGACGAACGATGTAGTTATATTCGCCAGATTCTTCGCAAACGAGGTAGACGGTTTCTGCCTTTTTCTTATTTTTCCCTGACATTGTTATATCCTCAATCTATTTGTTCCAACGCCCTCGGACGCTGAGTTTATGCTAAAAACAGCTATGCAATTTCGCTAATGCTCGCGCCAAATCCTGCGACTGGCGGCTCACCGCGCGAACGGACGTATTCGTCGACACGCTTGGAACGAACATTATATATGAATCGTCTAATTGTTCAACGCCCTTCAAACGGTTTTTTGACAAAATTTTCCTCTTTCAAAAAACCGACGGCGACTTTCCCTGTTTTTGGTTAAAAGGAAGCAAAATAGGCAAAATGGGAAAAGTTTTCAAGAAGCCTTTGACCGCGCTCAGCAGATTTTAACACAAAAAACAGCAAAAAAGGGAAGGATTTTTATTAAACGCTATGATAATTGGCGCAAATACGTTACAATTGTACTATGCATCGCGGCGTTGAAGTGGGCGGCGCCGCAATCTTCTCTTCTATACAAGCATTTTGAGTTTAACTTAACGCATTGAAACAACAATGAAATCGAACGACGATAATCGCAACGGCTGGGTTATGCCGCCTGACGTCCCCTTGGGGTCCGACAGCGCCGATTCAGAGGCGCGTTCTACTGACAACACGGCCGATCTTATTCGCGCGCTCGTTCGTCAATCTCGAGAAACGCAAAACGCGCCCGCGCAGAGCGCCCCGACGCCGCCAACTGCTGCTGAAAGCGACGACGTCGTGGCGAAAGTTTTGAAACAAGTCAGAGGCGAACCGCGCGCCGCAGGTTCTCCTTTTCCTCAACCGCCCGCGAACGACTACCTTCCTCCGCCCGCTTATGCGCCAAGCGCGCCAGCTGCGCCGCCTCCAATTGAGCCGCCCGTGCCGCCCTATTCCGAAGCGGTCTCCTATCCTGTCGAAACGAACATATTTCCAAGCGTCGCGCCGCCCGCCGTCGCGTCCCCGCCAATCAACGCGCCGCCCGTCGTTGAGGCGAAGAACGAACAAGACGTCCCCGCGAGCGCGGTCGATCCTGAACCGCGTAAAAAGAAACGCCTCTCGAAACGCCGGAAAAAAGCCAAACGAACGTCGCGCAAAGAGCCTGAAGAAGCAGCCGTTGCGATCGGCGCGATGGCGGGCGCGCTCGTTACTGTCGCAAACGCGCCGTCGCCAGACGAGTTTCTGACGTCCGGAGCGCTCGACGCCGCCGTTGCGACCAAACATGAGCTCTCAATGGACGAACTGACGCTTCGAAAGAAGCCGACGGCCGATAGTTCGCCCGACCTGTTTCTCGAGAAATTGAGCCATACTGCCGTTCCGGAATCGGACGCGCCTGTCGTAACCCTGCACGAAGAGACGGCGCTCGAAAAAGTCGCTAACGAGGCGCCGATGTGGCTTATCAGCTTATGCCTGCACCTGATTCTTATCATTCTCCTTGCGTTCATCTTTATTCAGACCGATTTCAGCAACGCGATGGCGATCATCTCGGAGCCGGGCTTTGGCGATAAAATTGTGCTCGACGAAGTCTTTGATCCGGACGCCGCCTTAGAAACGACAGAGACGGTCGAATTCGACACGACCGACGTCGACGTCCAGACGGAACTAACCGCCGACGTCCCCGACGTTTCTGCGTTTAACGAAGAAACTGCGGAAGCGCTGACTGTCCTCGAAACGTCGATGGGGCTCGAAGCCGCGACGCTGAGCGCGGTAGAAAACCTGATGGGCTCGCTTACCGGCGCCGACCTTTCCGGGCGCGGAGAAAACAAAGCCGCTATGCTCGTCGCGGGCGGCGGCAGCGAAGGGAGCGAAAAATCGGTCGCGCTTGCGCTCTCTTGGATCGCCGAACACCAGCTTCCGGACGGCTCCTGGAGCTTCAAGACGACCGACTGTCCGTCCTGCGGCGGTCAATGCCGCAACAGCGGGACCGTCGACGCGCCGATCGCCGCGACCTCGATGGCGCTCCTGCCCTTCTTAGCCGCGGGCCATACGCCGACGACCGGAAAGTACAAACAAGTTGTCGCCAGGGGCATGAACTACCTGACGACGCATGGAAAAGCCGACGCCAACGGTCATTCGTTCCACGAAGCCGGCGGCAATATGTACTCTCACGGCTTAGCGACGATCGCCCTTTGCGAAACGTACGCCATGATGAGCGCGCGAGAAAAAGCTCGGTTCCGCGAGTTGGGATACGTCGCCCAAGACGCCGTGCGCTTTATCGAATATGCTCAAGCGGACGACGGCGGCTGGCGCTATCAGCCCAAACAAGCGGGGGACACGTCCGTCGCCGGCTGGCAGCTGATGGCGCTTAAAAGCGCGCAAATTGGCGGCTTAGAGCTGCGCGACGACGTCATGTTCAACGCGCGCGATTTCCTGCGCCGCGTCGCGACGGAAAACGAAACAAGATACAGCTACCTTCCGGGCAATACCGAAACAGACGCGACGTGCAGCATCGGATTGCTCTGTCGACTTTATCTCGACTGGACGATCGACAACCCGCGCGGAATTCAAGGCGTTACTCGGCTTTCTGAAGAAGTTGGGCCAAAACTCAACGTTCCTTATTACACCTATTACGCCACTCTGCTGACGTACAACTACGGCGGGGAAATCTGGGCCAAATGGAACGCGCGCGTCAGGGATAATCTCGTCAAGGCGCAATGCATGGAAGGGCACGAGCGCGGGAGCTGGTATCCGGATCAACCGGACCACCACTGCGTTACCGGAGGACGATTGTACGTTACCTCCTTGAACTGCATGGTGTTGGAAGTATATTACCGCCATATGCCCCTGTATCAAAAACTCGAACGGAACACGAGTTTTCCGCTCGATCTGCCAACGGAATAAAAGAAACGCGGCGGCGGCTGTTCTTTCAAGCGGAGCGCCCTGACGCCACGATAAAAATAGACGGAAAATCTCATGAAATTTTGCGACTCTTGCGGAGCTAAAAACATTACGCGCGCGCAGCGCTGCTCGATGTGCGGCGCGCCGTTCCGCATTACCGACGCCGTCGCGACGCCGATCGACAAAGAGCCTGTCGGCCGCGAGGTCCTCGTGCGAGACAAACCTGACGCGTCTTTTCAACAGCAAAAAATCGGCGAAGCGGCGTCAAAACTAATCGCGGGCGTCTGGGCGTTCCTGGTCGCCGTCGTCGCGACGATAAACCGCGTCCTCTTCGCGCCGCTCGGACGCAAGGCGCTCAACTGGGCGCGCAATTCTATTGGGAACGCGCTCTCCTCGCCGGAGAATTGGAACCCGAAACGACCGCCAAATTTCCTCTATTGGGCGCTCGTTCAGTTCCTCGTTACTAAGCTGCCCTTCGCAATAGTAGGGATCGTCTACGCCGTCCTTTCAAACGCGGCGCGCGAGGAAAACGACTACGTCAACGCGACCCGACGAGCCGAACGCGCAAAAAACTGGCTGCTGTTCGACTTAGGATTATGGGTGGTCGTTACTGTCCTCAGAAACTTAGTCTTTAATTAAATAACGATGGCGACCGACCCTGACGATTCGCAACGCTCGAAACGACGACGGCTCCGAACCTGTCCCCCAGACGGGTCTTCTCAGGCGGAAACCGACATGGCGCCGATCGATCTTTCCAATCTATCCGCAGAAAATAGCGACGTCCAACAAGAAGAACAAGACGAGCTGGCGCGCTTCCACCGCGAGCCCTATTCGCGCGGCGGCTCTTTCTGGGCTGACGCGCTGCGCGACGTTCCGCGCCCGACTATCGAGACGGCGGCGATCGAAGAACTCGCCGAAACGCTAGGAAAAGACGTCAATATTCAAGAGAAACTGAGCGCGGACGACGAAGAACGCAACGAGCTCGACGCCCTTGACGGCGAATCGGCAAACGACGCCCCGCTCGTCCTCGAAATACCCGACCCCGAACTGACGCGGCGGTAGAGCAAGATTCGCCGACAAGAAAAACGCAGTCTGAACGATAACGCGCAGACTGCGTTTTTCGCTATGACAAGCGCTTCACGAGCCTATAACTTATTCGCTTTTGCCGATATTGCATACCGACGCAGCCTGGCGCTTAGCGCTATGGGAGTTGCGCGAACGGAAGTTAAAAGCGATCGTTTTCCGCGAAAGAGTTAATTTCTTCTAAAATAATGCGAGAAAACCGATATTTTTGTTGAAAATAAATTAAGAAAGGATTAGAATTAGCTTGGAGCGCCAGCGTAGAGCGCGGGCGCTGGTTTTGGGGCGTAGTTTAGCAAGACCTGCGCCCTGGATAATAGCCTTTCATAAACTATCTCCTTAGCTAACGTTTAGATAATTAGGAAGGATGCGGTTGTTATGAAGAGACGAACAAACATATTGGGATTTGCCGGGGCGGTTGCGTTAGCGTTTTTTGCATTGCTGTCGACGACTTCTTGTGCAGATCGGCGAGAAGTCGGCGATTTATCGAACGCAGGGGGCGCTAGCCTGGAAACGCGAGAATATTATGAGCAAGCGCTTGAAATAGCAAAGAATCTTGCCTCTCGCTCTCCTGACGACGCTCAAGCGCTGAGCAACCTGAGCGCTTCCTACAATGGCTTAGGCGACTTAGCATACGCAGAGGGTTCTTGCCAGGAAGCGCGAGAATATTATGAGCAAGCGCTTGAAATAAACAAAAAACGTGTCTCTCGCTCTCCTGACGTCGCTCAAGCGCTGAGCGTCCTGAGCGCTTCCTGCAATAACCTAGGCCTATTAGCAAAGGCAGAGGGTTCTTCCCAGGAAGCGCGAGAATATTATGAGCAAGCGCTTGAAATAGACAGGAAACGTGTCTCTCGCTCTCCCAACGACTCTCAAGCGCTGAACGACCTGGGCGTTTCCTACAATAACTTAGGAGTCTTATTGGAAGCAGAGGACTCTTACCAGGAAGCGCGAGAATATTATGAACAAGCGCTTGAAATAAACAAAAAACGCGTCTCTCGCACCCCTGACGATCTTGAAGCGCTGCGCAACCTGAGCGCTCCCTACAATGGCTTAGGTAACTTAGCAGAAGCAGAGGGTTCTTACCAGGAAGCGCGAGAATATTATGAGCAAGCGCTTGAAATAGTCAAGAATCTTGCCTCTCGCTCTCCTGACGATCTTGAAACGTTGCGCGACCTGAGCGCTCTCTACAATGAATTAGGCGTCTTAGCGAAGGCAGAGGGCTCTTACCAGGAAGCGCGAGAATATTATGAGCAAGCGCTTGAAATACGGGAACAGCTTGTCTCTCGCACTCCTGACGACGCTCAAGCGCTGAGCGACCTGAGCGGTTCCTACTTTAACTTAGCCCTCTTAGCGGAGGCAGAGGGTTCTAGCCAGGAAGCGCGAGAATATTATGAGCAAGCGCTTGAAATACGGGAACAGCTTGTCTCTCGCACTCCCGACGATCTTGAAACGCTGCGCAACCTGAGCGCTTCCAACATTAACTTAGACCTCTTAGCATACGCAGAGGGCTCTTACCAGGAAGCGCGAGAATATTTTGAACAAGCGCTTGAAATACGGGAACAGCTTGTCTCTCGCTCTCCTGACGACCCTGAAGCGCTGCGCGAACTAAGCGTTTCCTACAATAACTTAGGCTCCATAGCGTATGAAGAGGGTTCTTACCAGGAAGCGCGAGAATATTTTGAACAAGCGCTTGAAATACGGGAACAGCTTGTCTCTCGCTCTCCTGACGATCTTGAAGCGCTGAGCGACCTGAGCTTTTCCTATCAACGATTAGGCGCCTTAGCAGAAGCAGAGGGCGATCAGGCAAAAGTGAAAGAATACCAAAAGAAATTGGAGGAGTTGGAAACGAGGGGGATTTGAGTTGTCGAACGGAGAACGCTGGAGCATTCTTGAGCGCAGCGCGGTCCGAGTCTTCCCTACTTGTCTTTATGGCGTGTTTGACGCTGGCTTTGCGATACAATAAAAATGAAAGCTAAGAGCAAACGCGTTATAAAGGCGGCGTCCAACTTTTCATAACGAGTTGCGATTCTTCTGAATTCCTTGATTCTTTGGAAGAAACGTTCGGCTTCGTTACGCCGTTTATTGCGTCTTTGGCGTATTCCCAAGGTCCTTTTCGGTTGGATTTTGACGGAGCGACTGGTTTGAGTCCCTTAGCGTCGGCACGCGCTCGCGTTTTCATCGACTCTATAAGCGCAATCCATTAACAACAAAGCGTCTTCAAAAGGAGACGCCTCCAACGATTGGAGCAAAGCGCGTCCTTTAGGACCGTCGCCAAAATCGCCCGTGGGGGAAATCCGAATGAAAAAATTAGCGTGAACACGCCCTAACGCCTTGATTCAACAAAGCCGATTCGCGCTATTCGGTTTTTTCTTCTCCTGTAACGGGGACAGGCTTCAACTCTTCAAGATTTCGCGTCGTCAGCGCGAAGACTTTTTTGGGTCCGGTCGTCGGGTCGATTTTATAGATGTTGACGCCGCCCCAGACGTCGGCTTTTTGCATCGGGTTGCCGGTAAAATAGCAATCTGGAAAGAAATACGAGGTAATGAGCGTTTCTCCACACAGCGCATAATCGACTGATGGAACGTATTTTGTGAAATCGTAAAACGATTTGTAACCGTGCGCAGCGGCATATTTCGTGTTACAGCCGTATCGGTAATAGTCGCTTACCAATCGATTCGTTTCCGGATCGGCGTCTTCAACGATCCAGTCGGGCTCGGCAAAACGAATAACGCCGTCCGCTGAAGGTTTGGTCAGACCGAATTGGTCGCGCTTTCCCAGCCAAGCAAGGGAATAACGTGTCAGCATTTGCACTGGTAAAAGCTCCTCTGAGCGTGAACAGTGTTGTTCATAAGCGTAGGCGCCGTTTGTCGATTTAAACCGTATGACGTCTTCTACTTTGTGAATTGTTATACCGTCTTCTTCAAAGCCTACACTATTGAGGTTGTTCAGCGGCTCTCGGTCCTGGGCGTCAAAAATATCCTGTGGAACTTTGTCTAAAAATGAACAAGAATATTTCCATTCGCCGTCTGTAAATTGATAGAGTATCAGGTCGTCTTGTGTACTCAGGGGCGCTTGATACGTGGTTCGGATCATCAGACGATCGCCGCTGGCGCTGAAGAATGAGCCAAAGCGACCGTAATCAGGACCACGATCGGGAAAACCAGCAATATTATCTTTGGGCGGGTAAATTTCTTGGATGACGAGGTTTTTCCCCCTTTAAGTCGAAACAACGCACAACGCCGACCGTTGTTTCTGTTTTCTTAAACGGGTCGCTGACAATCAACTGGTCGAAATCCGTTACTGCAACGCACTGCGCGTAGATAAAAAATTCTCCTGATTTCAACGTGTAGTAGTGTTTCCACGTTCCGTCGACCTTCTTAAAGATAATGACTCTTCCTCGATAATCTTTCAACGAACGACTCAAATGTCCGTCGGAAACTTTTCGCGTTGTGATCGCCAGCCAACGATCATTATACGATATCCAGTTGCTGTTGTAATCCAGACGAACTTTGTCGTCGTCTCTTAGGTGCAGCGTGTGCCAACCGTTGAGATAAGGGGCAAGATCGATTATCTGCGCGACTCCCCAAGCGCCGTTTGTTTCTTTGAGGTAATAAATTTTACCATTAGGAACGAAGTAAGAACTTGCTAAAACAAGCGCGTCGTTTCCACGACACACCAGCTGCAAGTCGTCTCGAAGCATTGTTGTTTTGCCGTTTAAGGCTATCTCGAGCTGAACGCATCCTGATATAAGCAAGAACGCTGGAATTGCAAATAATACTAACAAACGGTTCATTTTTCTTTTTCTTCTCCTGATTTTGGGAAGCTCATTAAAAGACGATCAACCCAAGACGTCGGATCAGCCTCTGAGTTGCCCCAGAGCAGATACGGAGCAACATCGTAAACAGCGCGTCCAACGTCTCCGCGTATAGTCCCTGGAACGACAAAATTATACGTTCCTACAAATTGTGCTCGCGTTTCGTCGCCTCGCGAACCATTAACAACAAGGCGTCTTCAAAAGGCGACGTCTCCAACGATTGGAGCAAAGCGTGTTGGTGACAGCGCGACAAAAAACCCCGATTTTTCAAAACGATCGGCAAAACGACTCTTGCCGCTTATCGTCTTTAACGTCATCATAGACAAGACGCTGGCGAACGTCAAACAAAAAAAGCAAAAAACCGCCAAATTTTCGGAAAGTTTTTTGCGGACGGCGATAAAGCTATACCCAATCAGATTTTTCTCGGCAGTTTGCCGGTTCAGCCACGGCGTGTTTGACGCTGGCTTTGCGATACAATAAAAATGAAAGCTAAGACCAAACGCGTTATAAAGGCGACGTCCAACTTTTCATAACGAGTTGCAATTCTTCTGAATTCCTTGATTCTTCGGAGGAAACGTTCGGCTTCGTTACGCCGTTTATATGCGACTTTTCGCATTCCCAAGGTTCTTTTTGGTTATTTTGGCAGAGCGACTGGTTTTCGTATTGATTCCTCCTTTGGTCGACTAAAGTTCCCTGCAGGGAATCCGAATGAAAAATTAGCGTGAACACGCCCTAAAAGAGAGATTCAAAATAACTTGGCGCCGAAAAACGTCTGCGGCGCTCGAATGAACACGAATGAAAGGGAAAAAAGTGACGGCTTAGCAAGTTGGCAAGTTCGATATTGAACAGCCCCGTCTGTCAATGACAAAGAGTTCCGCGCCTACAGGAAGGGCGGAACTCTTTTGCGTATTGGAATGCGCGCGGCTCTTTTTCTGGGCTTTGCCATGGAGGCGCCGCGCTTATTGGGAAGCGCTTAGAACTCGCAATTTTCCAATTTTTCTTTGGTCGACCACGGTCCGGCGCTCGGGGCGCTGACGAAGCAGATTTCTTCGCCGCCGGGCATGCCGTCAAAGCTGTTTTTCATCTCCTCGCCGAAATACCCGACCCCGACCAACCGCCGCCGAACTGACAGCGGCGTTAGAGCGAGATTCGCCGACAAGAAAAACGCAGTCTGAACGATAATGCGCAGATTGCGTTTTCGCTATGACAGGCGTTCGGCGAGCTTATTCTTCGTCGACCTCTTTAGGCGCAAAGAACCAGCCGCCCGCCCCGGCGATCGCGCCGAGGACCAAACCGGCGAGAACCATCTTGCCGCCGCCCGCGTTTTTCACTGCAAAAAACGTGCCGAACGCGCCGACCATCACGCCTATGTTGAAGCAGATGATCGTCAGCTTAATCCGGAACTTTTTCGCGGCGTCAGACATTTCAACCGCGTCTTTCGCCGCTCTTTCCGACCTTGCTTTTTTCTCTTTCGCCTCTTTTACGGGCTTGGCCGCCGCGGCGGGCTCCGAGCCTGCGGCTTCGGCGCCGACATAACGCTGTTGGACTGCGTCGCGCGGATAGTATTTCGCGATCGCCGCGTTCACTTGGTTCGTCATGCAGATGGCGCGCCGCACGGGCATATTGAACAACAGGCGCAGCTCGTCTTCAACGTCAAGCCCCAGTGGTTCCGGGGACGCTAGAATTAGTTTTCCCATATCGGACATGACGGGCACAAAGGAATGCTGCCGCGCCGTTACCGGGTTGATAAAGGGGACGAAATATTCGTCGACCGGAACTTCGTCTAAATTGACGAACGGCAGTCCGACAGATTCGGCGTAAGCGATCATCACCGTTTCGGCGTCAATTCCTTTCTGCTGGAGTAGCGCTTGATGCAGGTCGAGCCCGACGGCTTCCGCATAGCTCTTGGCTTTGTTGACCTGCTCGAGGGAAACGAGATTATCGCTCAACAAGATCGTTTCGAGGGGGCGTCTGCCGTAGACGTCCGTTTCGTCGGCGCCTTCGAATTTACGGCCAAGGGAGTGGTCGTATTCCGCTTTCCGTTCGGCGTCGGTCAAACAGAGCATCGCCTTGGCGAGTTCGTTCAGGAGCGCTTGGGACTCTTCGATATAATCGCCGGTTGCAAATTTGCGAACGTGCGCGTTCAGTTCGCGGTAACGTTTACGAATAACGGCGGGGTCGTCTTCGAAATTTTTGAATTTCAGGAGCTGGTAGTAGTTGAGCGGACGGTTCGGCGCCTCGATTTTCAGCCACTCCTTATAGACGTCAATTTTTGCCATGTGTCGTTAACCTCATCAAAAGTAAATTTCGTTGTCAATATGCCGGCGCAAGCCTCGCTTGATTTTATCTTCTTGACGCCCAATTTGCAAGCGTATCGAAAAAAAATAGCAAAATATCCTTAAAACGGCGTCTTCTTTTTCGTTGAAATTGCGCGCAAGCGCGGCCGTTCCTCTTTGTCAAACGGCTCGGAGCGTTATAATAGAGGGGAGCGTTGACGTCGGCGCGCGGCAAGCAAGGCGCTCGACAGGCGACCGTTTTGCCGCGATTACGCTCGAGATCATCCAGAATAAAGGAAAAAGTTTTCGTCATGCGACGCACTATGTTGAAATCGAAGATCCATCGCGCAACCCTGACCGAATGCAATCTTGAATACGAGGGAAGCGTCTCGATCGACACGAACTTGCTGCAAGCGGCCGACATTCTTCCGGGCGAACTCGTTCACGTCTTGAACGTCAACAACGGGAGCCGGCTCGAAACTTATGCGATCGAAGCGCCGGCAGGCTCTGGAACCGTCATGCTGAACGGTCCGGCGGCGCGTCTAGGCTATAAGGGCGACGTGCTCGTTATTATATCCTACGCCGAATATGAAGAATCGGAACTGCAGAACTATAAGGCGACGATCGTTAAAGTCGACGCTCAAAACCGCGTAAAATGACGCCGTTTCGGCGTCCAAACGCAAAGTCCAACGACGCCGAAAGCGCGCCGTCGCCCGAGGCGTTGGAGGACGCTTCCAACACTCTATTACCCTAGGAACGAAAATGGATAACGCTACATTCTTACAAGATCTTTTTGGCATGCAAGGACAAGTCGCGGTCGTCATCGGGGGCGCCGGCGCGCTCGGGCTCTGCCTTTCGACCGGCTTAGGCAGAAACGGCGCGAAAATTGTCGTCGCCGACGTGAGCGACGACGCGTGCAAGTCGGCGGTCGCAAAGCTCGAAGCGGAGGGCGTCGAAGCAATCTACAAAACGGTCGACGTTACCGACAAAGCCTCTCTTCTCGAACTTCGCGACGCGGCGCTCGCGCTCACCGGTCAAGTCGATATGCTCGTCAACTGCGCCGGTATCAACGTTGGGAACAATTTCCTCGAGGTCGACGGCGACCAATGGGACAAAATCCTGGCCGTCAACCTCAAAGGAACGATGACGGCGTGCCAGGTCTTCATTGAAGCGATGCTCAAGAATAAAGACGGCGGTTCCATTTTGAATATAGGGAGCGTCAACTCGGCGCGACCGCTCTCGCGCGTCTTTGCGTACGCCGCAAGCAAGGCGGCCGTCGTCAACCTTACGCGCAACATCGCGCAAGAATTCGGAACGCAAGGGATCCGCTGCAACGCGATTTGCCCCGGCTTCTTTCCCGCCGAACAGAACCGCAAGCTGCTCGACGAAAAGCGCGTGGAAAACATCATGAACGGCACCCCGATGCGCCGTTACGGCGATCCGAACGAGCTCGTCGGCGCGGCGATCCTGCTTCTCGCTAAGAAGGCGGGTAGCTACATCACCGGCGCCCCGCTCTACGTCGACGGCGGATTCACCTGCAGCTGGTTCTAAATTGGAGCGGCTTCGTTCGGCGATTCGCCGTTCTAAGGACATACGACAAAGCCGGCGTTCGTCGAACGAATGACGAACGCCGGCTTTCTTTTTGTCTTCCCGACCGCGCCGCGCGGTCAGACGCGGCTTCCTTGTCGCCTTACGACGCTTAGTCGCCAATATAATCGGTGAAGAGTTTATCGGAATAGACTTCGTCGTAAACGGTACTATACGAATACCCGTCGCGCCAAAGTTTCAAGACGGAAGTCAAGTTGGTCGCGACGCTCGCGGCGTTCGTCTTACGGGTAAATCGGAAGTTAGAGGAGCCCGTCGCGCGCGCGACGCTTTCTCTCACGGCGTTATCGGCGGCTTCTTGGGCTTCTTGCTTAACGTTTCCGGGCTTAGCGAAATCTTCTTTCGACGCCAGGTTGTCGAAGGCGCTGTTCAGCGAGCTGATCGTATCGAAATATTCTTGGTCGGCTTGCGCGTCGTTCTCGACGAGCGTGTCGCGCGCGTCGGCTACTGTTTCGTTGAAGTCGGAAACGGCTTCTTCGCGCGCTTGCAGGAACTCGGTCAGCGTCTTCCTGCCGGCCGCGTAATCCGCTTTCGCGGAAGCCAGGTCCGTCTTACGCGTTTCGATCGCTTGCAGATACGCGTTCAAGTAGTTGGTAAGGTTCGCCGAATGGCTGTCGTATCGAGCTTGAGTCGCTCCGACCCACGCGTCGAACCATTCCTGCCAGCTGGCGTACCCCGGATCGTAATTGGGATTCGAGATCGTCAATTCGAAGGACGTCGACGCGGAACCTCCGTAATTGACGGCGACGTCGGTCTCGCTGACGATCGTCTTCGCGTTGACGGTAATCGTAATTTTGTCGTTAGCTTCCGCGTGGGAATCGAAATAATCTTCGGCGACCGCCCACGTGATCTTGCCGGTCTCGGCGTTGATCGTCATGCCTTCGGGCGCGTCGTCGCCAAGCGAGTATTCGACGCCGTAGTTGATCGTTTCCACTTTCTGTTCGGTCGAACCGTCCTCTTTTTCCGTCGTAACAACTTTGGTCCCAGTGGCGGTAGCGACGACGGTAAGTTCGAAGGTCTGACCTGCGGTAACCTTTTGCGGACTGATCGGCTCGAAGACCGGACTCACCGTAACTTCGTCTTCATACGCGGCGTTGGCGACCATTATGCCAAAGGTTTTTTCGGTCGAAGCGCCGTTGGCATATTGCCCGTTCTCCTGTTCGTATTGCTCCGTCGCTTTAATGGTGAAGGAGAAGGTCTGCGCGGCGACGTTCGTCGCGAGATAATCGGCGGGAATATCCCACGTGATCGTACCGGTTGCGGCGTCGAAATTAAAGCTAGCGGGGTAGTCGTCTCCGACGAGTTCGTAAACGATTCTATCAGCAAGCCCTTCGGGGTCAGTTGCGGAGATCGTCGCGGTATAGGTCGCGCCAGTCTGAGCGGTAATCGTTTCGAGTTCTTCGAATTCAGGACCTTTGTCGACGAAATTCGGATTCGTAATCGTCAACTTGAAGGACGTCGTCGAGGAATCGCCGTAGTCGGCGATCAGACCGTCTTCGTCTAAAATCGTCGTCGCTTTGAGCCCAATCTCGATCGTCGCGGACTTGTCGTTCTCGGTGAAGTAGTTCGCGGGGACGTCCCACGAAATCACGCCCGTCTTGGAATTGATCGTCATGCCTTCGGGCTTCGTTCCGACGATTGCGTAAGCAATTTCGAATTCTTTGTCGTCTTGGGGCGCGTCGCCGCCGACGTCGACGTCGTCGCCTTCTTCATCGTCGTCATCGAGCTCCGTGTCGTGTTCGCCGGGCAGGTCTCCAACGGTGGCGGAGACGCCGAGCGTGAAGGTCTGGCCCGCCGCGACCGTTTGATCGGCGATCGGCTTCCAGACGGGCGCGACTGACGTTTCAGGGTTGAATCCTTCGTTCGCAACGCGAATTTCGAAAGTTTGTTCGGAACTTAGACCGTCGTCATAGCCGCCTTCGCCGTCGGCGAATTGTTCGGTCGCCTTGATCTTGACGCTCACTACGCGATAAGCGATCCACGTGTTGAGATAGTTGCTCGGGATGCTCCACGTGATCTTGCCCGTCTGCGCGTCGAAGTCGAGCCCTGCAGGATAATCGGTTCCAACCAGTTCAAGAGCGACGCGGTCCGCAAGCTCGTTCGGGTCGCTGGCGGAAATCGTGCCGACATACGTCGCGCCGGTCGTCGTTTCAGAGACGTCCAGCTCGGAAAATTCCGGCGCGTAATCGACGAACTCCGGATTCGTAACCGTCAGCAGGAACGTCTTCGTCGAGGACGCGCCATAGTTGACCGCGGAGCCGTCGGAACTGACGATCGCAGTCGCTTGAGCTTCGATCGTCAGCGTTTGCGATTGAGTCGCGTCGGACGCGAAGAAATCTTCCGGGACGTTCCAAGTAATCTTTCCGGTTTCCGCGTCGATCGTCATGGTTTCCGGCGCGAGCCTCAGTTCGTAGAGAATCGCCTTGTCGCCTTCGACGGTCGCGTGCAGGTTGACGGTAAAGACGGCGCCTGGCTCAGTCGTCTGGTCGGGGACGTCGGTCCATACCGGCGCGCCTCCTTCGGCTTCGAAGAGCGCGTTGTTGATTGTGAGCGGGATCGTCTTTTCAGTCGAATACCCGTCGACGACCGTTCCGTCTTGCCCTTCAAGCTGGGACGTCGCTTTTACGACAATTTCCGTCTTTTGCAGCTTAATCTCATTGTTGGTGAAATAATTCTCGGGCACGTTCCACTCGAGCTTACCGGTCGCGGCGTTGATCTCCATGCCCGCGGGCAGGTCGTCTCCAACGAGTTCGTATTTCATATCGACCTCTTCGGCGCTCGGCACGGTCGCAACGATCATTGCTTCGAGTTTTTGGCCGGTCGTGGCGTCGAGCGGTTCGATATTTTCAAAGACGGGCACGTAGCCGACGTTCAAGGTCAGCTTCATCGTCGCCTTATTGCCGAGCGCGTCGACGGCGTTCACGTCGACGTAGTAGAGACCGCAGTCGTCGTTCGTAACGTCTTGCCAGCTCAAGACGCCATATTCCGTGAGCGAGATGAAGCGCGGCCCGGCGTCCGGTTCGGCAAGCGAGAATGTGATATCGGAACGTTCGACGCCGTCTTCGTCCGCCTTGTTCGTATGGAGCTGATACAAGCCGACGTCGTCGACGTTGATATCGAACGTCTTCGTCGCTTCGACAAAGTGGAGCGGCTGCGTGTCGACCATCACGTCAAGAATGACGGTTTCACTGAACAAGCGTTCGTGATCCATAACGCGGTCGATCGGAATGAATTGGCGCACGGACAACGTGTGCATGCCGTCGGCGAGCGCTTGCGAGTCTTTGAGCTGGACCGAGAGCACGTACGAATCGATTTGCGTTTCCGTGTTGTAGTTGTGGGACTTCAGCGTAAACGCGTATTCCGACCCGTCGATGAAGAGGTTGATCGGCGTTTCCGTCGACGTTCCAGGATCGAGGCTCGGGAAAGAGACGGCAATTTCAAGGGGCGACGGCGCAAGGTTGCTTGAAATAATCTTGACGTCTTCGTTCAGCTCGCCGACTTTCGTCGTTGCGGAGCTTTGCAGTTGGACGGTCGGTTTCGACGGGGAAATAAAGATTTGTTGGTCGATCGAAGTCGTTACGCCGTTGGAAAGGGACGCCTTGATCGTCAGGGTCGTGAACTGCCCGGCGGCGGGGGTCGTAACCAGGCTGAAATCGGCATAAGTCGCGTCGGCCGCTTGGATTGTGTAACCTTGGGGTTCCACCGCGGGCGTAACCGTATATTGAACGGCGTAGCCGCCAAACGATTTGGGAAGGTGGACTTCAACCGTTTCGCCCGCCGTAAATTCAAAATCTGTTTTCGCAAGCGAATCGGCGATATACTCGTAGAGTCCGCTTTGGCCGACGTAGATAGTCGTCTCTTGGAACTTCAATTCGTCGTCGGCAGTCGTCGACGTGAACGCAAGGGACGTCTTGCCCGAGGCGCCCTCGGCGGCGACGACGCGCAGCGCGCTTTGCGACACATCGTCCGGAACGACGACGCGCATATTGGCGATCTTATACGTTTCGACCGGGAAGTCTTCGACAGGATACGGTATGGTTTGGCCGGTTTCCGGGTCTATCGTCGTTCGCGTCGGGTGGTCGACCGTATGCGTCGCCGCGTCTTCCATCGCGGCGATCACGTCGTAGCCGTCCACGACGTAACCGAAGACGTTGTAGCCGTTGTCGAGCCAATCGGCAGAATCGAAAGTGATATAGAATTGAGCGTTGCTCGAATTAGACCCGGAGTTGGCAAACGCGACGATTCCGCGGGAGCTGTGCGTCAACAGATCGGAATGTTCGTCGGCGATCGAACCGAGTTCGGAACCTTCGAAACCGTAGCCGTCGCTCGAACCGCCTTGGAACATAAAGTCTTTGATGATGCGGTGGAACGTCAAGCCTTCGTAGTAGTCGTCGTTCACGAGCTGCATGAATCGCGAGCTGGAATTGGGCGCTTCGCCTTCGGAACTGAAGAGCTGAACGACGACTTCGCCGAGAGACGAAACGACGCCTTCAGTCGACGTCTTCATGATCGTGAACGCGACTTGGTTCCCTGCGACAAAGGAAGCGGTGAGGCCTTCAACAGAACTCGTGTCGATGAAATCGAGCGGCTTGCCTTCGTACGCGTAATGATAGGAATCGGGGTCGGCGATCGTGATCACTTCGGGCAGCGTTTCATAGAGGGACGCCGCGTCGAGCATCTGGCGTTGTTCCAGAGCTTCGAAGACGCGTCGGCGCGCCGACGCCTTCAGGTTGTTGCGGCGCCGTTCTTCGCGGACTTTCGCGAGCAGAGATTTACCGGATAATTCTTTGATTTTCGACGAAAAACTCATGGTCCAATTCCTTCCGAGCGGCCCGAGGACCGCGACACGCGCGCGACGCCAAGCCGCGCTTTCACTAACGTAAAATGGGAAAATTCTCAATTCCCACGTTTTGCGCCTATGTTTATTCAAAAAGCCTTACGCTTTTTAGCTATTTTAGCGCCAGACGTCAATTGCTTCAACTTGTAATAATCGTTAAATTTCCAAAAAACCGAAACGCTTGGCCAGAACAAACAGTCTAACAGCTTTGTTAGACGGAGAACTCCCCGCAAAGTTTCATCGCAAGCGCCCTTATAATCCGTATATTTTAATAAAACAAAATAGGAAAAATAGGCAACTACTGTTAGCTTTTCGGCGTTCTTTTAAGAAAACTTATTCGAAAAGCGCCAAAATGTAAAAAACTCTTGAAAAAAATGACAAAATAGGATAGAATACGCAGGAAACTCGTCTAACACGAGCGCGTCGGAGCGCCGGCGCGTCCTACCAGCGAATTAACCTGAACCACGAGACACGCGAGATGCTTGAGCTTAAGAATTTAAAGAAATCGTACAAGGAACCCGACGGGGGCGATCTTCCGATCTTAGACGTTCCTCGTTGGAGCGTCGACGCCGGCGAACAAGTCGTCGTTGTCGGGCCGAGCGGCTGCGGCAAGACGACGCTGCTGCACATCATCGCGGGCATTTTGCGCCCGACGTCCGGTCAAGTTCTCATCGACGGCTGGAACACCGCGATTTTGAACGAATCGGAACGAGATCAATTCCGCGCTCGGCGCATCGGCTACGTTTTCCAAACGTTCAACCTCCTTCCCGGTTTCACGGCGCTCGAAAACGTTCAGCTCGGCATGTCGTTTGCCGGGCGCGGGCACGACCGCAAACGCGCGATCAACCTTCTCGAACGGGTCGGTCTCGGTCATCGTCTCCACCATAAGCCGGGTCAGATGAGCGTCGGCGAACAACAGCGCGTTTCCGTAGCGCGCGCGCTTGCGAACAAGCCGAAGCTCGTCTTAGCCGACGAACCGACGGCGAACGTCGACGTCGGCAATCAGCAGCTCGTCGTCGATATGCTGCGCGACACGTGCCGCGACGAAAACGTCGCGCTCATCTTGGTAACGCACTCGCCCGCCGTCGCCGGCCAATTCGACCGCGTCGACCAGCTCGCCGACGTCAACCTGATTGCAAAACAAAAGCTCGAAGAGCAAGAACACGAACTCGAAGCGCACAAAGTTTGAGTTCTCAGAGAATTCGCAGCGTAAAGATCAAGAGCCGCAATTCCCTTGCGAACTTAAGGGCGTTGCGGCTCGGCGTTTAAGAGCTCGATACGACGTCGGCAAGAAATACTAAAGCCGACGCGGCGGCGCCGGCTGAAAATGGGCTGTGCCGGACTCGAACCAGCGGCCTTCTGGGTGTAAACCAGACGCTCTAACCAAACTGAGCTAACAGCCCGCGCGTCAGGGTAATTCTAACAAGCGACTTCTTTCTGTCAAGTAAAAAAAATCTTGCATCGCCGCTAGAAATTGGTATAATCCGAATCGGGGTAAAGACAACTGTTTTTCGCGCAAGGAACAGATAGATATGATAACGCCGATATTTGCCGCCGTATACGCGCCCGATTGGCTCTCGTTGACGATCGCCGGTCTCGTTGTCGCCCTTGGCGTCTCGCAATTTACCGTCCAACTCGACAGAGCGCGGCGTCCGGACGTCTACTTCAAAGACGAAAGCGAGCGCGATCGGAGGTTCCTTGTCCGTCAAGCGAAACGCCGCGTTCAGCTTTCTATTGCCGCGACCGTCTTCGGCGTGTTCTTGCTCGTCGGTCTGTTCTTATCGTACGAACGTCATCCTCAGGCTTGGGGAATCGTCTGGCTCTTAGCGCTTTTATTTTTAGGTTGGGCAGGCTGTCTTGCGATCGTCGACTTCATCGCTATCAGGATTCACTTTGGGATCGAGATCCAGCGTCAACGCGCCGAAAAGCTCGTGCTCGACTACAGGATGAGGCAGTTCCAAGAGCAGAGTCTCCGCGAACTTGAAAAAGCGAAACAGGAAGCGAAAGAAGAAGAAGAAACAGAAGAAACAGAAGCGAGCGCCGCGAACGCCGACGTCAAGGACCCCGCCCATTGAATCTATCGAACGACATTATGGCTTCCATACCGCAAAATTATTTGTTTAATCTGCGCTTTCCGATCAAGAAAGCCGCGCCGAAACTTCTCAAAGCAAAACTTGCCGCAGAAACCCTAGACGATTCCTACAGCTTGCCCTTCTGGTCCCAATACGACCTGCCCGACGGGTTCGACAAGCGGACCGGCGAGCCAGGACTCCTCAAGTCCATAAATCTCGAAAACGAAAAGCGATTCGACTTTCGATTCGCGTGGGCAAAAGAGGGGTTCTTCTTCACCGTCGTGCTCGCCAAAAAGAAACGCCAGCCGTTTTGGACGCATTCGGCGCTGCAGGCCGCCGACTGCGTGAGGCTCTGCATCGACACGCGCGATATCAAAGACGTGCATCGGGGCACCAAGTTCTGTCACAAGCTGCTCTTCTATCCGTTTGTCGGCGAATCTGCCAACGCGGCGGGCCCAATGGCGCAATGGGCGCCGGTCAACCGCGCAAAGGCGTCCCCGAATTCCGTCGACGTCTCGGAATTCAGTCTGTGTTCGCAGCTGCGCGACGACGGATACGCTTTTTCCGCGTTCATCCCCGGCGCAACGCTGACCGGATACGACTACGACGAATTTAACCGGATAGGGCTCCATTACATCGTGCGCGATTCGACGCATGGCGCCTTTGTGCTCCAATACGCCGACCCTGCTCCATGCGAAGAAGATCCAGGGCTATGGG
Organism: Thermoguttaceae bacterium; assembly: GCA_028695965.1. Taxonomy (GTDB): domain Bacteria; phylum Planctomycetota; class Planctomycetia; order Pirellulales; family Thermoguttaceae; genus RUG369. The sequence goes on along the minus strand of JAQVHZ010000008.1, from coordinate 40,352 downwards.
CGTCCTTTGCGCTCGAGAATTAACGACCGCGCAAATAACAGCCGACGCGGAAACGACACGGAAACAACGAACGCGACATTTTAGATATTTTAGACAAGGGACCAAACGCTATGAGTTCTCCAAAACAGAAAGAGCTCCAAAACGTCATTCGGAAACACGCCGAGGAAGATTTCGCAGAAGAATTGGAGGCGCTCAAAAAAGAAGATTCCGGATACAAACCGTCGGCATGGCAGCTCTCGCCAAAGATGGTCAAGCTCTTTATCCTGGGAGGAAAGACGCCAAAAGGCAAAGAGATCTCCCAAAAGTATTTCGGTCCGGAACGCTTAATCGACTTAGCGATCGCCACCTTAACGACCGACCGCGCGCTCCTGCTCTATGGTATGCCCGGCACGGGCAAATCTTGGCTGAGCGAACTTCTCGCCGCGGCGATCAGCGGGAAATCGACCCTCCTCGTCCAAGGGACGGCGGGAACGGAAGAGTCGGCGCTCCGATACGGCTGGAACTACGCTAAACTGATCGGCGGCGGCTACACGCGCGACGCGCTGGTCGAGAGTCCGACGATGCGCGGCATGATCGAAGGGAGCGTCGTGCGCGTCGAGGAACTCACGCGTATGCCGAGCGACGTTCAAGACGCGCTCATCACTATCTTGTCGGAAAAGACGACCCCTATCCCCGAGCTGTCGACGGAAATCCAGGCGCAGAAAGGATTCAACATCATCGCGACAGCCAACGACCGGGACCGGGGCGTCAACGAACTCTCGAAAGCGCTCGAACGCCGGTTCTCGTTCGTCGTCTTGCCCGCGCCCAGTTCCCTTGAAGAGGAAGTTCAAATTGTTGCCACGCGCGTCGAAAAACTCGGCAGAGCCTTAGAAGCGCCGCCCGTGAAGACCGCGACGGAAGAAATTCGCCGCGTCGTTACGATCTTCCGCGAACTGCGCGAAGGAAAGACGACCGACGGCAAGACGTCCCTCAAACAGCCGACGTCGACCCTTTCGCCCGGCGAGGCGATCTCGGTCGTGAACAGCGGGGTCGCCATGGCGGGATATTTTGGGGACGGCGTCTTGAGCGCCGCGGACCTTGCGTCGAGCGTCGTCGGCGCGGTCGTTAAAGAGGAGACCGACAAGACCGTCTGGCGCGAATATGTCAATACGGTCGTCAAGAGCCGGTGGAACGATATGTACCAAGCGTTTAAAGATCTCGACTAAAACTCGAACCAACGAATAAAAACGCCGCCAAGTCGAACGAACAACTTGGCGGCGTTTAGTTTGTTGCAGAAGGCGCGTTAGACGCCGGTCGGAAAGAAATCGCCCAGGTCGGTGATATCGATCAATCCGAGCGGCTTGCCCTCGCGATCGACGACCGGCAGTTCGCTGATCTTTCTCGACGCCATGAGCGCGACCGCTTCTTTCATCAAGACGCCCGATTCGACAACGGTCGGCGTCTTCGTCATGACTTCGCAAATCGACCTGTCAAACGCGTTTTCACCGCGCGTTTCGAAGAGCTTCGCTAAGTCGGAGTCGGTAAAGATTCCGGTCAGGGTCCTCGTTTCGTTTGTGAGAAGGATCGCGCCGGATCGTCGACCCGGCTTGCGGCACGACGAAAAGACGTCGCGAACGGTCGCCGAGTCCTTGGCGGCGCGGCATTGCGCGACGGGCCGCATACAGTCGTCGACGGCGCTGAGCTGACGCCCCAGCGAACCGCCCGGATGAAAGCGCGCGAAGTCTTCGGACCGGAACCCTTTTTCTCGACTGACCGCCAGCGCGAGCGCGTCGCCGACCGCCAGCATCGCCGCGGCGCTCGAACTCGGCGCAAGGCGCAGCGCGTCCGCTTCCTCGATTTTGCCAATTTCCAAGACGGCGCTCGAGGCGCGCCCTAACGCGCTCCGGCGATTCGACACGATCGAGACGATCGGCACGTTGCGCGAAGCGAGGGGCGCCAGGAGCCGCTTGACTTCTTCCGTCTCTCCGCTGTAGGAGATCGCCAAGACGACGTCGCCGGCTCTAATCGCGCCAAGATCGCCGTGAAACGCCTCGGCTGGATGGAGAAAGTGGCTGGGCGTTCCGGTTGAAGAGAGGGTCGCGGACAATTTGCGGCCGATGAGCCCCGCCTTGCCCATGCCGGTTACGACGACATAACCTTGACAGCTCGCGACAATGCCGAGCGCGACGCAGAAATCGTCGTCGAGCCGATCAATCTGCGCGAGAATCGCGTCGCTTTCGGAACGCAGCACCCCTTTGGCAAATTTGATTGCGTCGTCGTCCGCCTCGGTGCGCGGACGCGTCGACGGCGCCAACGCAAGCGACCCCGCGACGCTAGGCTGCGCTGGAAAAGGACTGTTCGGAAGATCGGCGATTTTCAAAAAAGGGTTAGGCATAATTCACGGCTCCATCTAGCGGCGGTAATACTTGGCAAATGGTACCAAATAAAAAGCAAACGCGCAAGGTGGAATTTGTTTGACTTATCCCTTTTAAGCAAGTATAATCCGCAAAGATAATCGAAATAAACGGACGCGATTCTATTTGCGTTCGAACAATTTAACCTCAACCCATAAGCGACCTTTCCTATGAAACTGACGACTGAACAAATCGACGCTCTTGCTCCCGACGCCGCGGCGATCGCCGCAGGTCTAAAAATCGGCTCCTCGACGTGGGCGCTCCTCGGCGCGTCCGAGCGCGCTCTTTGGGGCGAATTTGCCGGAAGCGGCAAGAAACCGTACCAAGTCGTTTTCGACCAGCGTTCGAACGGATACAAATGTTCATGCCCCAGCCGAAAATTTCCGTGCAAACATACGTTAGGGCTCATGTACGCCGGCGCCAACGGCAAAATTGCGAACGACGCCGAGCCGGACTGGGTCGCCGAATGGCTCGACGCAAGGGACGCGCGCGCGGAAAAAGCCAAGGCGAAGGCGGAAGCGGAAAAGAGCGGCGATAAGCCGAAAAAAACGACCAAGTCGGGCAAGACGTCCTCCAAAGCGGCGGAAAAACGCGCCGAACGCGTCGCGGAAGGCATGGAACAGCTGAAAACGTGGCTTTCCGACCTGATTCGCGTTGGGCTAGGCTCCCTGGACGCCAAGACGAAAGTCTTTGCGGAACAGTCGAAACGTCTGATCGACGCGCAGGCGCCCGGCGTCGCCGCGATGGTTCAGAGATGCGGCAAATGCATCGAGCAGTCGCCCAACTGGCACGAACAGCTCTTGGGCCAGCTCGGCAGTCTGGCGCTCTTAGTCGAAGCGTACGGAAAAATCGACAAAGCGCCCGAAGATTTCGCGAGCGAACTGCGTCAAACGATCAGCTGGACGATCTCGCAGGCGGATCTGCTCGAGACGGGCGAACGCGTCGAGGACCAATGGATCTCGATCGGTCAAATCATCGACGCGTCGGAACGCGTTCGCGCCAAGCGCTCGTGGTTCTGGGGCGCCAAGTCCAATCGCTACGCGCTCTTTTTGCAGTTCGCCGCAGGCAGGCAGGCGGGGTTCCAAGAGGACTTCCCCGAGGGGTTCGCGCGGGTCGAGACGGCGGCGCGATTCTACCCCGGCGTCATGAAGACGCGCGCGTTATGGGAGCCGGTCGACAGCGCCGACGCGCAGCCGCAAAGCGTCGGCCTCCCTAAGAATCTCGCCGTCTCCATTCCGGATCTTATCAAGCGACACGGCGAAGCGCTCCAGAAATACCCGTGGACGCCCTTCGTCCCCATCCTTCTCGCCGACGTCGTCGTCCGCCCGACGCCAGACGAAGACCTCAAAAAAATAGGGTCCGAATGGCGCCTCGTCGACAAGACCGGCAACGTCTTGCCCGTCAAATTTGACGTCGATTTTGAAAGGAAATGGACCGTCGTCGCCGTCTCCGCCGAGGAACTGATCGACGTCTTCGGAGAATGGGACGGGCAGTTCTTCTCTCCAATTTCTATGTGGATTGACGGAGCCTGCGTCTACTCAATTAGCCGCTAACCAGAATTTAAGAGAGTTATCACATGAACGCAAACCTTGTTCAACAAGCAGTCTTAGGCTCCCCAGACGCGTGGCCGCTCCTCTTGAGCGTGGGCGCGGAAAAAGTCGCCGTAGCTGCAAAATATCAGCCGGGGAAGACGGAACTGACCAAGGACGATTTCTGCGAAAAGGACGCGCAGGAAATACTCTCCGAACGCGAAGCTTTAGCGGCGATTAAGCCTGGGGAGATACTTAGAGGGTATCGCTACGATCCATACGTCGTCAAGCTAAGCCGATTGAACAAGAGGTTTCCTGACAACCTTGTCCCCAGATTCCTCAGAATTTTCAAAGAAGATTCTGAACTTTCCGGAAAAGGACGCGACGCCGTCGCCTCGCTATGCGGAAACGTCTGGCGCTGGTTCAGCCAATTCAGCGCGTTTCGAAAAGAAGCGGATATTGACGTCCTGGGCAATTTGAACACGCAACAACTCACGCCGGAACAAGCTAAGGAAAGGGATCTGAGAGACTTGAAAAGCGAAGCGCCCTATAGGCGTTTCTCCGCGCTCCTTGGGCTCCGTGAATACAATCCTGATGAAGCGCGCGAACTGCTCGCCAAAGCGACGCCCAAGGAACTGAACGATGACAAAGGACTGCTTGTCAGAGCGTTAGCGCGCGGTCTCAGCGCCAATGACGAGCCGTTTTTAGAGGAGATTGTCGCAAGCGGAGGGGACGACGCGCGCGCGGAGGCGTTCCGCTTGCTCTGTGAAATCCCGACGTCGCCGCGGTCAATAGCGCTGCGGGAACGCGCGGAAGCCGTCTTGAGGGGCGAGGTCCCCGAATACGACGCCGAGTGTAAAATCGCGCAATTTTCCGAAGACGAATACCTCTTCCCCATCGATATTATTCGATTGGTTCCCATGAAATACTGGACGGAAACGCACAATCTCTCTCCAAAGGAATTGGGGCAAAAGTACCCGTGCTCGCGCGAAAACGAGACGGTCTATATCGGTTGGCTATACGCTTCTTACCATACGCCTGAAGACGAACTGGACGACGAATGGACTAGCGTGTTCCTTGATTTCTGGAAATATCTGATCGACTTGCCAGAATTTTCCAGAAGCGAGATAAAGAAAGGTCGGCGCTATGACGCCATAGAGAACGCCTTCCGACTGCTCGTGGGCTTTCTTTATCGACGCGGCGGTATGGAAGCGGCGCTTCAGATGGACAATACCGAACCGGGGAAAAAAACCATAAGGTATTATACGAATTTCGGGCGCGAGGGTTACTTTACCGAGAACTACGAACCGAAGCCATGGTCCGAAGAGTATATGAGCGCCTATTTCCAATGCGTCGTCGAGAACCGTATGCCTAGCAGGGAGCACGTCATTGTTTATGATCTGGGTTCCTTCTCACGAGAATGGAGAGAAAAAATCGTTCAATTGTCAAAGGAGGATCCTAGACTGCAAAAAAAACGCTATCAGTATGACCCTGATACTGCAGAAAAGCTCTTTGCCGCCGTCGAAGATTTTGTCGCCTGTTTCGGAGAAATTCGCGGCTAGCGCGTCCGAAGAGGGACCGGGCGACGGAACTTGCCGCCCTTCAATTAGCCGCCAACCAGAAATTTAAAAGGATTAGAATTTAAAAGGATTAGAATATGAACGCCGATCTTATTCAAGAAGCAGTCGTAGGTTCGTCGGACGCATGGTCGCTCCTTCTGCGCTGCGGCTCGGAAAACCTCGACGCCGCCGCAAACTATCAGCCGACGAAGACGAAGCTGACTAAAAACGACTACTGCAAAAAAGAAACGACCGAAACGCTCTCGGAAGACGAGGCGAAGGCGGCGCTTAAGCCCGGCGAATTTGTCGACCTCAATCGCAGCGCCTCTTATGTCGTCAACGCAAGTCGGCTGAATAAGAAACTCCCTAACGTCCTTGCCGTTGATTTTTTCTACAAATTCAAGAGGTATACGTTCTTTTCTAAATCGACCTACGAGGCGATCGCTTCGCTGACCGGCAACGCCGGAAGTTGGCTCTGGGGATTTGACGAGTTTCGAGAAGAACTGAAGTCCTATTACCCGACCCTGTTCCACACGCTGAGGCTTGCGCCGAAAGAGGCGGAAAAGGCGGAGCTGAGAATCTGGAAGAGCGGCGATTCTATAGACGAACGCGTCGACGCGCTCAGAGCGCTCCGGCGCCGCGACCCCAACAGAGCGCGCGAACTGCTTGCCAAGTGGGTCTCCAAGGAAGACCGCAAGACCAAGCGCAAATACGTCAGGGATCGTTCTAAGGAAAAATTCCTCAACGCCTTAGCAGTCGGTCTCAGCATTAAGGACGAGCCGTTTTTAGAGAAGACCATCGCGGATAAAATCGACGACCAACACGACGACGAGATCAACGCGCGCAGGGTCGCGTTCCTATTACTCTGCAAAATTCCTGACTCGCAACGTTCGCTGGCGATGCAGGAACGCGCGGAAGCCGTGTTGAGAGGAGAGGTCCCCGAATACGACGCCGAGTGCCAGCTTGCTCAATTCTCTAAAATAGAATACCCTCTTATCGTCGATATTGCAGCGTCCCTGCCTTTGCAGTATTGGACGGAAGCGCGCGGTCGCTCGCCCAAACAATTGGCTCAGAAGTATCCCTGCGCAGAAGAACATGAACCGCTCTATATTGGCTGGTTAAAGGCTTTTATCAACGACGTCTGCGACTTCCGCGACAAAAACAAGCTGGACGATCCGCAGGAAATCATTCAGTCGTCCCCGGGCGCCGACGAATGGATTAGCGTCTTCCTTGACTTTTGGGAATATTTGACCGAGTTCACGACCTATGCCGATATGGAAGAGCAGCGCTATTTTTCCGTTATCGACGCCTTGGCTAATCTCAAGGAACTTCTTTCCCGCTGCGGTAGTAAAGTCGCGTTTCAACTGGGCGAACGTGGCGCGGAAAATAAGCCCGAGAATTTGTTTTCGTCGTTCGATCCCGGGGTCTATTTTCGCGACTATTCCATGTTCGAACCGAAGCCGTGGTCGGAGGCGTTCATGAAAAGCTATTTCCAACACGTCGACGAGAACCGCGTCCCCGGTTTTGAAACCGCCATTGTTTTCGATATGGGCTTCTTCTCCCCGAAATGGAGAAAGAAAATCGTTCAATTGGCAAAGGAACGTCCAGAACTGCAGCAGCAAAGCAGTTGGTTCTATCCCGCAACACTGCAAGAAATTTGCTACAATCCTACCACTGCCGAAGAACTCTATGCCGCCGTTGAAGAATATATCGCCTGTTTCGGAGAATTTAGCGACTAGCGCTGCAACCGCAAAGAATTGTTTGCAGCGTCTGTTCAAGCAACCGCCAACCTGAAAATTAAGAGAATTATCCTATGAACGCCAATCTTATTCAACAAGCAGTCTTAGGTTCCCCGGACGCATGGTCCCTTCTCTTGCGTTCCGGCGCGGAACGTCTCGTCGGCGCCGCGAATTATCAGCCAACGCTGACAGAACTGACCAAAAACGATTTCTGTGAAAAAGACGCGAGGGAAGCGTTTACTCCCCGTGAAGCAAAAGCGTTGCTGAAGCGAGTGGAACTAGGTCGCTACACCTGTTACCTTGTTCATGCTAGCCGTCTAAATAAGAAATTTCGCGCCAACCTCGTCGTTAATTTTTTGAAACAATTCAAAATGGAGAAGCTGTCGTCAAAATCGACCAACGAGGCTATCGCCACATTATGTGGAAACGTCGGGTGTTGGCTCTGCAGATTTAAAGCGTTTCGAGAAGGCGCTTTCTATTTTACCAGCCTATTTCATACGCAGCGACTCCCACCAAAACAAGCTGAAGAAGAGGAACTGAGAGTCTGGAAAAGCGGCGACAGCTTTGAGCGCCGCCAGGCGCTCGAAGCGCTCCGTGCCCGGAATCCGGACAGAGCGCGCGAGTTACTCGCGAAGGCGTTGCCTAAGGCAAAGGACAGGGAAACACTCATCTACGCGCTGTCTGTTGGTCTTAGCGCTAAGGACGAGACATTTTTAGAACAGATTGTGGCAGGCAAAGACGAAAATATGCGCGAAGCGGCGTTCCTCTTGCTCTGTAAAATCCCTACGTCGCAGCGTTCGCTAGCGATGCAGAAACGCGCTGAAGCAGTGTTGAACGGGGACGTTCTCCAATATGACGCCGACTGTGAGCTTGCAGGCTTTGAAAAAGACCAATACCCCTTAACCATCGGTATTGTCGCGTCGCTTCCTTTGCAATATTGGACGAAAAAACACAATCTTTCTCCAATGGAATTGTGTCAAAAGTATCCGTGTTCCCTCGAAAATGAACCGCTCTATATCGGTTGGTTTTCCGCTTTTCTCTACGACCTCGTAGATTTCACACTTGACGATTACTACCGAGCGGACGATGTGAAGAAATACATTCAATCAACGCCGTGCGCTGACGAATGGATTAGCGTTTTCCTCGCTTTTTGCAAATATTTAACCGGCATAACGATAGATCCTGAACTGGAAGGCGAGCGCGGCGCTGTTGTTGAGGAAGTCCTCGAAGAACTCCAATCTCTGCTTTACGAATGCGGCGGCGAAGTTGTGTCTCAAGTGAAAGACCTTGCCGCTGATATTGAGTCAAAGCATTCAGACGAGTCCTTAGGATCTCATTGTTTCTCTAGGAAAAGCGACTCTTTTTTAGATTATTCCATATACGAACCGAAGCCATGGTCTGAAGAGTATATGGAAGACTATTTCCGACATATCTTCGAGGATCGTGTAGGAGTCTGTAAAGAATCTATTCTTTTCGATCTCGGTTTCTTCTCTCCAGAGTGGAGGAAAAAAATTGTTCAAATGGTAAAGAAGAATCCACTAGCGCTAAGAGATAGCGACTGGAGCCCTGTCAGCGTTCTTAGATTAAATCAGTTTGTGGCTACAAGTGCAGAAGAAATCACTGCTGCTGCCGAAGAACTCTATGCCGCCGTTGAAGAATATATCGCCTGTTTCGGAGAATTTAGCGACTAGCGCTGCGCCGTATGACCCGTTATTATCCGTCCTAAATCGATCAAATAGAAAGATTATGCTTAAAATATTTGGAGTTCGCCATCATGGAATCGGCTGTTCGCGCGCGCTCGTTACGGCGCTCGACGACTACAAGCCCGACCTCGTCTTAGTCGAAGGTCCGCAAGACGCCGAAAGCGTCCTTGAATATGTCGGCGACGCCGACTTGCTTCCGCCGGTCGCCATTTTGATTTACGCGGACGACGATCCTTCTTACGCGGGGTTCTATCCTCTTTCGTGCTTCTCGCCCGAATGGATAACGTTGCGTTACGGCGCCGCGACCGGCGCGGAAGTGAAGTTCTTCGACCTGCCTTCCTCCGTCTCCTTCGCCCTAAAAAAGGCCAAGCGAGAAAAAGAACAAGAAGAGGAAAAGGAGAACGAAGAACAGAAAGACAAGAGCGAAGAACATGACGAAATTGCGCTCGACGAGGAACAGGACGAAAACAAATCGCTTGCGCAGGAGCTCCTTGACGACCCGCTTGGAACGATAGCGCGTCATTCCGGAATCGTCAACTTCTCCGAGTGGGAGGAACGCGCCGTCGAACAAGCGGACGCGCCGGGCGCGCTCTTTCCCGAACTTATCGAGATGTGCGCCGTCGCTCGCTCGATCGTCGAAGAGGACGAGACGGTCAAGCGTTCCTACGAGGAATCGCTCCGCGAGGCGCATATGCGGCGCTGCGCGCGGGAAGCGCTTAAGAGCGGCGCCGAAAGAATCGCCGTCGTGTGCGGCGCCTGGCACGCGCCCGTCCTCGAGCTGGAAAATCCCGAACGAAAAGACTTGATTCCTACGAAAAAAGACGACGACGCGCTCCTTGCTAAACTGCCCAAGATGAAGACGACCGCCACCTGGATACCATGGACGCATCGCCGCCTTGCGCGCGCGAGCGGGTACGGCGCCGCGATCAAGTCGCCCGGCTGGTTCGAAGCGCTTTGGAAGGAGTCGGAGGAAAAAGCGCTCCTGGATAGAATCTGCGGAGTCGACAAGAAGTCCGTTTCGCAAGACGAGCCGGAAACGAACGCCATCGCGCGTTGGACGACTCGCGCGGCGCGTTGTTTGCGCAAAAATGGGTTCGAGTCCCTCTCGACCGCCGAGGCGATCGACGCGGCAAGGCTCGCCGACTCGCTCGCGACGATGCGCGGCCGTTCGGCGCCAAATATCGAAGACGCGCGCGACGCCGTTTTCTGCGTCTTCGGGCAGTGCCGCGAGGAGATCGTCGACGTCGTGCGCAACAAATTGGAGGTTGGAGAATCGCTCGGGACCGTTCCGCAGACTGTGCCGACCGTTCCGCTCGAACGCGACTTAGAGCTTCAAGCAAAAAAACTGCGTCTCAAGCGAACAGACGGCGACACGCTCGTCAAGCTCGACCTGCGCGAAGAGTCGGGCAAAAAGAAGAGCGCGTTCTTTCATCGCGTCAATCTGCTCAATATCCCGTGGGCTGTTCTCGCTGAAGACGAGGTTCGCTCGCTCGGCACGTTCCGAGAATGCTGGACCTTGCGCTGGGACCCCGAATACGCCGTCCGGCTCGTCGAAGCCAGCCGATTCGGCGCGACCGTCTACGACGCCGCGTCCAACTCCGTCGTTGCCGCGCTCGAGAAACTCAAAGGAATCGGCGCGGTTCTTGCGCTCTTCGAACAAGCGCTCAATGCGGAAATTGCGCAGCACGCGCTCGACGCGCTCTTCCAGCGGATCGAAAAAGACGCCGCGCTCACGTACGACGTCGACGAACTCTTCGACGCGATTCCGCCGCTCGCGCGGCTCCTGCGCTACGGGGACTCGCGCAAAAGCAACGCCGAACGGCTCCGAACCCTTTTCGACACGCTTTACGTCCGACTGCTCCTCGCCCTGCCCGGCTCCTGCGCGTATCTCGACGAAGACGCCGCGCAAGCCAGGAACGCTGCGCTGGACAAACTCACGCGCTCGATTATTGCACTCGACGACAGGGATTCCCTGACGCAGCTCTGCGACGTCTATCGCAAGACGGTCGACGACCCCGCGACCTCACGCGCCGTTTCGGGCAAATTGACGCGCGTCCTATTCGACCAAAGCGTTTATGACGCCGAGACGCTCGCGCTGAAATTCGGCTTTTTCGTCTCGACCACGACCGAACCGCCCGACGCCGCGCAATGGCTCGGCGGGTTCTTGTCCGGGCCAGGTCAGACGCTCCTTTGGCTCGAACCGATTTGGCGTATGTTCGACTCTTGGCTCGCCGCGCTCGACGCCGAGGCGTTCCTCGAGCTGGCGCCGATTCTGCGCCGATCTTTTGCCGACTTCACGCCGCCCGAAAGAAAAGAGATGGGTAGAATTGTCGCTCGGCTGAAACCGACGCCGCAAGGGACGGAACCGGATCCAGAAAAGGCAAGCGCTCCGGCAACAAAAGAAGAAGAAGAAGAGACGATCGACGCGCTTAGCCCCGTCATGGCGTTCATTTTAGGAACCGACGACAGCGCGGAAAAGGCGGACCAAAAACCAAAGGACGAGGACGATTCCTCCGACGACCAGTTCGATCCCTTGTCGTTCATCTTAGGCGCCGACGACGGCGCGAAAAAGTCGGCTCAGGAACCGACGGAACCGGAACCGAAAAACGAGAAAGAGACCTCGGACGACCAGTTCAATCCATTGTCGTTCATCTTAGGACTAGATGAGAAATAAGCTATGACGCAAGATATTTATGTTGACGAAAAAGAACGGATGCAGCGTTGGCGCTTGATTCTCGGTAAAGATTCCGAAGGATCGACCGGCAATTTAGTCGGCGAGGCATTGCAAATCGACCGCGTCCTCCAAGCAGTTTACGGAGGAGGCGGAGACGGAAGTTCCGGCTCCCGAAGCGGGACGCTGAGCGGGTCGCAGCCTGCGGTCAGGCGCTGGCTCGGCGATATTCGCGCGTACTTTCCCAAGTCGGTCGCTCGCGTCATGCAAAAGGACGCGCTCGAGCGGCTTCGGCTCCGCCAACTGCTGCTCGAGCCGGAAATTCTCGAAGAGGTCGAAGTCGACGTCGAACTTGTCGCGACGCTCCTCACCTTGGCGAACGTCGTCCCCGAGCGCACCAAGGAGACGGCGCGGCGCGTTGTGCGCAAGCTCGTCGACGAGATTATGAAACGCATTCAGACAAACACGAAGAGCGCGGTCCAAGGCGCGCTCGACCGGGCGACACGAACGAATCGGCCGAGAATGAACGAGCTCGATTTCAACAGGACGATTAAATTGAACTTGCAGAACTGGGACGCCGAACGCAAGGCGCTCTTCGCCGACCGGTTTGTCGGATACGGGCGCAGACGCCGTTCGCTGCGCGACGTCGTCCTGTGCGTCGACCAGAGCGGCTCGATGGGACCTTCGGTCGTCTACTCGTCGATCTTCGGCGCCGTTTTGGCGTCCATGCCCGCGCTCAACACGCGGCTCATTCTTTTCGACACGTCGGTCGTCGATCTCACGGACAAAATCTCCGATCCTGTCGACGCGCTTTTTGGAGCGCAATTAGGGGGCGGCACGGACATTGCCCCGGCGTTGAACTACGCGCGGTCGAGGATGAGCAGTCCAACGAAGACGATTTTCATCTTGATTACCGACTTAGAGGACGGAGGAAATTTCGACAAAACGCTAAAAATCGCCTACGATATGACGTCGTCCGGCGTCAACTTCATCTGCCTGCTCGCGCTCGACGACCAAGGCAAGCCGAGCTACTGCGCGCGGAACGCCGCGCTGCTTGCCGCGCTCGGCGTTCCAACGTTCGCCTGCACGCCCGACCTGTTCCCGGATATGCTCGCCGTCGCCATTAACAGGCAGGACGTCGCGCAATGGGCCAGCCGCAACAAGGTTCCTTTGCCCGCGCCGCCGACGTCCTAGGTCTTTACGAATCTTTAAATTGCATTAGAATACCGAGACGGCCGCGCGCTGAAACGCGTCCGAACCGATTTACCGCAACTCAAACACCGGACGAACATATTCATGGCAGTCATATTAAACGTCGAAAATCTTCGCAAACACTACGGACCGGAGCCCGTCCTCGCCGACGTTACGTTTCAAGTCCGCGAGGGGGACAAGATCGGACTCGTTGGACCTAACGGCTGCGGTAAGACGACCCTGCTCAATATTCTTATCGGACGGGAAGAGACGGAAAGAGGCGTCGTCGAGCGCTATTCGGACGCCACGATCGGATACTTAGAACAACGGCCCGAAGTCGATTCTGACGAGACGGTCCTCGAGGCGGGCCGAAGAGCCCTGGCGCGCCTGACCGACGCGCAAAAAGAAGCGGAAGAAATCGCTATGCAGATGGCGGACTCCTCCCTTACGCCCGACAACCACGATCGGCTGGCGCGGCGCTACGACAAACTGCACGAATTCCTCATGCGGCACGACGCCTACAACATCGAGCATCGCGTCGAGCGTATCTTGCTCGGGGTCGGATTCTGCGAGGAAGACATGAGCAAGCCGTGTTCGGCGCTGAGCGGCGGCGAAATGAACCGTCTCGGGCTCGCCAGGCTGCTGCTCGAAGAGCCCGACGTCATGCTCCTTGACGAGCCGTCGAACCACTTAGACCTCGCCGCGACCGAATGGCTCGAAGATTTCTTAAAGAACACAAGCGCGGCGATTATTCTCGTCAGCCACGACCGGTATTTCCTCGACGCCGTTACGAACCGCACCTTAGAGCTTTACGCGGGCACGGTCGACGACTACCCGGGCAACTTCTCCAAATATTCGACGCTGAAAGAAGAACGCTTAGCCGTCCAGACGAAGACGTACGAAAAGTGGGTCGAAGAAGTCGAAAAGACTAAGGACTTCATCCGCAAGAACCATTACGGCAAAGACACCGCCGCGCGCGCCGAAGACCGACGCAAGAAGCTCGAACGGCTCGAAGAAAATCCGCCGGAACTCCCCCGCGACGTCTCCGCGCCCCCGATGACGTTTCCGCCCGCGTCCCGAACCGGCGATATCGTCTTTCGCATCGAGGACCTGAAAAAAGGCTACGGCGACCGCGTCTTGTTCAAAGAGTTCACGTTCGACGTGCAGCGCGGCGAACGCTGGGCGATTCTCGGCCCCAACGGATGCGGCAAGACGACGTTCCTGCGCTGTCTGCTCGGCGAAGAGACGCCGGACGCGGGGACCGTTCGATTCGGACAAGGCGTCGAAGTCGGCTATTTCGATCAGCAATTGAAGGTCGTGGACGACCAAGTCCCGGTCGTCGACGCAATTCGTCCGAAGAACAAGGTCTTTGAAGACCTGCAGCGCCGCAAGCTGCTCGCAATGTTCGGGCTCAGCGGAGATCAGCAGCTCCTGAAAGTCTGCAATCTTAGCGGCGGTCAACGCTGCCGCGCCGCGCTCGCGAAATTAGCCGCCGACGATCCAAACGTTCTTATCCTCGACGAGCCGACGAACCACCTCGACTTGTGGGCGCGAAAAGCGCTCGAAAAAGCGATTAAAGAGTTCGACGGAAGCGTTATCTTCATCAGCCACGACCGTTATTTTGTCGACCAGGTCGCCGATAAAATCCTCGTCGTGCAGCCGAACGCGTCCTTTAAGATCGTCGATGGCAACTACACGACCTTCCGGTATATGGTCTCCAAAGGTCTGATCGCCGACCCGTTCCTTCCGAACGCGCTCGACGAGCCTTTTGTCCCTGAAAAAACCGTCCAGCGCGCGCCCGTCAAGGCAAACTCCGATATGTCCAAGCGCTCCTCGCTCGAACGCGGCGCGCCAAAGAGCGTCAAGAGAGCGCAACGGCAGCAACAACAGCCGAAAGCGCAGGGACGTCCGCAGGTCTCCGCGTCGGCGGCGCCGATGAAAGGCGGAGCAAAAGGCAGAAACCGCGGCGCTGTTCCCGAGCTCAACGACAACCCTAACGCGAACAGAACGAACGGACTGCCGAGCTACAAGTCGACCCCGCGACGACCTAAGAGCGAAGAAGAAACCTTCAAAGAAACGCAGGCGCGAAACGACAAAAATAAACCGAAGCCGAAAAAACGCAAGCGCAAGTTCCCCTATCGCAAAGTTTCCGACATTGAGGACGAAATCTTCATGCGCGAGACGCATTTACAGACCCTCAACGACGATATACTTGCCCCGGAGACCTTGCGCGACGGCGAAAAAATGAAAGAGCTCCAAGCGGAGATCAAAGCGGAAGAGGACGCGATCAAAGCGCTCTATGAACACTGGGAAGAAGCGACCGAATTAAACTGGTGAGAGCTTGCTTCTTCCGATTATCGACTGGCGAAGAATCATGTCGCAACCAAACAACAACAACAATAACAGCAACGAACATTGGGGTTCGCGCATCGGCGTCGTCGTGGCGGTTGCCGGCGGCGCTATTGGATTAGGCAATTTTTTAAGATTTCCCGGGCAGGTTGCCAACTACGGCGGCGGGGCGTTTATGATCCCGTATATGCTGTCGTTTCTCATCATTGCGATCCCGCTTGCGAGCGCCGAATGGGCGTTGGGACGCTGCGGAGGCAAGTTAGGCTACCATTCTCCCTTCGGCGTCTATTACGCCGTGAGCAATAAGTCGCGCTTTTGGGGACTATGCGGCGGGCTTACGAGCCTCACGCCCCTTGTCATCGGCATGTACTATATTTTTGTCGAAGCGTGGTGCCTGCTCTATGCGCTCCAATACCTTGGCGGGCTCTTGGAGCATTGCGGATTGGGGTTCTCGCTGCTTAAAGAAGTACAGCCCGGGCTCGATCTCGCCGGTTCGGAAGAATACGGCGCTCTCTTTGCGTCCTTTACCGGCATGACCGGGGACGGCTCGCTCTTTAAAGACGCCGTCTCGCCGCTCCTGCTCGTAACGTTCATTTGCGCGGCGGCAAATTTCTACTTGGTCTATCGCGGTATTACCAAAGGGATTGAGCGTTTTAACTTAATCGTCGCGCCGCTCATTTTGCTCTGCTCGTTCATCGTCATTATACGGGTGTTGACGCTCGGCAATCCGACGGGGACGCCCGGGCAAGGCCTCCTCGACGGCTTGGGATTCATGTGGAATCCGACTCGAGAAGTCGTTACGGCGTCGGGCGAAGTCGTCAAAATCGGCGTCTTAGAATCGCTGAGCAATCCAGAAGTCTGGCTCGCGGCGACGGCGCAGCTCTTCTTTACCGTCTCCATCTGTCTCGGCGCGACCCTCACGTACGCCACGTACGTCAGACCAAAAGAAGATATTGCGTTGTCGAGCGTTACCGCGACGGCGGCCAACGAGTTCTGCGAGGTTGTCCTGGGCGGTATGATGGCGATTCCTCCGGCAATTATGTTCCTTGGCGCTCAGGCTGCAGACAAATTCGGCAGCACGTTCTCCTTAGGATTCATCGTCTTACCGAACGTCTTTGGACAAATGCCCGCCGGTCAGTTCTTCGGATTCCTCTTCTTCTTGCTCCTCTTCTTCGCGGCGATCACCAGTTCGATTTCGATCATTCAGCCGACGATCGCGCTCTTTAAAGACACGCTGCAGCTCCGGCGGACAATCAGCGTCTTGCTTGTGTCCCTGATCATACTCTCAGGCACAACCTTTGTCTGCTGGTTCACTAAGGACCTTGCTGCCCTCGACGCGTTCGACTTCTGGTTCGCGAACTTTGCGCCCTTCCTCACCGGAATCATCCAGACGATTTTGATCGTCCATGTCTGGAAGCTGACGAATCTGCGAAAAGAATTGGACTGCGGCGCGATCGTCAAGTTGCCGCGCTTTATCGGTCCGCTTCTTAAATACGTCTCCCTGCCTTATCTGGTTCTCATCTTCGCGTTTTGGTGCTACAAGAACCTCAAAGGAAGGATTATCGACGTCGCGAACAACGTCGTCGCGCAGTATTCGCTCCTTTACATAGCCGGTCTGGCGCTCGGGCTCCTTGCGCTCACCCTGATCGCGCTCAGGCGCTGGCGTAAAGAGGAAGAACAGACCGACCTAGAAGAATGCGGCGGCACAAAAGTAAACTCGTAACTCAACGAATCAATCTCGCTCAATAAGGATCGACAAGAATGACAATTGGCGGCTGGATAAGTATGACGGTTAGCATTGGGTGCACGACAGGTCTCTTCGTATGGTGTTGCTATAAGATGCTCGTCGCTCCGGCGCCGCCAAAAAATAGCGCTGAATGCGGCGACGACGAACCGAGCAACGTCGAGCAAAAATCGAAGGTGCAGAAAGACCGTTGAACGCGCCTAAGAATAGCTATTGACAAATTAAGCAAAACAAGAGAAAATCACGGACCTAATCAACAAGCTGGAAGGGTCGGCAGGGAAACGGCGCCCGCGCCTATTCTTTCACGGAGGTTGTCTTGAACTGGAAAATTACCCCAAAAGCTCAGCCGATGCGCTCGTCGACGCCGCGTGAACGCAATGTTGTCCTGAAAGTCGACAAACTCGTTAAGAAATACGGCTCGCGAACGGTCGTTCAAGGCGTCAGCTTTGAAGTTCGCGAAGGGGAAATTGTCGGGCTGCTCGGCGCCAACGGCGCGGGCAAGACGACCAGCTTCCGTATGGCGTGCGGACTGATTCCCAACAACGGCGGAACGGTTATGCTGAACGGCTTAGACGTTACCAACTGGCCCATGTACCGCCGCGCGCGCGAAGGACGGCTCGGCTATCTTCCGCAAGACCGCAGCACATTCGGCACGTTGACGACCGAAGAGAACCTCTACGCCGCCGCTGAATATCTCGGTCTGTCGCGCTCCGAACAAAAGCGGCGGTGCGAAGCGGCGCTCCAACGATTCAATTTACTCCATCTGCGCAAGATGAAAGTCGGCATGGGCGGGACCGGCGGTCTGTCCGGCGGCGAGCGGCGACGCTTAGAGATTGCGCGCGCCCTCCTTGCCGAGCCGAAAATCTTGCTGCTCGACGAGCCGTTTGCCAACGTCGACCCGATTACCGTCGAAGAGATGCAAAAGGTGATCCGCGAACTCGCCGAAACTGGAGTCGCCGTGCTCATCACCGACCACCAAGTCGACGAGACGCTCGCCATTACCGACAGAAGTTATATCATCAGCCATGGGAAAGTCCTCTGTTCCGGAACGCCTATCGAAGTGCTTTCGTCGGACGCCGCGATCGAAACCTATTTCGGCGGCAAGGCGCAATTCAGCTTAGAGCGATTCGCTAAAAAACTAGGCGGTTCCGTAACCGGCGCCGCCCCGGCGAACACGGAACAAACTCATGCCGCTGTGGAAAGGCTCGGCAGCTCAAGAGAGTCGGCGTACGACGAAGAAAGCGATACTGACCGCCCGCAACGACCGACGTTGTCGCTCACTCGCAGGAAAACCGAACAGCCCAAACGGACGCGTTCGCCTGTCGACGACGAGCCGGAACCGAATCGTTTCGAGGGAAAGATGAAGAATCTCTTTAAGCGTTAAGCCGCTCGGAGAACCCTCGCTTCATTTCGCTGTTCCCGTTCTTGCTAAAAAAAGAGACGACCCGTTTTTGTTGCGAGTCGTCTCTTTTTTTAACCTTGCTTAACAAACGCGCGGTTCATTAAGGCTCAAGCGTTCGATTCGATTAGAGGGTTTCGTCAATGAAGGACCAGTCGATCTTTTCGTAGCCGTTTTCGTATTCCGGACGAACGAGTTCGGCGACGCCCGGGGTCTTGAGTTCGTCAAGGTTGGTAACTTCGAGTTTCTTGGCGTTCCACTTGATCGTTTCGCCGCGTTTGCCCTCTTCGGCGGCCGCATAGACGGCGAGGTTGCCCAGGAGGATCGTTTCGGTGAGCGGACCGGCGAAGTCCGGGAAGTTGGACCAGCAGATCGACGGATCGTTTTCTTTGATCGCGGTAACCCATTCGAGTTTGTTGCGCGCGTCAAAGTTGCCGGAGTGTTGGTCTTCGGGAGCTTTACGCCATTCGACGCCTTCGATTTCGTCGATCTTGGCGCCGCCCTTAGCGCGAAGTTCGTAGCGTTGAGCGTAGTCGTCCGGGCTATACGCGCAGCCCTTGGAGCCGATGATAATCGCGCCGGAGTCGGTCGGATTCTCAATGGCGTATTCTTCAAAGATCTTGGCGTCAGGCCGCGTTCTGGCGTCGAACCAGGTAACTTCGATCGCGTCGCGATTGTCGGTGGCTGGGAATTGGAACCAAATCTTGGAGGAAGCCGGGAACGAGTTGTAGTCGTGACCGGAGGATTCCGCAACAACTTCGGTCGGGAATTTCAGGTCGCAAGCGCCGTACGGCATATTGGCGGTATGGCAAGCCATGTCGCCAAGCGAACCGGTGCCGAAGTCCCACCAGCCGCGCCATTGGAAGTCGTGGTAGAGACCGGGCCAGTATTCGCGCATCGGAGCGCAGCCAATCCAAGAATTCCAGTCAATGCGCTCTTGGGCTTTTTGGACTTGAGCGACTTTTTCTTCGTAAAGTTCTTCGATTTCTTCCGGATCGTCGGTTTCATCAGCGAGTTGGCCCTTGAATTTCGCAAGGGTCATATCGCGATCCGGACCTTGCGCCCAAATCGGACGGTTCGTCCAGATGTGAACCGCGAGAATTTCGCCAATGACGCCAGCTTTGATTTGCGCGACGCAGCGGCGCATGGAGTCAAGCGTGGAACCTTGGTTGCCCATTTGGGTGCAGACGCCGTATTTACGAGCGAGGTAGCCAAGATAGCGAGCTTCGCCGATGGTGCGCGTCAGCGGCTTCTGAACATAAGCGTGCTTGCCGGCTTTCAACGCTTCAGCGGTAATACAGGTGTGCGTGTGGTCGGGAGTACTGACGACAACGGCGTCAATCTTGTCCATCATTTCCGCGTAGAGTTCGCGATAGTCCGTGTAGAGCTTCGGATTCGTTTCGGCGAAGTTCTTCGCTTGACCTTCGAGCGTGTTGCGGTCGATATCGCACAACGCGACGACTTTGCCGTAAAGACCGGCTTGTTGGATGTCGCTGGAGCCTTTGCCGCCTACGCCGATACCGGCGATCGCGAGACTTTCAAGCGCGGAAGCGCGAGCGACCTTAGCAGTGGAACCAGCGACGCAAAGGAAACCGGCGCCAGCGATAGTCGACTTCTTGATGAAATCACGTCGGGTAGTTTGGAAACTCATTATTTACTCCTAAATTGCAATTTAAGGGAAATATACCGAAGATGTGCTCTACGGATATTGAACGATCTTGAACGCGTAAGGACTACGAAACGTCGTTAACATTACAGCGTTCGTTTTCGCTCATTATACAGAACAACAGTCTTTCTTTCTAGGAGCAACTGTGCGTTTTTGGCTATTTTTTCATAAAATCACTATTTTTTCACACATTAACGCATTTTTCTAAGCGTTGCAAATTTCCTCAATTTTTTATTTTGCCTAGCTTTATATCCTGTTTCGCAAAAATATGTGTAAAAGGCAAAAAAAAATCGAAATCAAGAGCGCGTGCGTTGATTCTTTTTTCATTTCCTTTATATTCTAGAATGAAGGACGAGCGAGAGAAGGCGTCGAGGTCTCTTTTGTTCGTCCCTTCTCGTCTCATTGGAGGTCGGCAGGGGCGCGGTCGACAAAAGAAACGCTCCGTGAACCAAGCACAGACAACTCGGTAAGAGAAAAATATATGGGCGAATTTCGTTTTTATTATCCGCGTCGAGCTTTAGATCCGACGCTGGCGCAATACGCGTTCATAGCGCGTCGTATGCGCGCGCCCGCCGTCACGGAAACGCGCGTCGAACGATGCTCCGAAACGCGCGATATGCTCGTCTTACGCACGCGTTCCGACGAGGCAGGCGTCCTATATGTTCCGTTTATCGACGCGCACGGCTGCTTTTTTTTCGCGTCGACGGAAACGCTTTCTCCTTCCGAAACGCCCAGACCCCTCTATCTCGAACTCGCGCGCGGACAACTCTCTCGACTATTCAACAAGAGTTGCGATTGGCTCATGCGCGGCTTTGTGCCCTCTATTAATCTTCGCGTGTCCTCGCGAAACGCCATCCGCCGCTTCACGCGTCTTTGCATCGCCGATAAGAACGACCCCAATTTTGACGACCGTTCTTTCGACTTTTTCAAATCGCTCTGCACATTGAGCGCGCAAGTCAACGAACAATATCTCTCCAGGGTCTTGACGGTTCGAGGCGACCTCAGCTCTCGGTGGGTTACTCGATTTGGGTTCTCAGGTCCTGTCGACTCCTCGTGGCCAGAGTTGTACGACTCCGTCTTCGTGCCGCAGGGAGGCAAAGCGCGTCCTAAAATCGATCCGATTTTCCAAACGCTGAATCCGGATTTCTACTGGGCCAATATCGAGCACGACGACGGAGACTACAACTGGTTTCCTTTCGACGCCGCTATGGGGCACGCGGAATCCCGCAACCTGTCGACAACGATCGGACCGCTCATCCGCTGGGGAGAGATGCCCCCGAGATTCGTCGATGATCGCCCGGAACAGGAAGTTCGGCAATATTTTAAGCGGTACGTCTCCAAGTTGCTCGAACGCGACGGCAAGCGCGCCAAGCGCTGGATCGTCGCCACAAACGTCGAATCTAAAGTCGAAGGCACGACGATTGAAACGCGTCTTGTCTTAGCCGCGCAGTTGGCGTTTGAAATCAAGCGGCAACATCCCAAAGCACAAGCTTTTCTAGGATTCGATCAGCCCTTTGGCGACTCCTCGCGCTGCATCGTGCAAGATATGACGCCTTTGGAACTTGCAATGCGCGTCGCAAGCCGCAGGGTCTTCGACGGATTTTATCTTGAAGTCAATTTCGGTCTTTCTGACAATGCAACCTATCCGCGCGACCCAATAGAACTACACCGGTTCTTCGACCGGTGGTGCGCGCTAGGCGTTCCCATCTGTCTAGGACTCTCGTGTCCGAGCGCAGAGCTTCCTACTCATATTCCCGAAGAATCGTCGACCGTCGTTGTCGATCCCAACAAAACGCACCCCGTTAAGCGAGGCGACAGACCGAGTTCCAACGTTAACGAATCCGCCGACGTTCTTCTCTCCGATTCCGCCAATGGAGAAGACGCCGCAGAGCCCCCCGCGATATGGCATGAGGAGATGCAGCGCGAGACAATGCGGCGCTTCATCACCTCGGCGTTGTCGCACCGAAACGTCGATGAAATCATCTTCACGAAATTTGCCGACTCGCTGGAGTACGGGTCTGATATCCTCAATGAGGAGAACGACGATGAAGACGAAAAGACTAACCCGTTCATCATGAAAAGCGTGCTTGCCGAAGAGACGTTTTTAGACTCTGATCGGAACGAGATTATAGAGCTCGTTCAAAAAGAAAGCAAATTGGGGCGTTACAATCCGCGAGATCGAAACCGCTTTCCCACTTCCGGACTATTCGACGAGACAGGCGCCCCGAAGTCAACCTTGCACAAATTGTCGGCGATAAGACGAGCTTACATCGATTGAACGGCTCGCGACCGACAAGTAAGTATCTCAACCGTCTTATTATGGACCATTACGCCCTTACCGCTCGTTTGACGCGTCGCAGCGCGCGACGCGGCGTCATGCTCCTGATCGTAACGCTCGTTATTACGACGTTGACGCTCAGCGGGGCTGCGTTGTTGTTTCTCATGAAGACAGAACGCGACGCGACGCAGACGCGCGGGCTCGACTCTCTCGTCAGGGGCGTCAATCGTTCGGCGGTCGTCTTTCTTATCGGCGCCATTGAATCGAGTCCTGCGGAGCGCGCGCAGTTCGGCGGTCTCTACAACAATCCGAACTATTTCTGCGCCGTTCCTCTGCTGACAATTGACGAAGGGGGCGAAGACTCGTCGCGATTCACCGTCGTCTCGCCTGTCTTTCTCGATACGAAAATTGAAGGGATTCGTTACGGACTCGTCGACGAATCGACGCGGCTCAATCTCGAAGCGGCGCTCGCCTGGGAAAACGAGACGCCCGGCGCCGGCAGAAACGCGCTCATGAAAATGCCCGGCATGACGGCGACGGCGGCTGATTCTATCCTCGACTGGATCGATCCAGACGAAAACCCAAGAGCCAACGGCGGCGAAGCGGCCTATTACGCTAGTAAGAACTTGCCGTATAGCCCGAGAAACGCCGTGCCCGTCTTCCTAGAAGAAATCCTGCTCGCGCGCGGCGTAACGCGCTCGCAGCTTTACGGCTCGGACGAGAATTTTACCTACAACGCCGATAAGATTCAGGCGGAAGAAGAACAGACGCTAGGCGGTTCGCTCACTTCTATTGGCGGACTGTCGCCTCAGCAAAGCTCCAGCTCGGAATCTGTTCCATGGAAAGAACTGCTGACCGTCTTCAGCGCCGAAAAAGACGTCGATCCGACAGGAGAGGCGCGCGTCGACCTCAACGCGGCGAACTTGCGGTTCCTTTATCAAGAGCTGGAGACCCGTGTCGGCGCCGATTTGGCAAAATTTGTCGTGCTCTATCGGCAATATGGTCCGCAAGCTCCAACGGAGGATACAAGCGGCGCTAATGCGCGAACGACCCGGAGAGGTTCGCAGCGTCGATCCGGATACGCGGTCGGCGCCGGAACTGCTCCAAACAACGTCGCCGCAGACGGCGCTCCCCTCACGCAAGGCGCGCTCAGTTCCGTTCAACTCAACTATGCAACGAACACAACAACCGCGCTGAACACACCGCTCGATATCGTCGGAGCGCGCGTCGTTGTCGGCAACGTCGTCTACGATTCTCCTATTCCCGACTCGAGGAGCTCTCAGAACATCGAAAAGCTCTTTCAATTTCTCGACTACTGCTCGACAAGCGCGTCAACGACGATCGTCGGCCGCGTCAATATCAACGCGGCGCCGCGCGTCGTCTTGTCCGCGATACCGGGGCTGTCGGCGACCGACGTGCAGACGATCGTCAGCCGCCGTCCCGAGCCGTCGGCGGCGCTGCCAAAAGACTTCCGGCACGCCTCGTGGCTCTATGCCAAAGAGCTCGTCGATCTGCCGACAATGCGCCAACTCTACAACAAAGTTACAGCGCAGGGGGACGTCTATCGCGGTCAAGTAATCGGTTTCTTAGACGGTTCCGACGAAACGGCGCGCGCTGAAGTCGTCATTGACGGCACGACGATTCCGCCAAGACAAGTCTTTTATAAAGATTTAACGACCCTAGGAAAAGGATTTGGCCCCGCCGTACTGCTGGGCGGATTGACGTCGGAACAGTCTCAGCAGACGGTCGGCGCGCAGACGCTTGATTCCGGGCTCTTCGAAATCGATTCGTCGAGAACCTCTGGATATACTTCAGGAGGCGCTGTCCAACCTGTCGGCGACCCATTTGCCGCTATTGACTCAGCCGCTGCGTCGATCGGCGGAACGGCGCCGCGAGCCGGTTCTGCAGCGCCGACAGACGCGTTCGGAACAATTGACGTCGCGACTAACGTCGCCGCTGGCTCAATGTCGGGTATGCCAAGCGGTCCGGTCGATCCCGTCATGGGCGGGGGCGTCGGCATGGACGCGAGCCTTGGCGCGGCAAGCGAAGGAGCGGCGCCAAGCGCCGGCGCTCCTGTGCAGGAACAACCGACGTCCCGAAGAGAACAACTCGTCAACACGCTGAGAGGCGCAAGAGAACAACGTCAAGCTCGATACGAGTCCTTGAGCGGAAACGCCGTCCAAGAGACGCAAGTCGACGAAACTAGCGAAGAAGCGGCGCCGAGCGCTGTCGCGCCCGCGCAAGAACAACCGCCGTCCCGAAGAGAACAACTGCTCAACACGCTGCGCGGCGCAAGAGAACAGCGTCAAACTCGCTATGATTCGTTAAGCGCCAACGCCGCTCAAGAGCCGCAAGGCGGCGCGGCTCCAACAGAACAAGACGTCGAGCCCGCTTTCCAGGAAGAACAACAAGGCGCGACGCGGCAGCCAGCCGAAAGAGCGCAAGGCGGAGGAGGCAGGGGAGGAAGAACCGGACGCCAATAGGGCGGCGGAGGTCGGGGCGCTCGTTAACGGCCGAGCAAGTTGCAGAGACGTCGACGCAAGGCTAAATTTTCTCATTTTAGCGCCGTAGCGCTGAGCGGCGTTTCCTCAAAGGCGCCAGAAAGAATAGCTTGCCCAATAAAGCGCGTGTTCTCTCGACGGCGCCTCCGTACGTAACGATTCATAAACCGTTGAGAACAGAAACAAAATTATAAAAAGGCCCTTGCCAAAAAAGCGTTTTCGTTTAGAATCTGAGGAACGTTGAGGGAGCGTCTAAACGGTCGGTTCTCTTAAGCGGTTGGGCGCGTAGCTCAGTTTGGTTAGAGCGCAGCCCTGATAAGGCTGAGGTCCATGGTTCGAGTCCATGTGCGCCCACTATGAAGAGTTTCGATTTTCGTCGAAACTCTTTTTTTATACTTATTTCCAAGGTAAAGACGGGGGTTGTCTTATGAAACAAACGCTTAGAGTCGGCTTAGTTGGATTCGGCATGATTGGCAAGGCGCACGCCTATTGTTACGCAACCCTTCCCTACTACGCCCCTAACCTCGAAGTTACGGGCAAAATCGTCGGCGTTGCGGCGTCGACTCCAGAAACGTCGCGTCGCGCGCAAGAGACGATCGGCTGCGACTGGTCGACCGACAATTATCTCGAACTTATCAACTCGCCGGAAATCGACGTCGTTCACATCTGCACGCCGAACGCCCTGCACCTGGACGCGCTGCTGGCCGCGATCGACGCCAATAAGCACGTCTATTGCGAAAAGCCGATCGTCGCCGACGCGCGCGAAGCGGCCGTTCTGCGCGATGCGCTTGCAAAATGCGGTCCCGACGGCGACCGACTCTATCGCGGCGTTACGGCGACCGCGTTTCATATGCGCGGCTTCACGGCAATTCGACGCGCTAAAGAGCTTATCGACGCCGGACGATTGGGGCAGATTATTCAATATCGGCTCGGATATTACCACACAAGCATGCTCTCGCCGACCACGCCCTTTCGCTGGAAACACGACCTCAAAAGCGGCTCGATCCTCGACCTTGCCTCGCACCTGCTCGACCTCGTTGACTATCTCGTCGGGCTGCCCGCAGAACTCCTTGCGCAATCGACGACCCTCTCTCCGACGCGTCCCGTCCGCGCGCTGCAGCCTGGGGAAACGCTTGCCGACGTCGAGACGCGCGACGTTCTTGCGGAAGACTCCGTTACCTTAATCACGAGAGGGCTTGACGCCCAAGCAAGCGCTAAATCGATCCCCAATATTCCGACCGACCGAATATTCGAACATCCGAACAATACCGCGTTCGAAACGGATCCGAGCCGTATGCCCCTCGCCGTCGGCGACCCCGACGACGGGGCGGCGATTACCGGCGTCATTGAAGGGACGAAATTGTTCGCCGGCACAGAAGACGAGCTCCGGCTGGAAATATGCGGTACGCGAGGCGCGTTGCGATTCAATTTGATGGACCCGCACTACCTCGAATTCTTCGACGCGACAATCCCATCGGGCGTACACGGCGGAGACTCCGGCTGGACGCGGATCGCCTGCGGAGCGCGATACGAAACGCCCGAATGCGAATTTCCTTCTCCCAAAGCGACAGTCGGTTGGCTCCGCGCGCACGTCTCCTCGCTGGCGATGTTCTATCGTTCGATCGCCGACGGTCGTTCTTACGGCGCAGATTTCGAGCAAGCGTTGAGGATTCAAGACGCGCTTGACGTCGTCAAGAGGTCGGCGATGACGAGGAATTGGTTAAAACTCTAAACTAACGTTGCTGATAAAGACCAGCGCAAAAGGATTTCGCATGTTTCAACTGTGTAAACCGTTTGAACCGTCGGGTGATCAGCCGAAAGCGATCCAACAACTTGTCGACGGGTTCCGTTCGGGCGCCAAGAGCCAGACGCTTCTTGGCGTAACCGGCTCGGGCAAAACGTTTACCATGGCCAACGTCATTCAGGAACTGCAGCGACCCACCCTTGTCTTGTCTCACAACAAGACGCTCGCCGCTCAGCTTTACGACGAGTTCAAAGCGTTCTTTCCAAATAACGCCGTCTCCTATTTCGTCAGTTACTACGACTACTATCAGCCGGAAGCTTATATTCCCCAGCGCGATATCTATATTGAAAAAGACTCGGCAATCAATGACGAGATCGACCGAATGCGCCTTGCCGCGACAAGTTCGCTCATCAGCCGCGAAGACGTTATTGTCGTCGCAAGCGTGAGCAGCATCTACGGCTTAGGCTCCCCGGAAGATTATAGGGACCTGACGATCGCCCTAAAAGTCGGCGCGGAAATCGATCGCGACGACTTGCTCCGGAAGCTCGTCGATATACAATATGAACGAAGCGACGTCGCTCTGGAACGCGGACAATTCCGCGTCCGCGGCGATTCGATCGACGTCAGGCTCTCCTATGAAGAGTTTGGACTGCGCGTCGAGTTGTGGGGCGACGAAGTCGAAGCGATTTCCTACGTCAACCCCGTCACCTTTGAAACGATCCAAAAAGTAGACGACGCGTTTATTTATCCAGCAAAACATTTCGTCTTGCCCGAGGAAAAAATCAAAGAGGCGATCGTAAGAATCAACGAGGAGATGAACGCGCAAGTCGAGAAGTTTCGAACAAAAGGACAGCTGCTCGAAGCGCAGCGCCTCATGGCGCGCACGCGATACGACATGGAGCTTATGCTCGAATGCGGATTCTGTCCGGGTATCGAGAACTACAGCGCCATCTTGTCCAATCGCGCGCCGGGCGTCCCGCCGGACACCCTGTTTGACTTCTTCCCCAAAGATTTCTTGCTTTTCGTCGACGAATCGCACGTTACGCTGCCGCAGATTCGCGCGATGCACGCCGGAGACCGCGCCCGAAAAAAGAATCTTGTCGACCACGGATTCCGCCTGCCAAGCGCATACGACAACCGACCCTTAAAGTTCGAAGAATGGGAAGAACGCGTCGATAAAGTCGTCTACGTCAGCGCAACGCCGGGCGAATACGAGTTCGAACAGTCGCAAGGCAGAGTCGTCGAGCAAGTCATCAGACCGACGGGCCTGCTCGATCCGATCGTCGAAGTCGTGCCCGCGGCGATTCAAATCAAGCATCTGCACGAACAAATCCTCGAGCGCGCCGACAAAAAAGAACGCGTGCTCGTTACCGCGCTGACGAAACGGCTCGCTGAAGACGTCGCCGCCTATTTCGTCAAGGAAAACGTACGATGCAAGTGGCTGCACAGCGAGCTCGACGCGTTTGAGCGCGTCGAATTGCTGCGCGACCTGCGCGCGGGCGCGTTTGACGTGCTCGTCGGCGTCAACTTGCTGCGCGAAGGGCTCGACTTGCCCGAGGTCTCGCTTGTCGCCGTTTTGGACGCCGATAAAGAAGGGTTCCTGCGAAGCGAGACCTCCCTCATCCAGACGATCGGGCGAAGCGCGCGAAACGTCAACGCGAAAGTCATTCTGTACGCCGACAAAGTTACCGAATCGATGCGCAAAGCGATTATCGAAACGGAACGCCGTCGTCAGCTCCAAGAGCGCTACAACGAGGAGAACGGCATAACGCCGGAAACGGTTACGCGGGGCGTCCGCGCGGGCATTCAGGCGGAAGCGGAAGCGCGCGAACGCGTTGGCGAAATGGTCGGATGCGCGTCGGACGCCGAGATGATTACGCTCGACTACCTTGACGAACTTGAAAAAGAAATGCTCGAGGCGGCCGACAATCTCGACTTCGAAACGGCAGCAAGGCTGCGGGACAGAATCGAAGAGATGCGCGAAAAAGTCGGTCAGCAAATGACGATCTTCCAATTCGACCGCGAATCGAAAAAGAAACGAGGCAGACGCGGCCGACGAGGATACGAAGGCCGAACCGGACCGACAAAGATTCCCAAGCCGGAACGATAACGCAAGAAACCTAATCATACCCGTCAACAACGCTTATTGTCACAAAGGAACGACGCTATGTCCGAAGAACGCTCTGAACTCTATCAAACGATCGTCGACGGCGATTTTGACGTCGCAGAAGAAGCGGCGCAGAAACTGCTCGACGCCGGCTTAACGCCGTCAGAAATTCTTGACGAACACGTCGTTACCGCTATGGGCGAAGTCGGAGAGCTCTTTGACGAAGGAGAATACTTCGTTCCGGAACTCCTTATGGCGGCAAAAGCGGCGCAAGAGGCGATGGCGCTCTTGAATCCGCTCCTGAAACAAGCGGGCGTCGAACGACAAGGCTGCGTCGTTATCGGCACGGTCAAAGGGGATATGCACGATATCGGCAAGAATCTCGTCGCCGCGACTTTGGAAGGCGCCGGATTTGAAGTCGTCGATCTCGGCTGCAACGTCGCGCCGGAACAATTCGTCGAAGCCGTTCAAGCGCGCGAGGGCGCGAAGACGCTCGTCGGTATGTCCGCGCTCCTGACGACAACGACGCCGCAAATGAAGTTGACCATTGAAGCGCTCCAGAACGCGGGCCTTGGCGACGTCGTCAAGACAATGGTCGGCGGCGCGCCGGTTACTCAAGACTTTGCCGACTCGATCGGCGCCGACGGATACAGCGAAACGGCAAACGAATGCGTCGTTCTGGCTAAGAAGCTTATGGCGCAATGGTAGCCAATAGCTTTTAGATCGTTTTCAACTCAGCTTCTTCGAGAGTGAGGATACCGTAAGAGACCGCAAGCAGCTTCAGAGCGTGTATCACCGGTTTCACGCCGCTTTGAGCGATCTGCAGGTTGCAAAACGAGCATTCGGACACGCAGTAATCGAATTCGGGGTCGCGCATCTCGAGGAGCAGACGTCCGCCGATGCGTAAACTTTCAGAAAAGCGGCGTTTCGTGAACCCGGAATAGCCCGCAAACCCGCAGCAGCCGCGTTCTACTCGGCGAATCTCCGCGTCCGGTATGCAGTTGAGCAGCGTCTGCGTCGGCGTGGTCGCGTAAAGGGCGGCTCTAGAAAGCGCGAGCGAGCGGCACGGCGCGTGATACGCGATCGTCAATTTGCGGTCGGGCGCAAGTGAGCGCAGAGCGCCGCGGTTAAACTCGTTACTGCGCAGGAGCCGCGCAAGATACGTAGCGACGTCGGTTGTGTTCGCATAGACGAATTCCGCGTCGGCGTCGCTGCAAAAGTAAGGGTATTCCCGCTTGACGCATATGGCGCTCGCGGGCTCCAACGTAAGTATTTCGCTTCCGTCGCGCGTAATTTCCCGGAAGAGCGCGACATTTCGGGTCGCAAATTCTTCGGCGCGGTCCAAATCGCCCAATGCAAACGCCACCGCCCCCGACGTCTGCGACCGGGTCGGAACAAAG
This sequence comes from Thermoguttaceae bacterium, assembly GCA_028695965.1. GTDB lineage: Bacteria > Planctomycetota > Planctomycetia > Pirellulales > Thermoguttaceae > RUG369. Next base: position 10,379 of record JAQVHZ010000008.1, on the reverse strand, counting down.
GCGGCGACGCCGTTGCGTTCGAGTATCTCCAAGGTAACGTCGACGAGCTGCGCGTCAAAATAATTCGCAAATAAGTCGATAAAGAGCGCGACTTTCTTTTGCGCTTTCTTGACGGCGGGCGCGTAAGTAACGCAATATTGTTCCATTTTCTTTTCGACGTCCGCGCCAATCTCTTCGTCTGTGTTGGCGAATAGGTCTAACGAAAGAAGTTCCTCGTTTTTTCTCCGCTTCTTAATATCGCTCAAATAGGAGCGCCGCTCCAGACGAGGCAGTTTGCGTCCTTGGGCGATCCCTAGAACTTTCTCGAGCAGCCAACGGAATTTCTGATTCTGCAGCGCGCGAACGACATATTTCGAGAAGAGCGTTACGAGGCCAAGCGCAAAATTAGCGCGAACGGCAAAGAGCTCCGCTATGCCTAGCCCCGTCGCGGCGCGGTACGCGCTCGTCAGTCTGAAGGTCAGCTTCGGGACGTCAACTTGCGCGGGGCATTCCGATTCGCAGCAATGGCAGCGCAGACAGCGCTCGGCGATTTTCCGCGCGGAGTCGCGCGTCAAGGACTCTAGCTCTAAGTCTCCGTCCAGGACCCCGCGCAGGAGATTCGCCTTAGCGCGGCACGACGACTGCTCCTCCGGACTGTTCCTAAAGGAGGGGCACATTCTCGTTTCCACTGTCCTAATGCGGCAATGTCCGCACCCGGAACACTGGTAAATGGGCGCGTAAATCTCAGGAGGATTCCAAGCAAGCTGAAACTCAAGCTGCGAACGTTTCGGACGATTGAGCCAGTCGATTTGCGCGTCGCGTTCGAGTCGGTCCAGGTCGAAGGGCGCGCGCCGCGCGATCAAACGGGAATGGAGCGCGCTTTCGCGCAAAACAGCGTCTGTTTCCGGCGCAAGATAGTCGCAGAAATCGAATTCTTTGCCCTGCTCCGCCGCGCGTTCGAAACGCCGTTCCGGATCGAGCGACGCCTTTCTTCTCATTTCAGGCGAAACGACGCAGTCAGGATTGAGCCGATTGTCCGGATCAAGCGCGTCCTTCACTTTGACAAACGCAGGAAAAAGATTCGGATACCGCTTTGGCAATATCGCAGTCCGGACCCGACCGTTGCCCTTAGCGACGCCAATTTCCCCTCCATAAGAGAGGACAATTTCCTCATAGCGATCGGACAGAGCAAACGCGCGGCGTTCTTCTTCGTCCAAATTAGGAAGGATTGGCTGTATCGACAAATGGCCGACCCCAACGTTGCCGCCAACCGAATAGACGATATGCTCGCGCTTGAAAAGATCCTGGACGTCGTGCAAAAAATCGGTAATCGATTCGACGGGCACGCGCGCGTCGTCCCAAAAAGGAAAAGGCTGAAAAGAAGGCGCCATCCTCAATCGCGCGCAGCTCGACTTGCGTAAAAGATCGCGAAAAATTAAGCGCTCTTCAAGAGAAAACGCCGTCCAGCCGCCAAGGGAACCGCATTCTGAACGCGCGTATTGGAGCAAATCGTTCATGCGCGCTCGGAGATCGTTGTCGACCAGCGTGTCGAATTCTACGACAAGAGCCGCTTCATAGGTAACGGGAAAGATCGTCTCAAATCGCGAATCCCAGTCGCGGACAAGGGAAATGACGCGGCTGTCAATGAGGTCGCAGAGGGTTGGAGAATAGGCCAAAATTCCTGGAATGGCGCGCGTCGCTTTGTCGAGCAAATCGAAGAGCAAGATTGCCGCGCAATTCGACTGCGATATTGGAAAGGTCGACAATTTCGCTTCGACGATAATCCCCAACGTGCCTTCGGAGCCGACAAACAGCCGAGTCGGATCGAAGCCGTCGCGCACGACGTCGCGCAGCGCGTAGCCGCAGCGAAGCGGACCAGCTTGAGCTTGTTCTTCGTCTAGATACGGCTCATAGCTGCGTATGACGCGCAAGACGTCCGCCCAAGGACGGCGGCCGACCATATCGCGGACGACGCGAGCAGACTGACCAAACGCGCGGCGAAAGAATTCCTCGCGAACGACGTCAGAACGAAAAGATCGGACTCCGTAACCGTCGGAAAAATCGAGTCCAAAAAGCGACGCGTCTTCGGAACCGACCGAGTTCGTTAATTCGTCGTCAAATTTTCGGTCAAAGAGCGACGCGTCTCGAAGATAAGACTGCGCGTTGGCTTCGGCAAGCGCCGCGTTGAGAAATCGGCGCCGAAAGACGACGCGGTCTTCAGGCAGAACGCCGCTGAAATCGCGCTGAGCGGGGAAAGGACGCAAATTCCACAGCTCGCCCGAAGCCGAAACAACGTCCAACTCGAGCACGCTCTCGTGCGGAGCGCCATAGCGCAGCCATCGCGGACCGACATTGTCGACGGCGAGGATGCTCCCGATCGTGCCCGTCGGCACGTGCCCGGAACTCGGCGCGAAAAAGCGGCCGACCGACTGACGCAGCATACCGTTCACGCGTTCGCGAATACCGCCCGGCTGGACCCGCGCGTAATCGTCGCCCGTCTCTAAGACGCGGCGCATATAACGCGAGAAATCAAGGATAAGTCCGGAACCGATCGAGGCGCCGACGCCGCTCGTGCCGGAACCGCGCGGATGGATCGAATACCCTTTTTCCGCAGCGTACTGGACCGACGCCGCGACGTCCTTGGCAGTTCGCGGCCATACGACGCCTATAGGACGCTCTTGATAAGGGCTTCCGTCTGAGGAAAAGAGCTGTAACGTCAATTCGTCGCAACGCGCCTCTCCTCGGACAAGACCGCGAAGGTCCTCTTGGAGCCGAGCTTGTTGCGCCCATAACGGTTCTGACACGATAAATTCCTAATTCTTCAAGGAAATGAGAGTAGACGCCGCGTATTATAATCGTTCCGTCTCCTCGCGTCAAGAATTATGCGAGGGAACGCGGCGTTCAACCGCCAGAAAAACGCCTAGCCTTCAAGCGCTCGAACGCTGACGCCCTGGTCGCCGGCAACCTTTGTTTCAAGTTCGGCAAACTGAAAGGCGGCTTCGCGGTGCGAGACGATGATAAACGTCTTGTTCGTCTCTTGCGACAACCTGGTGAGCACGTCGTTTTCCGTCTCGGAATCGAGCGCGGAAGTCGCTTCGTCCAGGAGCAGGATCGGCGCGTCGGCAAGCGCGGCGCGCGCGATCGCCAGACGCTGCGTCTGACCTTCCGAAAGACCGGCGCCCTTCTCGCCCAATTCCGTCTCGAAGCCGTTGGGCAACTCGTCGACAAATTCGGCGCGCGCCATTTTCGCCGCCTTGCGCATATCCTCCGCGCCAACGCCCTCGCGGAAAAACGTCAGGTTCTCCTCGACGGTCCCGCTAAACAGCATATTGCCCTGCGGAACGAGCGCAAACAACGCGCGAACGCGCCGGTCGACAGGAACTTCGCCCGAACGCGCGCGCAGGTAGACGCGCCCGGTCGTCGGCGCGCATACGCCGGTGAGCAACTTAAAGAGCGTGCTTTTTCCAATTCCAGAGCGTCCGCTCACCACGACGTTCTTGCCCTTGGGTATTTCAAACGACGCGTTGTTGAACACGTCGATTTCTTTGTCGGCGCGTTGGTAGTGAAAAGATACGTTCTCGAAGACGATCGCTTCCAGTTCGTCGTACAACTTAGCGCCGTCGAGCGGCTCGACGTCGGAACCGGATTCGTCCGGCATATTTTCCAATTCGCGAAGGCGTTCTGCAGACGCAATGGCGTTGTAGTAACGCGGAAGGAGCCCAGAAAGGCCCGCAAAGGGCGACTGAACGTTCCCGACAAGCTGGAGAACAGCAACTGTCGCGCCAAATGTCGACGTTCCGTTCAGAACTTGATACGCCTGCCAAACGAGCGCGCCAAAATAACTCAACGAAAAGAAAATATTGATTCCGCCCCCCGCAAAGAGGCTGAAATTACGTCGTTTCATCGTCGCCTTGTAGTGCGCGTCCAACAGCTCGTCGGATCGCGCCTCGATTTCTCGCTCGCGCGAAAACGCTTTGACGACAAGCAAATTGCCCAGCGCTTCTTGCCAAAAGGATCGTTTGCGTCCTTCAGCCGCTTGCATCGCTTTGTGAAGTTCTTTCATTTTCCTGCGAAAGAGAAAGGTTCCGCAAAAGATTAAGACGCCCGCGACGAGAAAGAAAAGAGCCAGTTTCAAGTCGAAATAGCAAAGCGCGGCAAATGCGAACGCCAGGCGCGTTATCATCGACACGAGGGAAGGAACGATCGTCGCCGCGCCGTCCGTTACGACCTTGACGTCGCTCGTGAGACGGTTGAGCGCGTCTCCGGTATGCCGCGCCGTCGTCGATTCAAAATCTTTACGCAGCAGGGTCGAAAGACCGCGGCGCTGGAGCGCTACGTCGGCGCGCGCGCGAAGACGCTCGGTGATCGCTTGATTAAACAAAGAAACGCAGATAGAGGCGGCAATTGCGCCAAGCAGAATGAACGACGCCGTCCAAAAACGGTCCCGAGAGCCGACGACCGCCGAGTCTATGACGTCCCGAGAACAAAACGCCCCGTAGACCCCAAGACCAGAAAGAAGCGTCTGACCAAGAGACGCAATTAAGAGAAGGACAAACGTCGAACGAAATTGCGAGACGACCCAAACAAGCGTCTCGCGCTCCTTCATGCGTTTTTCCTCTTTGCTCAGTTCGGCGATCGGTTGGGCGGCTGTAGAATGCATTAGTCTTTCCAAAGCTAACAAGCGTAGTTGTCAAGAACGTATTATACTCCTCGCAAGCGACGCGTCAAAGGAGTCTGGAAACCCTTTGTGCTGTTCTGCAACAAAAGAATCTTGCGCGTCAGTTCTTTACAAATCACAACATATGCAAACCATTCTAAACCAGAATCTATTGTTCCTCCTGTACGTCAACGATTCAGAACAATTTAGTTCCATTTTCCGCCGCGAAACACTTGCATTGCCTTTTTTATTGACGTCAAACGAATAAATCGAAATTATCAAAAGCCGGGAAGAGGTTCGCAAACGCAGAGCTAAGGTGTTGACAGAGCCCCGCGCTTTTGTACAATATAAACGAGCGCAAAGACGCTGTTCACTTGGAATTATACGCGTCGGCACAAAATAGAAACTATCGCGAAGTAACATATGACGTCGTCCAACAATTCCACACAACGCAAAGAAATCTTGCTCCACGAAGAACGTTATTTGCTTGATCTTCTTGCGGCGTTTGTCTGCGAACAAAAGGCGCCGACGCCGTCCAAAACGCTTGACGACAACCTCTTCTTGAACGTCGCAAGAAGCCAACTCGTCTCGCAAGTCGCCGCATATATGGCGCTCCAACAGCCCGATCTTTTCACGCGGGCGCTCTCTGCCTCGTTGATAGCTGATTTGCAGCGCGCCGTAGGCGTTGAAGCGCGTCAAACGGCGGAATTCTCTGCGGTAAACAAAGCCTTCCAAGAGTCGCGCGTTCCCTATATGCCTCTCAAAGGATTCGTTATGCGCGAGTACTATCCGGAACCGTACTTGCGCCTTATGGGCGATTACGACGTCCTTGTCAACCAAGCCGCCCTCGACCGCGCCGTCGAAACGCTGAAAGCGCAAGGATATCAAGAACAACACGACAGTTCGCACCATATCGTCTTCTGGAAAGGCTCGGAATTCTGCGTCGAACTCCATTACAACCTTACCGACAGCGCCGCCGTCGTTTATGACGACGTATCCTGGGAAACGCTCGTACTAAACCAAGGTACGGAGTTCCGATTTACTAAGGAAGATTTCTATCGTTTTATGCAGGAGCATCTGCTCAAACATTGGGTTGTAGGAGAAGGAACGGTTCGCTTCTTTCTCGACGTCGCAATCTACCTGCGCAAATTCGGCGCTGAACTTGATCGCACGAAATTGGAACGAGAATTCGAACGCTACGGCGAACTTGGGTTTGTTCGAAACGTGGAACGTTTGCAAGACGTCTGGTTCCATGGAGCTCCATCGGACGACGTCTTAGACGAAATGACGCTCTTTACATTTCGGCGTCACGCGTTGAACGAATCTCAAAAGAAGGATCGGTCGGGGGAATACGCCGCGCGACTTGCGTTAAAAAATCCAGACGGGCAAGGTTCCTGTTCAAAACTGCGCTACTTGCTTGCAAACGTCTTTCCGAGAAGCGCCGACAATGTTATACGACGTGAGTTGGAAAAGACTCCGGCGATTCTTAAACCGATTGGGTACGCAGCGCTATGGTTGAAGTTCTCTGTAAAACGCCTTTTGCGTAAAAGCTTTTTTACGAACGTCTTGTCCTTCCTACGCGTCAAAAAATCAGACGCGGTCGAAGCGCGTGCGTTTCACCGCCGTATCGGACTCGACCTCTCGAAATTCAACCCTAACGGTCTCGACTCCGATTGACGCGCTTGGCGCCGCCGTCAACGCAACCCGCCTTAAAACCAAAAAAATTCACTCCATGCAAAAGTACAAAATCGCTGACGTCGTCGTTGGCGTCGACCTCAAATATCCGCGCAGTTTCGAACAAGCGCAGCCGTACCGCGTCGACGACGACGCGGCTCCCGACGTCTGCATCGAATTAACAGAAGAACAGTTTGAACGAGAATTGGAAAGAGGGCTCGAATCGCGCGAAATGGTCGAGTACTACCTAACGCGGTTCCTATTTCAAGCAAAACTTCTCCGTTTTAACGGGCTAATACTCCATTCTTCGGCAGTCGTCTACGAGAATCGCGCATACCTTTTCTCTGCAGACAGCGGAACTGGAAAGTCGACTCATACTCAGCTCTGGATAAAAATATTTGGAGAAGACAACGCGTTCATCCTGAATGACGACGCGCCTGCGCTGAGAAAAATTGACGGGCAATGGTTTGCTTACGGCACGCCTTGGTCGGGGTCAAGCGCGCTTAATGCAAATGCAAAAGTTCCGCTCCAGGGGGTCGGATTCCTTGAGCGCGCCGAAACCTGCTGGGCGAAACAGATCACGCCCGATGAAGCGGCGACCCTATTTATGATGCAGACGATGACGCCGCTGGGAAGGAAAACGCTCGGCAACACGCTCGACCAAATTATCAAATTCCTTGTGGAAGTTCCCGTTTTCAAAATCGGTTGTACCATGGAACCCGACGCGCCACGAGTTTCTTATGAAGCGATGCGGCGCGCTCGGTCCTTCGAAGAACTTGACGGACGCCTGAACTGACTCCGAAACGCTGCCGCGCGGCCCTTATAAAGAAAGTTACTAATGAAACTAAGTTCTGAATTCGTCTTGCGCCGAATTGTTGATTCCGCTGTGCTCGTCCCTTTTGGCAAAAAGATGATCGATCTCAACGGTATGCTTAACCTCAATAAAGTCGGAGCGTTCCTTGCCGAACTCCTCCAAGAGGAAACGACGCCCGAAGCGCTCGTCGACGCCGTTGTCACACGATTCGACGTCGACGCCGAAACAGCTGCAAAAGACGTCGGCGCGTTCCTCGAACAATTGCGCGTCAACGGAGCTCTAGAAGAATGAACGAACGCACTCAAGGAGTTGTTCTAACCCCCTCTGAGGAATTCTTCGCCATCATGCGCGAAGCGTTCGAGCGCAATCCGGACGCGCGCGTCGCCTTTACGACGAGCGGAACGAGCATGCTCCCTATGCTGCGCGACCGAAAAGACGTCGTTTACTTGCGTCGTCCAAACGGAAAAATCAAGAAATACGACGTCGTTCTCTTTCAACGCCGTTCCGGCGATTATGTCTTGCATCGAGTCGTCAAGATAGCGCCAGAAGGCGCTTTCACCATTTGCGGCGACAATCAAATCGTACTGGAACGCGGAATCGTCCAAGATCAAGTCCTCGCGGTAGTCGATTCGTTCCAACGGGGAAAGACCACGATCAATTGTCGGCGTTCAATTCTCTATTATCTCTATTCGCGAATATGGACGAAGTCGCGCCTTTGGCGAAGAATCTGGCGCGCAGCAATGCGCCGGATAAAGAAAATACCAAGAAGACATAAGAAGAAGTCGCGTGTAGCGCCGTCAAGAAATAGAAATACGCAACAGTGATTGGAGCTTCCTTTAAAACTCCAACCACTGCCGAATATTCTAAACACACGCCGCGCGTCGGCTAGGCTGACGCACGACTCCCCTTGCGCATTGATAATGCTCACACCGGGGCGTCATACGACGCTCATTATTCCCAGTCGTCTTGAGTAGCGTCGCTACCAACGTTAACTTCAGACCGACCAGCCGAATAAGATTGGGTGACGTCTTCTTCGACTTGGAAGGAGAGAACGGCGCAAACAGGAGCGGTGTACTCTTCTCGTTGATGAGTCATTTTTAAAACCTCCATAAAAGGAAACCAACCACCGGGTACATTATTTCACGTCAGATTATTTTGTCAAGATAATCTCTCTGTTTTTTTTATATTTTTTTCAAACGCAAAACACAATCTGTAAAATGGTTACACAGTTATTGGTCTATTATCGTCTTTTCTTCACAAAATCGTCTGCCAAAAAATGCATATACCCCTATTTTATTCTAACGCGCCTTAGACGTCAACATTTTTACTCAAAAATCATTCTTTTTGAGAAGGCGGCCGCGTCGTTCTTTTCTAGACAGTTGACTTTCGATTCTTCCTAAAGTATCATCATTGGAAGACAAACGTCGAACAATCGCGCGCTGACAGGGGACACAAGATGACTAATCGCATTTTTACACTCTTTATCGTTTTAACGCTCGCATTCGCAAACTGCGCTTGCGGAACGGACGCCGCGCCAGACGCCAACGACTCTTGGAACGTCTTAACGCGTCCGAAATTCACCGGGGAGCCCGCGCAAGAGCTTGAAACAGACGTCTGCGTCGTTGGAGCCGGAAGCGGCGGAATCGCAGCGGCGATTGCGGCGGCGCGTGAAAATGCAGACGTTGTCTTAGTCGAACGACAAAAACGGCTTGGCGGAACGAGCGCCAACGCGTTTGTTTCCAACTGGGAAGGAGGACCCGGCGACGCAATTGCGAAGGAATTATTTGAGCGTATGCGAGCGCAAGGAGGCGCGGGCGTCGCCAAAGAATTTCCTCATCCGGAAATCCAAGCGCCTATGGGGCTCAAGCTCGTCGACGAGAACGAGCCGTATGAAAACTCGCTCATGCGCGTCAACCCGCCCGAAGGGGGATATCGGAGCGTCGTCTTCTTGCCCGACGCCTTCGACCGCGCCGCCCGCGATATGCTAACAGAGACGACCCGCGTTGCCATTCTTGACGAAACTACTTTTTTTCAAGCGGAACTCGACGATTCTGGAAGGCGCGTCCGAAGCGTCTTGTGCGAAAACGCCAAGGGCGAGACGATCCGTATCGCCGCGCGCGTCTTTATCGACGCCACGGGCGACGTCTGGCTTTGCCGCGCATTAGGGCTTGAAACGATGCTTGGCGCCGACGCGCGCGGCGATTTCGGCGAAGTCGGCGCTCCGGAAGAACGACAATTGCAGCTTAACGCTATTTCGCGCTGCTACTTAATCGAACCGCGCGACAATCCCAAACGCGAAGAAGGTTCCGACGCGCCTTTCCCTCGATGCGCGTATGTCTCCGGTTGGCTCGACGGTCCGCGCTGCGTCAATACGTTAGCGGCGCTTCCCGGCGCCGCGCTTATCGAACTCGGGTACGACCAATGCCTTATCGAGTCGGAAAAAATAGCGCGCAGTCATTGGCGCTGGCTGCAGTCTCAGCCGGGCTTTGAAAATTACGAACTTGTCGCCATCGCGCCGATGCTCGGACTGCGCGAAGGATATCGTGTCAAGACGAAATATGTCTTGCGCGAATCGGATCTTATCGAGGGGTGGGAGAATCAGCCCCACCACGATATGATCGCCGTAGCGGATCATCCCTGCGATCTGCACGGCGAAGGGGGACGACTCGAAGAAGTCAAGACGGCGTACGGCGTTCCTTATCGTTGCTTGATTCCGGAAGGCAAGCTGCAAAATATACTTGTCGCGTGCCGCGGCGCAGGGCTCAGTAAAATCGCCGCTGCAAGCTGCCGACTGCAGCGCTCCATGATTCAACTAGGAACCGCCGCCGGAACAGCGGCCGCATGGGCGGCGCGCCATGACGGCGTCGTTGAGAATATCGACGTCGAAGCGCTCGTCGACAAAATTGACGCAAGATCCAATTACCCGCACAAAGGCGAACGATAAACTTCATCTTTCGAACTCGCGGCGTCTGTTTCGATAAGAAGAGGGACAGACCGTGAAATAAGCCTTCTCTATATGCAAATCTCTTTATGTAAATACAAGTCAAAAGACCTACAAATACACAAGATAGGTAAAATGCGCCTATTGTAATCCATAAAACGTCTCTAAAAGCATAAAATTGAAAAAAAAACTCATATTGCAACCTTCTTGGGGTACAATGTCCTCTCTGCAGTACGCAAAGCAGATTTTGTGCGCCGCCTAGGGCGCCGTTTCCGTCGTTTTAATGTCCTTGCTGTATTGTTTGCTGAATCAGG